>JAUXOC010000042.1 GCA_030682495.1 Alphaproteobacteria bacterium | reverse complement strand
GGCGCTGCGCGCACTGGATACCGGCCTGCGCCGGTATGACGAGGTACGTACTTTAAGGGGATAATCGTCTAAGGCTTTAACACCCTCTTTACCTGAAGTCTGCTATAATGGCGCTGTCACAACAACAGTATAGAGTGCCATGAGCCTCCTCGGCGATTTCAATACCGCTGCCGCCCCTTCCCCGCCCATCGACCGGCAGGCGATGGGGCGTGAACTATTGGCGCTTGCCGCCCGTCCGATGGATGGAAATTCACAAAACCTGAACCTGACGGTTCGCGCCGAAACGCTCGTCCACACGGGGGCGGATCTTGAAGTCACCGACGACAACGGGCGCACGCCGCTCCTTTGCGCGGCAAAATCCGGCAGGCTGCGTATTCTGGATGCGATTATCGCCGGCGGCGCGAATACCCGCCACCGCGATAAAGACGGCGCCACCGCACGCGACCTTGTCGCCCGTAAAAACAAAAAGATCATCCAGTCTCTGGAGAAAGCCGAAGAAAAGCTGAAAGAGACACTCAGGCAGGAAGCCCGCGACACGTCTTCACGCCGCGACTTTTCTGCGCTGCGCCCGCTGAAAGTCCACAAGCGCAAGCCACGGCCGCGCGGCGGGCAAGGTCAGGGACAAGGCCAAGTCTGATTTAAAAACGGCGCTGCAAATACACAGTTTCATTCCGCAGGATCGCCGGATTTCAGGCAAAGCCTTTGCATCAAAATGACGGGACTTATATATAACGCTACCTGAAAATAAAAAACGTTGTCATGCCCGCTTATACGCGGGCATCCGGGTGCGGTGAAACCGCATTTTTATATATATGCACCAAAGGCGATTTTTATATATGATGCGCCAAAGGCACATGCCAGCCCCCCGCGTGAAGCGGGGGTGACAAGCGCGTGGGGATATATAAGTCCTCAAAATTACGGCGCGGGCGGTTTCGGCGGCGCGGCAGGCGGCGTATCTGGGGCGGGCGCATCCGGCTCGTATTTCTTCAGCTTTGCGCGCAAATCTTCCACTTCGCCGGTCAGCTCTTTGACCTGCGCACGGAAAGCGTCGATGGTAGCGGTGGCTTCTTCTTTGGCCAGGCGCGCATCCCAGTCCCGCGCGGTTTCCACGGGCAGCGACCATGTGCCGGCGGCAGCCATAAAATCGGCGCCTTTTTTATGCAGCACGCGCAGGGAAAGCACATCGACAGGCTCCCCCGCCAGCGCGTTTTTGACGGCGATGCCGCCCATGGTATTGACGTTCGCGCCCGCTTCAATCACAGCTTCGACCACCACGCTGTTTTTGCGCGCGCTGGCATGGCGCAGCAGCAGGTCAAGCGTCTGCTGTTTCTCGGCATCGGTCATTTTCATGACCAGCACTTTGGCGGCGGCAGTGGGGTATTTGCTTTTTTCGATGACGGCCACGGCGGTTTTGCTGACGAAAGCCTCGGTGTCTTTTTTCCATGTCTCATCGCCCACTTCGCCTTTATCGGCGCGGATGTCGGGCAGATGATGCGACACCCATGTCGCCAGAAAGACCTGCATGTTTTCAAAATGGCCGGTGATAAAACCCGTCTGGCAGCCCATCAAAACATTCAGCTTGGTTTCGCGGTCAGCATGCAGGCACATCGCGCGCACCACATCCGGCGTGCCGGTATAGCCGTAGCCGAAGGCCTCGTCAAAACTGCAATGCGGGCTGTCGAAGCTGAATTTATTCTCACCGGGGCGCGGCATGGCGTCTCCTGTCAGGCAAAACGGATTGTGTGAAACAAGCCCAGTCTATCGCCTTCTCCCCCGGAGTCAATCCGGCGTACAAGCGCCTGTTTTCTTGGAATAATCCGACAACGCCGGAAAAGCGGCGGGTTTTACGGGACGTTTACGGCAGCGGGGCGGCGGCGAACGTTCAGCGTGGGCAGGACGTGGACTTCCTCGCACGTCGCCGCCGGCGGCACGGGCGTGGGCGCCGCTACGGCAAATGAAGCGGTCAGGGCCGCCTTGGCTTCAGCACGCATTTGCGCGTATTCAGCGTATTCGCTCTGCACCGAGGGATTGTCAGAGATGAAGTAACCGGGCTTCGCTTCCCAATCCGCGCCGTGTGCATCCAGCAGCGCAATCATCTCCGACCTCTCTCTCACAACAGCGTTGAAGAGCGGATGGCTGCCATTGGTATTGACGTCGGCGCCCGCATCCAAAAGTGCGGCGGCAATGGCGGGAGATCTTTCGCTGCTGGCCGCGCGCAAGGAAAAGTCGAGTATCGTCTGGCTGATTTCTTTCGGCAGACCCCCGACAACTGTAGCGGCCAGAACCGCAGGCTTGTCGCTTGTCTCCATCAGCGCTAAAAAGGGATTGACCACATATTTATCATACATGTCGTCCTTTTTGGTTTCACCGCTCGCGCGTTTAAAAGTAACGATGCCGGACATAAAATGCCGCAGGGGCGTCAGATTGCTGCCGTGAAAAGCTTTGAGAAAAGCAACCTCCAAGGCGTGATCGCTCTCAGATTGCGATCCTAGTGCTGCATTGAAAAAAATCTTTTTCTGCGCCTTTTCAGTAAAGGCAAAACGAAACGCCCAAGTCATAAGTCACACTCCTCGTTCGGCGGCTGCCCTGCACGTGTGGCGCAGGACAGGATATGGATGCCTGCGACTCTACGCCTCCCCATGCATTATGTCAATAAAAGCCCGCCAAATTACCGGCAAGCAATTGATATAAAATGATTTTATTCTGAGCCGTCGCGATATATCCGCCGCACGGCCAGATACAAAAACCCCCGGCGTTACGGGCCGGGGGTTTTCTGTGTGCAGCTTCGGAGAAGCAAAAGGATCAGGCAGAGGCTTTGAAGACCTCGTCTTCAAAGGCATCTTCCCACGATCCTTGTGTCGAGGCTTTGGAGTATTCCGTCGCGCGGTTTTCAAAGAAGTTGGTGTGTTCGGCGCCGTTCAGCATTGCATCCATCCACGGCAGCGGGTTTTTCTCGATGCCGAAAACGGGCGTCAGGCCCAGCTGGGTCAGACGGCGGTCGCCGATGTAGCGGATGTAGTCTTTGACTTCCTGCGCGGTCAGGCCTTCGATATCGCCCATTTCAAAAGCAAGGTCGATAAAGGCATCTTCGTGATGCACGATGGTTTTGCAAGCTTCGGTGATTTCTTGCTTGAGGTCTTCCGTCCAGACTTCCGGATTTTCTTCGATAAAGGTTTTGAACAAGCGGATGACGGAAAGCGTGTGCAGCGTCTCGTCACGCACCGACCATGTGACGATCTGCCCCATGCCCTTCATTTTATTAAAGCGCGGGAAGTTCATCAGCATCGCAAAAGACGCAAAGAGCTGAAGCCCTTCGGTGAAGCCGCCGAATACCGCCATGGTCATGGCGATATCCCGCTTGGAATTCACGTTGAACCCTTGCATATAATCGAACTTGTCCTTCATTTCCTTGTATTTCATGAAGGCGGAATATTCCAGCTCCGGCATGCCGAGGGTATCGAGCAGGTGCGAATAAGCGGCGATGTGGATGGTTTCGATATTGGAAAACGCACAGAGCATCATCTGCACTTCGGTCGGTTTGAAGACCTGCGAGTAATGCTTCATGTAGCAGTTGTTGACTTCAACGTCGGCCTGCGTGAAAAAGCGGAAGATTTGCGTCAGCAGGTTTTTTTCCGACGGCGTCAGTTTTTGTTTCCAGTCGCGTACGTCCTCGGCCATCGGCACTTCTTCGGGCAGCCAATGCACGCGCTGCTGCGTCAGCCACGCCTCATAAGCCCAAGGGTAGTAAAACGGTTTGTAGACGTGATTTTCGGTCAGAAGACGGGACATGGGTTTTTCCTTCGGAGGTGATTCTGCCGGCGCGGTGCCGGCAGAAGGTTTGTATCGCGCGCCCACCAGCGGGGCAAGATTGATATAGGCCGTTATTTGCCGCTGAACAGTATTTCCTGCCCTTTGCTGGACAGGGCGGGGCCGCAGCGACCCGGCTCGATCAGATCAAGACGATAGAGCTTTTCCAGATGGCCGCGCGGCATTGCATCGCAGCTGTCGGGATTGCCGATGATAGACAGGGTTTTCAGTTCGGCAGACGATAAAACATGCATGATGGTTCCTCCCCAAGTGAACTTCGCTTCGGTTGCTTCGTTTTTTTGTGGCGGCGCGGTTGGATCCGCCCCTGCGCTTTATGCTTTACGGATTTCCGCTTACTGGCAGGCCAGGCACTCGTCGTACTTGGACGCCGATGTGCCCTCGCCTGCTGTCGCACTGGTGGCGATCTTCAGGCGTCCGTCACCGCCATGCGCGTTTTCAGCGCGCTGGATGGATTTGGAACGGCAGTAGTAAAGCGATTTGACACCCTTCTTCCATGCCATCCAGTGGATCTGGTGCAATTCGCGCTTGTGCACGTCTGCGGGCAGGAAAACGTTCAGCGACTGCGCCTGACAGATATAAGGCGTGCGGTCCGCCGCGTGTTCGATCAGCCAGCGCTGGTCAAGTTCGAAGGCGGTTTTGAACACATCTTTTTCATCTTGCGAGAGGCAGTCGAGATGCTGGACGGAACCTTCATGCGTGATGATGTTCGACCACATCTCTTCGTTGTTGAGGTCTTTGGTTTCAAGCAGCTGTTCCAGATACTTGTTGCGCACGAAGTGCGAACCGGACAGCGTTTTATGCGTATAGGCATTGGCCGTATTGGGTTCGATCCCCGGCGACGCGCCGCCGGTGATGATAGAGATCGACGCCGTGGGCGCAATCGCCATCTTGTTCGAAAAGCGCTCCATGATGCCGTATTCTTTTGCATCGGGGCAAGGGCCGCGTTCGTGCGCCAGCTTGACAGAGGCCGCATCGGCCTGCGTCTTGATGTGCTTGAACATACGCTTGTTCCAGACCTTCGCCATGACGGATTCCATCGGAACCATCTTGGATTGCAGGAAAGAGTGGAAACCCATGACGCCAAGACCAACCGAGCGTTCACGCATCGCGGAGTATTTCGCACGCATCATGGTATCGGGTGCTTTGCGGATGAAATCTTCGAGCACGTTATCGAGGAAGCGCATGATGTCTTCGATAATCATCGGGTGATCTTCCCATTCCTCGAAATTTTCGAGGTTGAGGGACGACAGGCAGCAAACCGCCGTGCGCTCCTGACCGTGATGATCCTTGCCCGTCGGCAGCGTGATTTCGCTGCAGAGATTGGACATTTTCACGTTCAGACCCGCCAGCTTGTGATGCTCGGGGATGGCGCGGTTGACGGTATCGCCGTAAATAATATAGGGCTCGCCGGTTTCGATGCGCGCGGTCAGGATACGAATCCAGAGATTGCGCGCGGAAATGCGGTCGATCACCGCGCCGTCTTTCGGCGACAGCAATGCCCATTCTTCGTCTTTTTCAACGGCGCGCATAAAGGCGTCGGAAATCACGATACCATGGTGCAGGTTGAGCGCCTTGCGGTTCGGGTCGCCGCCGGAGGGCTTGCGGATTTCGACGAAATCTTCAATTTCAGGATGCCAGACCGGCAGATAGACCGCGGCGGAACCACGGCGGAGCGAGCCTTGCGAGATCGCCAGCGTCAGGCTGTCTTGCACGCGGATAAAGGGGATGATGCCGGAGGTCTTGCCGTTGCGTCCGACTTTTTCACCGATCGAGCGCAGGTTGCCCCAATAAGAACCAATGCCGCCGCCGCGCGAAGCGAGCCAGACGTTTTCGTTCCAAAGGTCAACGATGCCGTTCAGGCTGTCGTCGCATTCATTGAGGAAGCAGGAAATCGGCAAGCCGCGTTCCGTGCCTCCATTGGACAGGACGGGGGTGGCGGGCATAAACCAGAGTTTCGAGATATAGTCGTACAGACGCTGTGCATGCGCTGTGTCATCACCATAATACATGGCAACGCGGGCGAAGAGGTCCTGAAACGTCTCGCCGGGCAACAGATAGCGGTCAAGCAGAGTCGCCTTGCCGAATTCCGTCAAATAGGAATCGCGGGAACGGTCGATTTGTACCTTAGCGCCTTTCGCAAGTTGTGCGACATCGAACATCGATTGTGCCTCCCCATAATACATAATTATTATTTTTCTTTTTTGTTCGCTTCGAGGACCCGTGAATCTGTGGATGATTTCAAGAGCCTGTCGGTTAACAAGGAGTTAGACCCCATAAGCACTAATCCTTGTGCCCGACAGTTCAAAGCATACCACATCTTGGGGGGCTGTCTATAAACGCCGCCGCAAAAAATTTTCATGACTGTGCCATTTTTATCTTGACCTATGCCCATTCCGAGCAAAAGTCCGCGTCGCGCGCGCGAAAAAAATTTGCGCCTTAAAAACATAAGTTGTACCCGCTGCGCCTGCATACACGCAGAAGGTCAAAAATGGTTTTTTCTTTACAAAGATATGGCAACTTCATCACCATATCTCAAGCCCCCGAGAGGACTTATCCACAGTCTCCGAAGCGATATTTCGAGGAGATGATTTCAGATTACCAGTGCAGGCTTAAAAAACGCTTAACAGCGTAGCCTAAGGACCTGGCCGCCTTAAAATAAGGAAAAAGAACCGCGAATGGACGCGAATATACGCGAATGCTTCGCTTCTCTGTCATCCTAAGGGGCA
>JAUXOC010000040.1 GCA_030682495.1 Alphaproteobacteria bacterium | reverse complement strand
TGGCGACGCCGTTTGAAACGCCGTAAAGAACTGTTTGTTCGCTCATGTGAAACCTGACTGGCAGAGAGAAGAGATGAATATACTTTTATAGCGAAAACCATCGCCGCCGTCCAAGAAAGATGATTTCACGGAATCAACGTCAATATGGCACTAGACGCCCCAAGCAGCAGGTTTCACGGCGGGTTTTGCCGCGCAGCTAGGGTTTTTGCGCGGCGACGCATTATAGACAGCACGCAAGGATGACAACGCCTGCATGAATTTTTCGGATTGCAGCAGGCGCGGATCGGATACCTCGATTTTGACGATGCGCAGCCACGGCGACAGGCTGTTGTCGCACATCGCCTTGAAGAATTTTTGCGACAGGCGTTTTTCTTCCGGCAGATGTTTGGGCAAACTTTCGTAGAGCATTTCAATCACCATGCCGGTGGCAAGTTTTTCGGCGCGCTCGGCAAAGCTGACAAATGTCACGCCACCCTGCTTTCGCTGCGACAGATAGGCATCAGCCACATCCTGCTTGCTGGGTCTTATCTGGTCTTTCGGATAAAGCGCCTGCAAATCATCCGACATATCCATGAACGGCCAGATCAGATTGACAAAGCCTATTTCAAGCGGCTTGCCGTCTTTGGATGTTCCCTTCCAGCGTTCGTCAAACTCAGCGCGCCCTTCCAGTTTTAGCGTATCTCCCAGCAGCGTTTCGCGAAATACGGCGGGAATAAGCGATTTGCCGATACAGCGCGCCCCCTTCACACTGACCAGTAGCGGATTTTGCGGGTCTTCCAGCGCATCAGACGGCAAGGCACGCGCCAGTTTTTCCATTACCTGCACGATATGGTCGCGCTCGGTCGATAAAAACCGCCGGAAAGCTTTGGGTGTATTCTCTGCTGTCTCGCCCGTCATGGATTGCCCTCATGTGATCTCAACCGTAGTTTATGGCAAAAATGTTAATTTTCCGTCGCGGCTGTTTTGGGGCATCATCTTGCCCTGCGCGCCGTTATTTGCTATAATAAATTTTACATTTCTTAATAATTTATTAACAGAGCAGGAGGGGCGTTTTGAAAAGCAAGTTCGGAACCCTCGCCAACAATAACGCGCCCACCCCCGCCCCCCTGTCCGCCGCCGCGCCGAATACCGTGCATCTTATGATTGACATCCAGATCGGCTGCATCGCGGGACTGAGCCCGGAAGGCGCGCAGCGCTATCTCGACCATCAGGCCCGCATGATACAGGAACTCCGCGACAACAATATCCCTACGCTCTGGGTGACGATTACGGACGACAACAAACTCGTGCCGCGCAAAGAAAACTGGTCCACCGCGCCTGCGGAGCCGCGGAGCGCGGAAGATTGCAAAGACATGGAGTTTTTCCGCACCGAAGGCATGGCCGATGCCGCGAAAGCAGAACGCATCAACAGTATTTTCGCCGCGTTCATAGAGAAGAGCGGCCCGAAAGCGGACGAAGACATGTTCCGCAAAAGGTTTCTCGACGCCTTCGTGGACAGCGCCTGTCTGAAAGAAAACCCCGCCCTTTACGCACACCTGCTGACGCACAGGCGCGACGAGACGGTTGCCGACATACAGAAAGCGGCGGCAGGCGCCTCGCTGGCGGATCACCTGAAAAAGCTTGGCATCGAGCATGTCGTGATCTCCGGCATGGAAGCGGACGTCTGCCCCGTGGAAACGGCCTTGGGTGCCGTGCGCAGCGGCTTCACGGCGTCCATTCTAGCCGATGGGCTCGCCAGCATGAAAGACCCCGATTTCAAAAGAACCGCCGAAGAACAGCGCAAACTGATAAAAGACACGCTGGAAAAAATCACCGACCGCCCCGGCGAACTGGTCTCAGACCCGACAAAAAACGCGCTGGCTGGCGGCGACATCCTGAAAGAACAGCATGTCAGCGCGATCAGACACATTGACGTCACGACATCGCAGGCCCTCATTGCCAACCGTTCCGCCCCCGCAGCAGCCCCGACGGAAAACAAACCCGCCGCGCCTGCGCAAACCACCGCCGCCCCCGCCAAAGCGGCGCAGCCTTGACCTTCGTATTCAGCTTTCCGGTGCGTAGGTCACGCCGCTGTGGCTGATTTTACCGCGCGAGAGAACGCGCTGTAAATCTGCATATTTTTGTGCGGCGCTGTCGGTTTCAAAACGGCGCGGCAGTGTTTTTTCTACGCCCTCGGCATCTATGATGTAAACAACCCACGGGCCGCCGCCGGATACTTTTTCTTCCTGCCGCGCTGCTGCGGGCCGCGTGATTTCATCTTGCGCGGTGATTTCGGTCCATCGCTCTGCGATCGGACGGTTATCCGCAGCGGAGGGGAAAAGACCGTTCAAGGCATACTCCAAAGATGGATAGAATTTTTCTGCACGCCTGTAGCCGTAGACCCCCAGCATGACAGCAATAATCATCATCATCGGCAAAGCAAAGAAAAGGACGATGCTGCCCGCGAAGCAACATACCCCCATCTGATAGGATGAATAATCCACCTGCAATTCGGGCGGCACCTGCGCGGGATCGACAGATGAAATCATCCTGCGTTTTCGTGCCGCAGGAACCACAAGATTATAAATAAATTCCGCGGTTTTAAAAAAATTTGCAGCCTTCGCCATGCGCTACATCCGGAACACGCCAAATTGCGGCTTGCCGATGGGGGCGTTGAGTGCTGCCGAGAGTGACAGCCCCAAAACCATACGCGTATCGGCGGGGTCGATGATGCCGTCATCCCACAGACGCGCGCTGGCGTAATACGGATGGCCTTGCGTTTCGTATTGGTCGCGGATGGGTTTTTTGAAGGCCTCTTCTTCGGCGGCAGGCCAGATCTGGCCTTTAGTCGCCATCGTGTCTTTTTTGACCTGCGCGAGAACGCTCGCCGCCTGTTCGCCGCCCATGACGGAGATACGGCTGTTCGGCCATGTGAAGAGGAAACGCGGATTGAACGCGCGCCCACACATGCCATAGTTGCCCGCGCCAAAAGACCCGCCGATCAGCACGGTCAGTTTCGGCACCTGCGCGCAGGAAACGGCATGCACCAGCTTGGCGCCGTCTTTGGCGATGCCGCCCGCTTCGTAGGCGCGGCCGACCATAAAGCCCGTGATGTTTTGCAAAAAGATCAGCGGAATGCCGCGCTGGCAGCACAGTTCGACAAAATGCGCGCCTTTGAGCGCACTTTCCGAGAACAAAATCCCGTTATTCGCAATAATGCCGACCGGATAGCCGAAGAGATGCGCAAAGCCGCAAACCAGCGTTTCGCCATACAATTTTTTAAATTCGTCAAATTCGCTGTTATCGACGATGCGGGCGATGATTTCGCGCACATCAAACGGCTTGCGGCTGTCCTTGGGGATGATGCCGTAGATTTCGGACGGGTCGTATTTCGGCTCCGCCGCCGCGCGCACGGCAAGGCCGATGTTTTTGGTGCGGTTCAAATTGCCCACGATACGGCGCACAATCGACAGCGCATGGCCGTCGTTTTGCGCGTAATGGTCGGTGACGCCGGACTGGCGGCAATGCACATCGGCACCACCAAGGTCTTCGGCGGAGACTTCTTCGCCCGTTGCCGCCTTCACCAGCGGCGGACCGCCTAGGAAAATCGTACCCTGATTTTTAACAATGATCGATTCATCGGACATCGCCGGCACATAAGCGCCGCCCGCCGTGCAGCTGCCCATGACGGCGGCAATCTGCGGAATGCCCATGGCCGACATATTGGCCTGATTATAAAAGATGCGCCCGAAATGTTCTTTGTCCGGAAAGACTTCATCTTGCAGTGGCAAAAACGCGCCGCCGCTATCGACCAGATAAACGCAGGGCAGATTGTTCTGCTGCGCAATTTCCTGCGCGCGCAGATGTTTTTTGACGGTGAGCGGATAATACGTGCCGCCCTTGACGGTGGCATCGTTCGCCACAATCACGCATTCCTGCCCCGATACGCGGCCGATGCCGGTTATCATCCCCGCGCCCGGCACATTGTCCGGATAAACGCCCTGCGCCGCGAAAGCAGAAAATTCGAGGAACGGCGCGCCCGGGTCGATCAGATGCCGCACACGGTCACGCGGCAGCATTTTGCCGCGGGCAAGGTGCTTGGCGCGCGCGTTGTCGTCGCCACCTTTTTCAATCTCGCCCAATTTCGATTTAAAATCGGCGACGATGTTTTCCATCGCTTCGCGATTGGCCAGAAACTCGGCGGAAGAAGCAGCAAGGCGCGAGGCAAAGACAGACATAGGTAGAATCCCCACAGAAATTGATCTGCGGGGATTCTAGAGCAACGGTCAAAGTCACTCAATCCTGATATAAATTTACGTCTTTATGGGATTGCCCGCGCAGGCGGGCTTTTATGAACGCTCCGCGCAGGCGGGCTTTTATAAATTATCCGCAGAAAGGCCGCCTTTAGCGGTTCTTGTTAGCGGCAACGCCTGCCCAGTATTCCTCGATCTTGAGATCGGCTTCTTCTTTGGAATACTGAAAGTCCGTCCACAGCGTCAGGCGCGGCTTGCCGTTTGCGTCCAAAGCAGGCTGTTCCTCGTCCATATTGGCGGGGGCCTGAATAACATTGGGGCAAATATCATAGGTTTCGCTCGACTCTGCCAGCGCTTCCAGAACCTTGCGGTCGGATACAAACCATCTCCAGAACATTTTCTTACTCCTTGGCTTCGATTGGGGAGCCGTCAAATTCTTTTCGCTTTCGTCTGCATTCCTTGCAGGGGCGGCTCGCTCTTCAAATCTGCGCGTACATTATGTTAATAGAAAGTTAAAGTCAACCTCTATTTACAAGTGTATATGAACAAAACACTGATTTGTCTGCGTTTTAAGATCAGGGCGCGGGTGGGCGGCGGTTGAATTTCAGCCCGTTACGCTGCGCCTCTTCGGCCAGATTCGCGATAAGATCCTGATCTTGCTTTGCTTTTTCAAAAGAGTCGCGCAAACCCCGCCCTGTCAGCAGATCACGGCTGGCCGTATCCAATTTTTTATCGTGAAATTTCATAACGATAACAGGATCGCCGCCCTGATCGAGCAAATAATCCACCATCTCGCGGTCACCCGCCTTGGCGGCGACAAAAAGCGCTTCGTGGAACTGGGCGGAAACATCGGCACCTGCCTCGACCAGTATCTTCAGGCAGTCGATCTGGCCGGTAAAGGCGGCGCTGCGCAGGGGCAGGTCTTGTTCGAAATGGACATCCGCGCCGTCTTCCAGCGCAGCCTTCAAGGCCTCTGTCTCGCCTTTGGCGGCGGCGGCGACAAGGCGATGGCCTTTGGCTCGGGCGTCTGCATCCATCGGGGCATCCCCTTTGTGGTGAATTCACACTGGGGGATACTCTAGCCCATAGAGGGCGCGCGCAAAAGCCCTTATGCGCGGGGTGTGCGATAGCGCAAAACGGCGGAAACCTCTGCTGCAGCGCGGAAATCTTCTGTCGCCTGCGGCGCGGGCGGCAGCTCTTTTGGCGCAATATCGTAATCTTTGCCGAATTGCTGCGCCAAGGCGGCTTCTACCCGCTTGTCCGACCCTAATAATTCCCAGATCATGTGAAAACTCCGTCTTAATATAGCACCGCGACCTCGCCCGCGCCGCTTCCTGTCAGTAATACGTCCCCGCTTCCGCTTTCCCTGCGCTTTCATGTTTATTCTCGCCTTTTCAGGGGCGGGTGCTATTTTAAGAGCCTGAATTAAAAAGGAAGCCCTATGCCCGCGCACGTCAAGACCACCGATGACCTGTTCTATGCCAAAAACCGGATGGACCCGCAGGCGGTCGAAAAACTGGTCGCGCAAAATCTCGGCGGTGCCGACGACGGGGAGCTATATCTGGAATACGTGCAATCCGAATTTTTCAGCTGGGATGATGGCCGCCTGAAAACCTGCACCTATGATACCGATATGGGTTTCGGCCTGCGCGCCGTGGCGGGGGAAAATTTCGGCTATGCCCATTCGACCGAGCTGACCGAAACGGCCATCGCCCGCGCCGGTGAAACCGTGCGCAGCGTGGCACAAGGATACGGCGGCACGATGGACATGGCGCCGCAAAAAACCAACCACCAGCTTTACAGCGACGACAACCCGCTTTTGCAAATTCCGTTTGAACAAAAAGTCAAGTTGCTGCAAGACATCGACCAGTATGCCCGTGCCAAAGACAGCCGCGTGAAACAGGTATCGGTGCAGCTGGCGGCCTCATGGAAGGCCGTACAGATTTTGCGTGCCGACGGCGGCAAAAGCGCCGATATCCGCCCCCTTGTGCGCATCAATGTCTCGGTCTATGTCGAAGATGCGAACGGCCGTATGGAAGACGGCTATCATGGCATGGGTGGACGTTACAGCTATGACAGTCTTTTTGATGCGGCAACATGGAAAGGCGCGGTCGACGAGGCCTATCGTCAGGCGCTGGTGAACCTTGACGCCGTGGCCACGCCTGCAGGCGAGATGACACTGGTGCTGGGTGCGGGCTGGCCGGGCATTTTGCTGCACGAAGCCATCGGCCACGGGCTGGAGGGCGATTTCAACCGCAAGCTGACCTCCGCCTTCTCCGGACTGATCGGCGAACAGGTTGCCGCGCGCGGCGTTACCGTTGTGGATGACGGCACACTGCCAAACCGCCGCGGCTCCATCACCATCGACGACGAAGGCACGCCGTCGCAGCGCAACGTTTTGATCGAAGACGGCATCCTTGTCGGTTACCTGCAAGACCGCATGACCGCCCGCCTGATGGGCGTGAAACCCACGGGCAACGGCCGCCGCGAAAGCTATGCCGACCACCCGATGCCGCGCATGACCAATACAGTCATGATGAACGGCACGCATAGCCGCGATGAAATTCTCGCCTCTGTCAAAAAAGGCCTCTATGCCGTCAATTTTAGCGGCGGACAGGTAGATATTACCTCCGGCAAATTCGTCTTTGAAGCCTCCGAAGCCTATCTGATCGAAAACGGCAAAATCGGCGCGCCGGTCAAAGGCGCGACGCTGATCGGCAACGGGCCGGATGCACTGACCAAGGTGAAGATGATCGGCAACGACATGAAGCTCGACGACGGCATCGGCACCTGCGGCAAAGAAGGCCAGAGCGTCCCTGTCGGCGTCGGCCAGCCCACGCTGCGCATCGACGGCCTCACCGTCGGCGGGACGGAAGCGTGAAAACCGCCGCACGCCTGAGCGTTCTGATCTGTGCCCTTGTCCTTTGCACGGCTTTTTTATCCGGCGGTGCGGCAGCGCAGGAGGACGGCGCCGGTCATGACAATTATCTGCTGGAGCACCGCCTGAAAGCGGGGCGCAAAATGTTCAACAGCAACCCCGATGCCAGCGGGCGCATCCGCGTCGAAGATTCCGTCCGTGCCAAAGCCGCGCGCGAAAAGGCCGAGCAGCTGGCCGCCGAAAAAGCACGCGAAAAACAAAGCGCCGAAGAAGAAGCCGCTCTGGCCGCCGTCACCGCCGCGCCCGCCACACAAATCCCCTGCCAGAAACTGGATGATCTTTTGAAGATCATCGTGTCGCAACGCCGCCTTGGCTATCTGGCCGATGCCATCGACAACACAGGTATCGTGCATATGTGGTTTATGAGCCGCGAGCGGCGCGAATGGGTCTCCCTCACCGTCGATCACGACCTGACTGCCTGCATCACCGCGCAAGGATCATCATGGAATTTCGCGCTGGAGCCGATGCAGCCTGAGTAAATTTTATCAAAGAAAAATGAGAACCACCGCAACAATCGGCGCAAAAAATCCGGCGGCGGCCGCAAAGGGTCTTGTCTGTTTTACTTTTCGTCGCGCGACGGGAATAGCCAAAGCCGCAGAGATTGTGCCGCACAGGATCGCTCCTGCGATACCCGCCTCATCGACAATCATATAAGCAAAGACGATCGCACCCAGTGCAGAGCCGCTACCGGCAATCGCGCCGGCAAAAGCAGCCCAAAGCCTGTCTTCTATCGCTGACGTGTGCGGCGTGATTTGATTTTCTGTCATGCGAAACCTTCCTGTACCCGAATAAACTGATGCAGAGGCGAAAAGATAACAAGTGCGTGGATTGAAAAATGGTGCTGTTGATGAGGATTGAACTCACGACCTCTCCCTTACCAAGGGAGTGCTCTACCACTGAGCTACAACAGCGCGCGGCGTGAACCCCCTGCGGGGTGACCGGACAGGGGCGCAAGTTACACCACTTTTCCAAAATAAACAAGCGTCGTTTCCGTGCTGGTAAATCAGTTGATTTTACGCGCCTTTTCAGGGGTTTGCCGCAGGAAGCCCGCGGAAACGACGGCCTGTTTCGGGCATTAAAAAAGGCGCCTGCCTGTGGCAGCGCCTGCTGAGAGTTAAAAGGAAGCGGATCATTCAGAGAGAGGCTTTAATCGCCACCGCCGCCGCCATCCCCGCCACCGCAGGAACCGCCGCTGTCGCCGCTGCTATAGCTGCCCGAGGAGCCACTATCACCCGAAGAGTACCAAAGCGGGCTGTGGATATAGGTATCATCGGACGTGCGGCGGGAGGTGGAGCCATAGCCCGGCGCCGTGCTATTGCGGCGTTTGCGCTGGGCGGTTTCGCGGGCTTTTGCACGGGCGGTATCGTTCCGGACGATTTCACGCGCTGCTTCGCGGGCTTCTTGGCTATGGCCGGAGACGCGGTTCATGCGCTCGGCGAGGGTTTCGTTGTTTTGTTCCGGTGCGGCAGTACGGCCCGAAACACGGTCAAAGATTTTTTTAAGCCAGTTGGTCATGCAGTTTCCTTTGGTTGTTGAACACTTTGCAGCCCCGCCGGGTTTTGCGTCCCTTTGTGCCTGCAATTAAAGCCTAGGGGTACTTATGCACCGCGTCCACAACAAACTGACAACCAATTGAATAATAACGACTTATATGGGGTATATGCTCGGAATCAGTTTAAAAATGCTCCGGAATCAGCAAAGCATCGGGCAGGTTTGTCGCCGCTCTTGACCCCGCCCCCGCGCAATCGCTAGGGTGTCGGCATGACCAAAGACGACAATCCCCAAGCAGGCGCACCGCGCGACACCGCACAGAAAGCCGAAGCGCGCGCTGCCAACAAAAAAGCCGAGGCGCGCGCATCCGCGCTGCGCGCCAACCTGATGAAGCGCAAACAGCAAAGCAAAACCCGCGCCGCATCCGGCGCCGACACAAGTCAAAAAGACGCAACGCTTAAAAAGGAAGACTGACAATGCCCATCATGCCCGACAGCTGGATCCGCAAACAAGCGCTTGAACATGGCATGATCACGCCGTTCGAAGAACGTCTGAAGCGCGAAGGTGTGATTTCATACGGCCTGTCGTCCTACGGCTACGACTGCCGCCTGTCGGATGAGTTCATGATTTTCACCAACGTCGATAACGCCATCGTTGATCCCAAAAATTTCAGCAACGACAGTTTCGTCAGACGCAAGACCGATGTCTGCGTCATTCCGCCGAATTCGTTTGTGCTGTGCCGGACGATTGAAACGTTTAAAATCCCGCGCGATGTGCTGGTTGTCTGCCTTGGCAAAAGCACCTATGCGCGCTGCGGCCTCATCGTCAACGTCACGCCGCTGGAGCCGGAATGGGAAGGTCAGGTCACGCTGGAAATTTCCAACACCACGCCCCTGCCCGCAAAAGTCTATGCCAACGAAGGCATCGCGCAGTTCCTCTTCTTCCAGGGCGCAAGCCCCTGCGAAGTCTCCTACGCCGACCGCGCCGGAAAATACATGAAACAAGAAGGCGTCACGCTGCCGAAGATGTAAGGGATTGGCTCAGGAAGGCTTGTTCAGCCCGCCGAGGCCGCCTTTTTTCTGCGCGCCCACGGCCTCATAGGCAGGCGGCCTGCCGTTCAGGCGCACCAGCATTTCGTGTGCTTCCGCAATCGATTCCTGCCTCTGGATTTCATCAAAGCGCATGATCGTCATGTTGTTGCCCTGCTTGACCTCGGGGTCGCGGTAGATGACCTGCTGCGTCCAGAAATTAAACGTCATGGTCAGGCCTTTTTCTTTTACATCGATACTGAAATCGCTGGCCTTGACATACCGGCTGTGGTCAACCGGCGGCGGTGGTGGTGGTGGTGGCGGTGGCGGCTCGTAACCGGGCTGGAACAGGATCAGGTATTCGGCCAGTTCGGCCTTGTCCTTCTTTTTATGCTCCAGCGCATGGTCATAGGCAATCATGCCCGAAGTATCGGGTATTTGCGTATCGGCTTCGTATTTGACGATCAGCATTTTGACGACTTCCATATGCTGCCCTTTGGTCGCCAGAATCAGCGGCGTTTCGCCTTTGACATTCACGGTGTCTTTGTCGGCACCGGCGCGGATCAGCACCTCGGCTGCACGCGCATGGCCGTTGTCGGCGGCGGCGATCAGCGCGCGGTTCAGCGTGTCGATATCGACCTGCTCCTGCCCCGTCTTCTCGCGCAGTTTTTTCATGATCTGGTTCATCAGCGGAATAGAACCCTGCTGTGCGGCAGCTTCCAGCACGCTGCGGCCGCTCGCATCCACGGCGGCAATATCCGCGCCCTTGGCAATCAGGCTTTGCGCCATATCAATGTTTTTGTTACCGAGTGCCGTATGCAAAAGCGTGCGTCCGCCGCGGATGACGGCATTGATATCGAATTCGCTGCGCGCCATCAGCGCATCCAGCATGGCCGTGTTATTGCGGGCAACCGCGCTGTGGGCAAGGCTGTATCCGGCCTCCAGCCCGAGCGAAATATCCGGTATTCCGTCCAGAAGCGTTTTGAAGTAATGCGGATGACCGCCCTGATCGATGATATCGCGCGCCAGCAAAAAAAGTTGAAAACTGTCGCGGTCGCCCGCCACGGGTACAGGCAGACGCGCCAGAACATCGGGCGTCATCATGATTTGCAAGCTGTTCCAGTCACGTTCGGAAATCGCATGCGACAGCGGGGTCTGGCCGCTTTTGTTGCGCACCAGCGGGTCGCCGCCCTTTTCCATCATTTTGGTGATGATGTCGCGGTGCGACCGGCGGGCGGCGTAATGAAGCGGGGTGTTGCCGCTCTCGTTTTGCAAGTTCGGGTCGGCGCCGGCGTCCAGCAACGCAAAGCTGCTGTCACGTGCATCTCTGTTGTAATACTGCTCTGCCGCCCAAGCCAGAATGCTGCCGCTGCCATCCGGCACGGCCATATTCGGGTCACCGCCGCGCTGAACCGACAGACGGATCGGATCGGCCTTGCCGTTTTTCACGGCGGCCCATAGCACGGCGTTGCGCTCTTTCTGGCTAAAGCCCAGAACCATCTCTTTAATGACCTTTCGTTATTGGTCTTCTGGTATAATGTGTTTACATATCAAAATCAACCCATAATCAACCCTTGCCGATCCGGCCAGCGCGGGGCAATATCACGGCGATCCCGCCTTGCGGCACAATCGGCATTTAACGGTGAAGCCATTGAATTCAAATAGTAATAGACATCTACTGGTCGTCTACCATATGGACTGCATCGACGGCCTCGCCTCGGCTTGGGCGGTGTCTTGCAAATGGGGCAGCGACCCCGATGTGCGCATCGATTATATCCCCTACGGCCACCACAATATCGAAGAGGCGGAAACCACCATGCGCGGCCACCTGTCCGCGCCGGATGACGCCGGCACCATCGATGTGGTTTTCGTGGACGTCGCCCCTACCCGCGCCTTTTTGACGGAACTTTTGACGTCGCCCGCCCGCGCAGCGCGCGTGATCGTCGCCGACCATCACAAAAGCGCGGCAGAGGCACTGCTCGGTTTCAGCGCCCCTGAAGGCGAGGGCGTGCCAGAGCTTTTCCTGCGCATTGACGCGCAGCATCCGTCTGCCGCCAATATGGTCTGGGAATATCTTTTCCCCGATACGCCCGCACCGGTTTTTTTCAAACTGATCGCCAAAATGGATCTCGGCCAGAATCTGCTGGAAACAGAAGACGATTACGCGGCCGCCGCACTGATCGATTCAAAAAACATCACCAGCATCGATACCGCCTTTCAATCTTTCGTGGCGATGTCGCACCTGACGCTTGACGATATGGTCGCGCTGGGCCGCAATATTATGCACGACCAAGACACGCGCATCAGCAAACTGGACGATAACATCATGTATGCGCAAATCACGCTCGCCGATCACAGCGCGCCGGTCTGGGTCGCGCTTGTGAATGCCGATGTGCAAAACTTCGGGCGTTATATTTCGACATGGCTGGTGCAGCAGGGCGAGAAAACCGGCGCAGGCCTTGGCGGCGCATGGTATGTGCAGGGTAATGGCTCTGTCACCGTCAGCCTGCGCTCCAGCGGTACGCCCGATGCCAGCGCGGTTGCCGCCTATCTGTGCAAAAGTCTCGGCATCCGCGGCGGCGGGCACAGCACCAGCGCGGCGGTGCATTTCCCCTCCCTCGCCAGCTTCCAGCAGCACATCCGGCTCTGCAGCCAGCAGGATATGAAACACCAGCGTATCGCCACGGTTTAAGCCTTCCGGGACTGAATTTTTCAATATTATGACCAAATATGGCAATTCTTGCGCCTGCGCACTTGAATTGCCTGCCCCTTTTATGAGAAAAACAGCCATGGAAAAAATTCGCATATATGGTGGCCAGCAACTGAATGGCCAAATTGAGATCAGCGGCGCCAAAAACGCGGCGCTGCCCCTGATGACCGCAGCCATCCTGACGGACACGCCGCTGGTGCTGAACCGCGTGCCGGATCTGAAGGACGTGGGATCGCTCTGCGCGGTCTTGAACAAGCTCGGCGTCAAAACCGCCTATGACAGCAAAACCAAGCAGCTGACGCTGGACGCCAAGAATATCGCCAGCTGCGTTGCGCCCTATGAACTGGTCAGCCAGATGCGCGCAAGCATTCTGGTGCTCGGCCCCCTGCTGGCGCGTCATGGCGAAGCGAAAGTATCGCTGCCCGGCGGCTGCGCTATCGGCTCCCGCCCCGTTGACCTGCATATTGATGGCCTTGCGCAGATGGGCGCGGAGATCACGCTGGAAGACGGCTATATCAATGCCAAAGCCCCCGCGGGCGGCCTGAAAGGCGCACAGATTCATTTCGCCAAAGTATCCGTCGGGGCGACCGAAAACCTGCTGATGGCCGCGGCGCTGGCCAAAGGCACCACGGTGCTGTTCAATGCCGCGCGCGAGCCGGAGATTGTCGACCTAGGCGAATGCCTGATTGCGATGGGGGCAGAGATCGAAGGCCTCGGCACCGATACCATCACCATTCGCGGCAAAGCTTCGTTGTCGGGTACAACACATACTGTGGTTGCCGACCGCATCGAAGCGGGCACGTTTATCATGGCATCCGCCATGACGGGCGGTACGCTAACGCTGAAACACGCCGACAACCGCCATATCCATTACCTTTTGGAGCCGCTGCACAAAGCCGGCGTTGACCTGATCGAAAACGAAGCCGACCATACCATCACCGTCAAGCGCGTGCGCGACCGCCTGCGCGGTATCGACGTGATGACCGAGCCCTATCCCGGCTTCCCCACCGATTTGCAGGCACAGATCATGTCCATGCTGACCATCGCCGAGGGCGCGGGCATGGTGACCGAAACCATTTTTGAAAACCGTTTTATGCATGCGCCCGAACTGATCCGCATGGGTGCGAATATCACGGTGCATGGCTCGTCTGCGCTGGTGCGTGGTGTGCCGACGCTCAAGGGCGCCGATGTGCAGGCGACGGATTTGCGCGCCTCTGTCTCGCTGGTGCTGGCGGGGCTGGTCGCCAAGGGCACAACGACTGTGCACCGCATCTATCACCTCGACCGCGGCTACGAAAACATCGTCGAAAAACTTTCCGGCGTCGGCGCCAAGCTGGAACGGCTAAAGGAAGAGGCGGCGTGAGCGTGAGCCCCTCCTCCGGCAAGACGACCGCACAGGCGGGAAAAATTATCGACGTCATGCTCGACAGCGGCAGCCTCATGACCCGCTCGGCGGATATCGAGATGGAACGCCACCGCGCCATTTCCGATCTTTTGGCCGATAACAGCTTTCGCCTTGCAGAGATCGATACCGCGCCGGGGCCTTACCACCTGCATCTGACCCTCTCGGCGCTGGAACAAAGGCTGCACATGCGTGTGCGCTGCACCCTCAGCACCCATACCGAAGAGATCAGCCTGCCGCTGGGGGGGCTGCGCAAGCAGATCCATGACTATGTGATCCTCTGCGATAATTTCTATAAAACCGCCCGTGCCGGCCAGATTCACCGGCTGGAGGCCATTGATGCCGGCCGCCGCTCCATCCACGACGAAGGGGCGGAGATGCTGGGCGAGATGATCGAAGACCGCGTGATTCTGGATAAATTGACGGCGCGCCGTTTATTTAGCCTCTTGTATGTGCTACACATGCGTGGCACAGAAGTGCTTTAACTTAATAGAAACTTGGAAAAAGATGTCAGAAAAAGAAGACCTGATGAGCTTTGAAGGCGTTGTGACGGAGCTTTTGCCCAACGCCATGTTCCGCGTCAAGCTGGACAACGGCCATATGATCCTCGCCCACAGTTCGGGCAAGATGCGCAAAAACAAAATCCGCATTCTTGAAGCCGACCGCGTGACCGTCGAGATGACCCCCTACGACCTGACCAAGGGCCGTATCACCTTCCGCCACAAATAACGCGGGGGCGCGATGACTGCCGACGCCCGCCTCAGGCTTGTGCTTGCCTCGGCTTCGCCGCGCCGCCTTGATCTTCTGCGCCAGATGCAGATTGTCCCCGATGCTGTCGCACCGGCGGATATCGACGAAACACCGCGCAAGGGTGAACTGCCGCTCGTCTATGCGCAGCGCATCGCCGCCGCCAAAGCAAACGCCGTGCGCGCACTGCACCCCGATTGCGTTATTCTTTCTGCCGATACCGTGGTCGCCTGCGGCCGCCGCATTCTGCCCAAGGCCGAAACCGAAGGAGAGGCACGTGCCTGTCTTGCCCTGCTCTCCGGTCGGCGTCACCGTGTGATTTCAGCGGTTTCCGTCATGGCGCCCTGCGGTACGCAGCGCACGACCCCTGTGACATCGACCGTCAAATTCAAACGCCTGTGCGCGACCGAGATCGAGACCTATATCAATAGTGGTGAATGGAAAGGCAAAGCCGGCGGCTATGCTATTCAAGGCCTCGCGGCGGCGTTTATTCCGTTTATCAGCGGGTCTTACAGCGCCATCGTCGGCCTGCCCGTTGCCGAAACCATGCAATTGCTGAAAGGAGCCGGATATGAGCGGAATTGAGCTTTTCATCGACGATATCGATGGTCGCCTGCATGCCGCCGTGGTCAGCAAGGGCGTGCTCTCCGATCTCTACGTCGATGCGCTCGATCAGGATGCCTGCTGGGGCTCGATCTATCACGGCAAAGTGCTGAAAATCGACAAACGCCTTGATGCCGCCATCATTGACCTTGGTAACGACGTCACCGGTTTTCTGCCCGCCAAGCACGTCTACATGCCGCAGACCGGCGAAGCCGCAGACCGTAGCGGCATCGGCGATTTGCTGTCGCCCGGCCAGATGATACTGGTACAGGTCAAA
>JAUXOC010000037.1 GCA_030682495.1 Alphaproteobacteria bacterium | reverse complement strand
CGGTCAAGCACTGTCCACCCGCGATCATCGGTCAGGTCGGGGTTGGCGCCGCGGTCAAGCAACAGGTCGAGAATATCCATGTTCTTTTTTTCAATCGCCAGATGCAGCGGCGAGACGCCCTTGGCATCGGCAAGATCCGGGCTCGCGCCGCGGGCGAGCAAATATTCGACAAGATCAATTTTGCCGGTCGCTGTGGCGAAATGCATCAGCGTGCGTCCTGCGCGGTCGCGCGCATCCGGATCAGCACCGCGGATCAGCATAATGCGCGCCGCACTTTCCACACTGCCCGACTGCATCGTCCAGTGGCGGCCATGGACGCAATCACACAATTCGCCCAGCGGCGTGATGCCGGCGTTGTTTTTTTCAGCCAGCAGTTCCGGCGCACGGTCAAGGACGCGGGCGATCATAAACACACTTTGCGTCCGCGCCAACACGTGCAGGACGTTGTTGCCGTTATTGTCTTTTTGCGTCAGATCGGCGCGGTCAATCACAGCCGCAAAGGCATCGGCTTTTTCCAGCCGTGCGGCAAGGTGCAAAAGATTTTCGCCTTTGTCATTGACGGCGCAAACATCGGCGGCGGCGGCGAGCATATGTTGCAATACCTGAGGATATCGCTGCAGGCGTTCGTCATCAATCATGTACATATATGGTGATTTACCGTCTTCGTCGCGCAGATTGGGGTCGGCCTTGTTGCGCAGCAGACGCTCCACCATCAGCGGCTTGTCGAGGAAGAGGTGCAGCGGCGTCTTGCCATCTTCGTCGCGGGCATTCGGATCGGCACCGCCGCTGACGAGAAGGTCGATCAAGGCGGGACGTGCCGTGCCCAGCATATGCAGCGGGCGGCGGCCGTCTTCGTCGGCGATATTCGGATCGGCGCCGAGTTTCAGCAGCATCTGTACGAAATTATCCTGGCTTTGCGCGGCGGCGTGATGCAGCGGTGTGCGGCCCTGCGCGTCTTTGAGGTCAATATCGGCGCCGGCCTGTATCAGCGCAACGGCAACGCCGTGACGGTCTTTGTCGAGGGCAAGGTGCAGGGGCGGAAACAGCATCGCGCCACGAAAATTGACATCGGCGCCGGATTTAATCAGCGAGACGACACGCGCCAGATCGTTATTCGCCACCGCCCGCTGCAGACGGGTGAATCCGTTTTCGTCGACCTTGTTGGGGTCGCCCTTGAAAAAACCGGCCATGGCGTTAAAGAAATTCTTCAATTCGGCGCGTCCCGTGTCCGGCCGGCAATGCCCCTTGCGGAGAAGAGCGGCAGATGATGCAAAATTGCTTACGGAGAAAAAAATTAGCATGATGTGGAAAGCGAGTCTATGCAGCTTCGTAAGCCTGCGTTAAAAAACAGCGGTAAAACGCAATATAATTACAATTAACGGCGTTTAGTTAAAATATGTGAAGCGCAGCTATTGCCAGAAGATTGTTATTAAATGATTTTTTTGACTTGCACAGGGGCCGAGCCGCCTGACAGTATATAATAAAGCCATCCGGCATCGTTGCCGCGTTGCTCAAAACAGAGAAAATACCGCGCAAAGGCTCAAAAAACAGTGCCCGCGCCCTATTCCGATGTCAGGTTTCATGTCCCCGTTTGCCGCCCGCCGCCAGCCCCTGCGCCAACCCGCCGCTGCCTTTGCCGCCGCGCTGCTGGCCGCTTGCCTGCTGCTGCCCGCAAGTAGGGCGCAGGCGGAAAGCGATAGCCCGCCCCCGCCACTGGCAGGCATGGCCGCCGCCGCGCAAACCCCGCCCGTACCCGCCGTGATGGATGACGAGGCACAGCGCATCTACCGCAAATACGGCGATGCGCTTTATCAGATTCAGGTCATCGATGTCGTGACGGAAAAGAAAACCGCCATCGGCTCCGGCTTTCAGTTCACCAAAGACGGCATGATCGCGACCAATTACCACGTCGTCGCCGATGCGATCCAGCGGCCGGATGCCAACCGGCTGGAATTCGTCCATGACCGTTTTGGCACGGGACGTTTGAAAATTCTGACCGCCGATGTGCGCTATGACCTTGCCATTTTGCAGCTGGAAACGCCCAACGATGCCTATGTCGAGCTGGGGAAATCCGACCTGCCCAAGGGCACCCGCCTTTTCTCGCTCGGCAACCCACACGACATCGGCTTTACGATTGTCGAAGGTACATATAACGGCGTGTCGCGCGACAGCTTTATCGACAAAATCCATTTCTCCGGTGCGGTCAATCCGGGCATGAGCGGCGGGCCGGTGCTGGGGCATGATGGCCGCGTCGCCGGTATCAACGTCATGACCGCGGGCAACCAGATCGGCTTTCTGGTGCCGGTGGAGCCGCTGCGCGATATGGTTGCCGCCCTGCAGGAAACACCTGCGGATACGTCCGATTTTGCGGCCGCCGCCAAGGCGCGCATCGGCGCGCAGCTGACCGAAGCGCAGACAAAGGCGCTCGGGCGCATGCAAGACGGCAACTGGAACAGCGTGCCCTTTGGCCGCATGACCGTGCCGGGACGTATCGACACGGCGTTTAAATGCTGGGCCAGCCAGCGCCATACCGAAAAAAGCCCCTATACGCACCACCGCACCAGTTGTTCGACCGAGGATAGTATTTATCTGGACGAAGGCTTCACGACCGGCAGTTTCAGTTATAGCTATGATCTGCTGCGCGCGCGCAAGGGGTTTGGCAGCCTGCGGTTTTATAATATCTATGAACAACTTTATGCGACCCCTGCGGATTCATTTTTTTCGATGAACGCGCAGGAAAAAGATGTCTCCAACTTCGATTGTGAAACGCGGTTTGTCGTTATAGACGGCCAGCGCTGGAAAGCGTCTTTTTGCGCAAGGCACTATAAAGAATACGCGGGGCTGCATGACATGCTGCTCTATATGGCGCAGCTGGGGCAAAGCCGCGAGGGTCTGGTTATCACCCTCGGCGCGCAGGGTGTGACGAAAGACGGCGGGCTTTCGCTGATACGCCGTTTCATGTCGGCGCTGAAACCGCAGCCCACCGCCGCAGAAGAGCCGCCGCCACCGCTGCCCGCCGCCGAGACGCCGCCACAGACCGCCTCTGACAAAAGCGGGGGGGCCGCGCCATGACCACACTCGTTATCCGCATCGGCGATCATGACGGCGATGATGCCGTGGTCTATCACCGGCCGGAACATTTCCCCGTCACGCTGGGGCGCGGATTTGGAAACGATATTATTTTGCCAGATCCGCATGCCTCCGCCCGCCATGCCGAAATTTTCCATGACGGCACGGGCTGGGTCTTGCGCGACCTTGGCAGCGAAAACGGCGTTCTCATCGCCGGCGCCTGGATCAGGGGCGCGGTGGCACGGTTGACCTCTGGCGAAGAATTTATGCTGGGGCGCACGCCTGTTGCGGTTTTCGATCCGCAGCACCCCGTCCCTGCCGCCGAGAAGCTGGAACAGACGCACCCCTTTATCGCGCATATCGCGGGCGGCATTTTGCCGTGGCTGTATTTCACGCTGGCGATTACGGCGATCGGCCTGATGGACTATCTGGATTTCTGGACGGAAAACGCGGCGGCGCAGGTGGCCAAAACCGCGGGCGGTATCGCGCTCGGCATTTTGATCTGGGCGCTGCCGTGGTCGGTCGCGGGACGGTTGATCCGCCACCGTTCTGCCTTTCGCGCGCATGTGGCGATGGTGAGCTTGTGCCTTTTGGCCGCAACGCTGCTCTGGCCGCTGCAGGATCTACTGAATTTTCTGACCTCTGAAAATCTTTTTGCCACCACCTGCGAATACCTTCTCAATGCCGTGCTGATCGCGGGGCTGATCTATGGCAGCCTTGCCCTCGCCACGCATATGACGGCGCGCCGGCGTGCGCTGGCCGCAGGGTTCTTTACCGTCGGCGTGATGGGCTCGCTACTGGCGCTCGGCTATCTGGGCGGCGATGCTTTCACCCCGCAGCCGCAATATGCCGTGGGGCTGGAGCCGTATTTTCACAACCTGCCGCCGGCGGACGGTATCGATGATTTCCTTGCCCGTGCGCAGCGGCTCACCGAAGACAACATCAAACCCCTGAAATAAATAATTTTTTTGGCCTCTATCCCGCGCCGCGCCCGCGCTTGACTCTGCTCGGACGTTATGGAATATTATACGCTTTCAACCGCAAGGCCGAACAATGGTACAGCCGCCGCATCCCTGGCCCGAGCCGCCGCCGCGCAACCACATGCACTTTCACCCCGAAGGCATGCATGCCGCCTATCTGCCGCACCGCGGCGGGGCGGATTTGTTTTTCTGCCACGGGCTGGAGCCGAAATCACCACAAGCGAAAATGATGGAAGCCGTCGCGCGCCATGACACGGCGCAGCTGAACGCCCTGATCGCGCTCAACCCGCAGGTGCCGCCGGATTTTCAAAATGCCAATGGCGTGACACTTTTGATGGTCGCTGCCGCACGGAACAATACCGACGCGCTGCATGCGCTGGCCAATCACCCGCTGGTGAACCTGTCTCAGCAAAGCCGCGACGGCTGGACGGCGCTGCATTACGCGGCCCATTTCGGCAATGGCGATTGTGTAGCGGCGCTTTTGAAACGTCAGGCGGATTTTAAAATTTTGAACAATGCAGGCGAAAGCCCGCTCGCCCTTGCGGCGGATGCGGCGGTGCAGGATATTTTCTGGGCGCATAAGGCTTTCGTTCATTACATGAAACGCGCGGAGCCGAACCACCCGCACCTGTCACCCCCGCCGCCCGCGCCGGAGCCGGAGCAGCTCGCCGCAGAAGAAAAGCCCGCTGTCGCAGCACCGAAGAGCGCACCCGCCAAACCCGCAGACATGTCTTTGACCGCACTTTTCTTGCGCGCGGCACTGAATGTGGGGCTGAGCACTTCGGCGGCAGAGGGTGTTTATGAACGCCTGAAAGCGGATATCACCGAAGGCCGCAGCGATACGTTGCCCGATGCTTACGACCGCATCGAACAGGCCGCGCAGGAGGCCTATAAACGCAAGAAAGATATTACTTTTGATTGGGACGGTCTTTTGGGTGTCGCCGCTGCGGCGGGCAATATCCCCGCACTGACCTTTATTGCCAAGAAACGCGATTACATGGACAGCAAGCCGCTGACCGCCGCGCTGGCAAACGTGATTGCGCAGGGCAAAGACAGCCCGCAAACGGCCGAGGCCGTACAGTGGCTTTTGCGCTGGGGCGCCGATGCGAATGCGAGCGGAAAACCCATCTATCAAACGGGCAGCAAGGCGGGCACACTGGCCTATCAGGCCTTTGTCAGCAGAAAGCCTAAAATCTTCGAAGCCATTTGCTTGCAGGCGGGTGTTTTGAAGACGTGGCACGTCTCGCCCGATCAGCTGAAATGGGAACAAAAAGTCGAGAAGATTTTTGCCGAACAATTCAGCGGCAAGGCCGATCCGAATATCCGCCCCGTGCTGGACGCGCGCGGCGAAGCTGTCGCGCTTTTGAAAATGCGCGGCTTGCTGGACCACATGGGGCACGAAAAACTGACTGCCCATTTTGACGACGCGCTGGCACGCACCGACCTGCGCAAGATGATGGCTGTTTACGCCGAGACACGCACCAAACATCTGCTGCGCGGCACATTCGCCGTACCGCCGGAGTTGGGCGCGCGCGCCATCGCCCTTGCGCTGACGCACGGACGCACGGATTTTGCCAAACGTCTGGAGGCGGACGGCCATACGCTCAATAATCTGCGCGGCGGCGGCTATAGCGCTGAAGTCGCAAGGCTGGAAAAAACCGGCAGCGATGCCGTACGCACATTTATCCGCATGCAAAAATCCGGCGCAAAAACCGCGCCCGACATTCTCTCCATCGACGACAAATACACCCTGCTGCGCGGCGCGGCGGCGCGCCTGCCAGTTTCGGGGCGCGGATTCGGCTTCTAGACACAGCGCGCAGGAACAGCTGTGGCCGCAAAAAATATTTTCAAATTCCGTAATGCGCCCTGCGCCGCAGCTTTCGCGCAGCTGTTTACCGTATCTTGTACGAAACCGCGCGCACGGCCGCGATATCTTGTGGCGGTTAACCCTATCTTAAGCGGTGCGGCCTAGTCTGGTGCAGCGATACCCCGCCCGCGCGTTTGCGGCCTTTGTTTTTTTAGGTTAGTGTTTTTATGGGGGTGTCGGATCGGGGTAGTCATGCTGCGTCTGAACGACTTGTTTAATACCATTACCGGCAACGGAATCGACAAACGGAACGAGCAGGGTGAAACCAAGCTCTACCGTGCGGCGCGCGAAGGCAATGTCGGCGCGGTCAAGAAACTGTTGCGCGCGGGGGCAGACCCCGATATCGCCGACAGCCACGGGCTAACGCCGCTGCATCAGGCCGCCTACTGGGGCGAAGGCGAGATTGTGCGTTTGCTGCTCAAAGCAGGCGCTGCGCCAAATGTTGACAACGGCCACGGCTGGACGGCTTTGCACAGCGCCGCGCTGTCGGGCGGCATGAAAAGCCGCGGTGCGATCATCCGCGACCTCAAAGCCGCCGGCGCCAAAGACGACATCAACGACAAAAACGGCTGGAGCGCGCGCGATTACATGCAGCTCTGGGAAGAAAACGCCCATGCGGCGGAGAAATTGAAACTCATCGCCGGACACGGCGGTGCGGCGCCCGTGCCGGATGCCGACAACGCCCGCCCGCCAAACACGCCCGTGCCGCCGCAAAACGGCGCGAAGCCCTGCGGGCCACGATCACCCCGCCACTGAGTTTATTTCCGATTTTCTCTGCGAAAAATCGGAAGCGCGGCGTCCGATTATCGTTGCGCGTGAGGCCGTTTTACCTGAAACTATAAAGATAAAGGTGAGGTTCTGCGCAGAATCTCCCGTCACGTCATGCTGCCCCGCAGGGGCAAAAGGGAGTTGCGTCACATGGAAAACTGGATCATCTGGATCGTTCTGGGTCTTATCGCACTTTTTCTGGTCGTTCTTTACAACCGGATTGTTGCGCTGGTCCAGCGCCGCAAGAATGCCTTTTCCGATATCGACGTGCAGCTGAAACTGCGCCACGATCTGGTGCCTAATCTTGTCAATACCGTCAAGGGCTATGCCGCGCATGAAAGCGGCGTCTTTGAGCGCGTGACCGAAGCGCGCGCCACTGCCATGCGCGGCGGCAGCGTGGCCGACCGTTCGCAGGCCGAGGGCATGCTGGGCGCGGCCATGATGAACCTGATGGCCGTTGCGGAGAATTATCCGCAGCTGAAAGCCGACAGCAATTTCCTGCAGCTCCAGTCAGAGCTGTCCGACATTGAAAACAAAATCGCCGCGGCGCGCCGTTTCTTCAACAACGCCACCGGCGAATACAACACGGTTATCACGCAGTTTCCTGCCGTGCTGATCGCGCGCATGTTCGGCTTTAAAGAAGAAGTCTTCTTTGAAGTGGACGCCGCAGAAAAAGCCGCCGTCAATACAGCACCGAACGTCAGTTTCGGCAGCTGAGACGGCGTAACCGGCACGGGGGCGATAAAGGCGTGACATGATCCTCCGCTCTGCGGGTCTTGCGACCCATATCATGAATAACCACATCAAGTCCGTGATCCTGCTCATGGGCTTTCCCTTTCTGTTGCTGATGATGACAGCCGCGTTCTTTATCAGTCTGAGCGCCTTGCAACAGGGCAGCGGCAGTTACCAAAGAACGGCAGGGAAAGTCGCGGGTGTGCAGTGGCGCGCGCTTGAAAACACCCAGCGCGGCTATGCGCTTGTTGACGACGTTGCCGCAGGCCGTGATATCCGCCCCGATAACCGCCGCCAGATACCCGCGCCGCCACCGCCGTCCTATAGCAGCAGCCCCGGCACCATCAATTGGGACCTTGCCCTGCGTGACGGTGCGGACGGCATGTTTCGCTACAGCCCCATCGCCATCGGCATTACCGCGATCTGGTTTACCATCGCATGGTTTTTTCACGGATCGATGATAAGTGCGGCCGCCGGAGCGCAGCCCGTCACGCGCCAGCAGATGCCGAAGATTTACAACATGCTGGAGAACATGTGCATTTCGCGCGGCATTCCGATGCCCAGATTTGAAGTGGTGGACAGCCCCGCGCTCAATGCCTTTGCCGCCGGCATCAACGAGAAAACGTATAAAATCGTTCTCACGCGCGGCATCATCGAAAAACTGCAAGATGACGAGCTGGAAGCCGTCATCGCGCACGAACTGTCGCATATTCTCAACCGTGATGTGCGGCTTTTGATTATTTCGGTGATCTTTGTCGGCATGATCAGTTTTTTTGCCGAAATGGCCTTCCGTTCGCTGCGCTATGGCGCGCGGCCCGCGCTTTACAGCCGTGGCAACAGCCGCGAGGGTGGTGGCGCGGCGCTGATCTTGCTGGTCGCGGCGGTCATTCTGGGCATCGGGTATCTGTTCGCGCTGGTCATTCGTTTTGCGCTGTCGCGCAAGCGGGAATTTCTGGCCGATGCGGGCGCGGTCGAGCTGACACGTAACCCCGAAGCCATGATGCGCGCGCTGATGCGCATCTCCGGTCAGGACAAAGTGCGCGGCATGCCCGACGAAGTGCAGCAGATGTGCATTGAAAACAGCGCACGGTTTCTGGGGATGTTCAGCACCCACCCGCCGATCCCCAAGCGCATTCAGGCCCTCTCCAGGATGACAAATACGCCCGTGCCCGAATTGCCCGTCAGCCTGCGCCGCGCGCCGAGCCGCCCCTGGAGCGGCGGCAGCGCACCCGAAGCCACGATCCCGCCCGGCAGACTGTTCCCGCAGACGCCGGCAAGCGGCTTCGATACGCCCGCAGGCGACACGCCGCCGAACACCACCAGCCCCGGCAACCCCTGGGCAAGCGGCAGAAAATAAGATTTCATTTACTTTCAAGGGCTTGGATTTTTTTACCGGCTTTTAAAGGTTGCCCTCTCCGCTTCATTTTCATATAATGTAAGCACTTGTTTTCAACCCGCCTGACAGAGCGAGAGATATGAGCGATTCTCCCCTGCCCCCCAGACAAAAACCTTCCAAGACCGAAGGGCAGATTGCTGTGGGCAAAATCAAGGTCGGGCTAATGGACGATCTGGCCGCCGGTGATTTTGACAGATCGCGCGCGCGCCTGCGTCTGGGGGATCCGGCCATCACCCGCGCCGCCGTCATGCAGCTGGGCGCACCCTATCTGGAAGCCGTCAAAAAAAGCCCCAAGGCAAGGCTCGACAGCCGCCGCGGCACAGAGGCCATCAAGGGTTTTATCAACGAAGAACTGCGCCCGCTGGTCGCGCAGCAGGCGAAACGTCCGGTCTATATCAAGCCTAAGAAAAAGCCTTCCTTCCTGCGCTCGCTTGCGCGCGGTGCGGCAACCGTCGCGCTGGCCATCGGCCTTGCGACACCGATGATTATCTATCATACCGACCCCGTGCGCAGCAGCGAGCCGGTGACGATGGATGTCGTGCAGGCAGATATATCTCAGCTGCGCAGCGAATTTTCGCGCACATCCCTGGGCCGCGACATGCTGGCGATGGCAGCGGCGCATAATATCGATATTCAATACGATAACGCACTGATCGAAAGCACCGCCGCCGGCACCTATAGCGCCGGCAACAAAAAAGTGCGCATGGATCCTTCGCAGCCGATGGCCGAGCAGGTGATGTATCTGGCGCATGAATTGCGTCACGCATGGCAAGACATTGTGCTGGGCTATGGCGAGATGGAAAACCGCCTGCTGACACCGCAGCAGCAATGGACGCTGCGGCGCTATCTGGAGGCCGACGCCTTTGCTTTCAGCGCCTATTTTATGGCCGAGCGCATGCAGGAACTGCCAGGTGTGCCGCTGCCGCGTGGCGACCGCGAAATGGGATCTGCCCGCAATCTTTTTGCCGAATTTTCCAGTGACGACGGGCTGACGCACGACGAATACCGCCGCTTTGCGCTGGAGCGGATGTTCACCTTCCTCGACAGCTATGATGAAAACCACCTGCGCCTTGCCACAGAGGCGAACCAGCCGCTGGATACCGACATTAGATTTGCGGAAGAACTGATGCAGCGCGGCGATCTGGAGCCTGCCTATCACACCATGCAGGGGCTGGCCGCCCGTATGCAAGGCACGCCCTCGGCCGAGGCCTTCAGTGAATATCTGCGCCGTTTTGGCGGCATGTCGCTGGCTCCCGAAGATCAAACAACGTTGCAAACACCTGTTGCCGCGCCGCAAAGCGCCGCCACTGCACTAAGCGCGGAAACCGCGGTTATCACCAATGCTGTGCTGCCCGAAAAACCCAATAGCGCCAGCCGTCAGGCCGATATCGCCGTAAAGCTCGCCGCGGCAGAAAATCTGCATCAGGATTTTCGGGCACTGGCAGCGGTTTTGACAGCCTATACACGGGCCGAATTGCAACTGGCGCGACTGGAAGGCCGCCCGACCAGTGCCAGCCGTTTTTACCCTGTTGTCAACGATGGCGGCAACGCACAGCGCCACAACGGTCACGGACGCGATGCCCCCGCGCAGACCCACAGCGGCCACGGCCACAACTGCGAGGTTCACGCCCCCCAAAACAGCACGCCGAACGGCAACGCGCCGCGCCCGCGCTGATCTGATTTTCCCCGCTTTACTTTTTTTGTCCCTGTCCCCATGCTGAGGGGCGAGGGGAAATCCGTATGAAAATGTTTCTGATAAGCCTTGCTGTCGCCAGCGTGCTGTGTCTGCCGCAGATGTTCGGTCTTATGGCCTCGGAGCAGGCGCTCCCGAGGTGGCTCAATATCCCCGCAGACGGCCTGACCTATATGATGCTGCTGTTCCACGAAATCGGCCATACCATCGGCTGGTGGCTTTTCGGTTATCCGTCGCTGCCGACGTTCAATTTCACCTATGGCGGCGGCACGACCTATTCCTTTTCGCAATCCTGGCTGGTGCTGGGCTGCATCTGGGCTGCGGCGGCAGGGCTGGGCGTATGGCTGTGGCAGCAGATGGCGTATCGCGCGCTGATCTTTCTGGGCGGCGCGGTCTTGCTGCACGGCATATTGCTGCTCTCCGGCGGCGACAAGATTCTGCCGGTTGCGACGGGGCATTTTGCCGAAGTTGGCGTGGGCGCTTTTTGTCTTTTGCGCGCGTTTCTGGGCACCACCAACCGTGCGCGCGGCGCTGCGGAGCGCTGGCTGAACATGATCTTCGGCTGCTTTACGATGGTGCACAACATCGGGCTGACAGGGTTGCTGATGTTCCACGATATCGGCCGTATGGTCTATGCCGCGCAAAAAGGCGGGCACTTGCAGGGCGATCTTGACCGCGTCGCGCTCGGTCTCGGCGTGCCGATGCCTGTGATCGCATTTTCTTTGATGATACTGACAATCGGCGTTTTCGCCTTCACCGTTTTCTACGGCTACCGGCACGCACCGCATGATCTGGATAAGCTGCGCTAGGTATTATTTTAACCCGCCGCCCCGCCCTCGGGCGCGGCATTGCGGCGTTTTAACTTAACGGCGATGGGCTGCACGGAAATATCTTCGTCCAGCGCAGCAGCCGCGGCGGCTTTTTTACGGGCGACGGCATCAAAGGCGGTGCCAATTTTTTGTTCCATCTCTTCGAGCAGCGCGACGCGCTGCGTTTCGCTGAGCGTATTGATCGCACCCATAACCTTTTCCTGTGGCGTCAGCGAAGCCACTCTTTCCAGCTCCAGAATCATGCTGCGCTGGTTGTGTATATCCAGCCTGTCGAAATCTCCCCTGATCTGCGCGCGCGTTTCGTTTTGCGCATACTGCGCCGATGGAGGGGCGGCCGCCGGTGCAGGCGGTGGATTTTTCAGTGTTTTGTGATGTTTAAGCGCCGTCACCGTGCCGCCGATCACGCCCGGTACAACGCCGATCACCGCGCCAACGACCACCGCGCCCGCAGCAACGACCGTCGCCAGAACGATCGGCGCGGCCATCGCACCCACCGTACCGGCTGCGATACCTGCCACCGCCGCCATACCGATTTTTGCCGCCATGCCGCTTGCCGCCATGCCGGTCGCCGTCGCGCCTGCGGCGGCACCGCCCGCAACAAGAGCGCCGCCAATCATGCTGACGAGATTCATAAGACCGAAGCCGCTTAAGCCTTCATCGAGGATGTTTGAGTAAATGCGGCTGATACGCGATTTGTCACGGCCATAATAATGCCTGTCATCGTAGGCTTCCTCGACGGCATCGGTATATCTCCCGACAGCTTTTGCTACCGTATTGCCAACATTTCGAAGGGGCTCGGTCAGCGGGGCATAGTACGGGTCGACCCAGAAACTTTTGATTTTTTCCAACATCTGCTGCCCTCGGCTCGTTCTTTAAATACCTGAAAGCATTATACCTTTTATTTCACATAAGGTCAAAGCTTGCCCATGCAAAAACCCGCATCCGGTGCGGGGATGCGGGTTTAAGGTGTTGATTTTTATTGGCTTCGCGGCGCGATCAGGCAAAGGTGTTTTCGGTCACGATTTCATCCAGCGGTAAAAAGCCGCCCTTGCCGCGCGCCGGGACGATTCCCTTGCCGATGGCCAGCAGCATGCCCACGGCATGATCGGCAGGCAGGTTAACAAGTTTTCCGACCGCATCGATATCGCAGCCGATCATGGGGCAGCTGTCATAGCCCATATCTTTGGCGGCCAGCATCAGGGTCTGCGCGACCAGCCCGACGGAGCGCATGGCCTCGTCCCGCGCCAGCCATTCGCGCCCGCGGTAAAAATCGCCAATCGCCTTGACCAAATAATTGCGCACATCTTCGGGTGCATTTTGCCAATAGCGTTCGGGCTGTTTTTCCCATGCTTTCAGATCGGCGCAGATCACCAGAAACAGGCTGGCGTCTGTCACCTGCGCCTGCCCCCATGCCGCTTCACGCAGTTTTTGCCGCTGCGCGGGATCGGTCACTTTGACAAAACGCCAGTGCTGGATATTAAAAGAAGAGGGCGATTGCTGCGCCAGTTCAAACAGTTTCTGTTCTTCTGCCGCCGTCATTTTATGCGCGGGGTCAAAAGATTTAACGGCGCGGCGCGCATGGATGGCGTCTTGGGTGGCAAGGCTTGTCATGATGGCTCCTGTTGTGAAAAATCCTTATCAGACGTATATCACAGGCGACAAAAATCAACCCTGCTGCAAAAAAAATCCCGGCCATAAAGACCGGGATTTTTTAAAAGTGCCTGCTGCGTCTCTCTCTACGCGGCCTTTTGCGTCAGCGATTTGTGGTTGCTGATAATGGTGTCCACGATCGACGGATCGGCCAGTGTCGAGATATCGCCGAGCTGGTCGAAAGCGTCTTCGGCCACCTTGCGCAGAATGCGGCGCATGATTTTGCCGGAACGTGTTTTGGGCAAACCGGGCGCGAACAAAACCACATCGGGCGTGGCGATGGGGCCGATGACTTTACGCACATGCGCCACGATATCCTTGCGCAGCGCATCGTCTGCGCTCGCGCCCTCCATCAAAATCACATAGGCATAAATGCCCTGCCCTTTGAGGTCATGCGGATAGCCCACCACAGCGCTTTCGGCGATCATGTCGTGGCTATTGAGCGCATCTTCCAGCTCTGCCGTACCGATGCGGTGGCCGGAGACGTTGATAACATCGTCGACGCGCCCCGTAATGCGATAATACCCGCGCGCATCGCGGCGGCAACCGTCACCGGTAAAATACATGCCTTTGTAGGCCGAAAAATACGTCTGCACAAAACGCGCGTGATCTTTATAGACCGTGCGCATCTGCCCCGGCCAGCTGTCTGTCAGCACCAGATTGCCCTCGGCCTCGCCTTCAAGGAATTTTCCCTCCGCATCCACCAGCGCAGGCGTGACACCAAAGAAAGGCCTCGATGCATAAGACGGTTTCAGCTCATGCGCGCCCGGCAGCGGGGTGATGAGGATGCCGCCGGTTTCGGTTTGCCACCATGTATCGACCACGGGGCAACGTTTATCGCCGACCGTTTCGTAATACCACATCCATGCTTCTTCGTTGATCGGCTCGCCGACCGAGCCCAGAATCCGCAAGCTGCTGCGGTCGTATTTTTTAACCCAGCTGTCGCCTTCACGCAAAAGCGCGCGGATGGCGGTGGGGGCGGTATAGAAAATATTGACTTTGTGGCGCGCGATTGTCTCCCAAAAGCGGCCGTAATCGGGATAGGTCGGCACGCCTTCGAAGACCAGTGACGTCGCGCCATTGGCGAGCGGGCCATAGACGATATAGCTATGCCCCGTGACCCAGCCCACATCAGCCGTGCACCAGTAAACGTCGCCGTCTTTATAATCGAACACATATTCATGTGTCATGGCGGCATAGACCATATAGCCGCCCGTGGTATGAAGCACGCCCTTGGGCTTGCCGGTGGAGCCGGAGGTATAAAGAATAAACAGCGGATCTTCGGCGTTCATTTCCTCGCAGGGGCATTCCGTGCTCTGCACGCCGCAGATGTCGTGATACCAGATATCGCGGCCGTTTTTCATCGGTACATCGCCGCCGTTATTGTCTGCCGGCGATCCGCCGCCGGTGCGTTTCAGCACAATGACTGTCGCGACATCAGGACATTCGGCCAGTGCCGCATCGGTATTGGCCTTCAGCGGTACTTTTTTGCCGCCGCGCAGGCCTTCGTCCGCCGTAATCACAACGGTTGAATCGCAATCCAGAATACGGTCGCGCAGCGATGTCGGCGAAAACCCGCCAAAGACCACCGAATGCACCGCGCCGATACGCGCGCAGGCCAGCATGGCATAAACCGCTTCGGGCACCATCGGCATATAGACCGTCACGCGGTCGCCTTTTTTGACACCGCGCGATTTCAGCGCATTGGCCAGTTTGCAGACTTCGTCTTTCAATTGCGCATAGGTAATGGCAGAGCTATCACCCGCCTGATCGCCTTCGCGCAGCAGCGCGGTCTGGTTTGCGCGCGCTGGCAGATGGCGGTCAACGCAGTTGTAGCAGGCATTGAGCGTGCCGTCGTAGAACCAGCGGATACGCGCGTTATCGGCGAAATCGACGTCTTTGACCTGTGTATAGGGCTTCATCCAGTCGATACGTTTGCCGTGTTCGCGCCAGAAACCTTCAGGGTCTTCCACCGACTGTTTGTACATCGCATCGTATTTTGCGGGGGTGATCTTGGCGCCCGACATGCTGGCGGGGATCGGGAAATATTCGGGGTGCTGGGAAGTGGACACGGCGGCCTCCTCGTCTATGCTGATAAAACGCACTGTTTAAAAATTGCGTTTCAAGAATAGCAAGGATCGGCGTGAGGTAAAGCCCCGCACCCGCCGCGCACTGCATTTATCCGCCGTTCAAAAGCCCTGCTGCGGCGCAGAAAAACATAACTTTGAAAGATTCGGCAGAGGCCGTCGTCTTCCGCGCATCAAACCCCGCCCAGCTTGCAGATGATTTTCCATTCCGCCGCGGTGACGGGGGAGACGGAGAGGCGCGACTGGCGGACGAAAGCCATACCTTGCAGCTTTTCATGCACTTTAATCGCAGCCAGCGTCACGGGGGTTTTGAAAGCCGTGCCCGCGCTGACCTCGACCATGCCGAATTTACCGGTCTCGTCCGTCGGGTCGGGGTGATAAAGCTTGGTGATTTTGACCGTGCCGACGATTTCTTTGCCGTCGTTGGAGTGATAAAAGAATGCTTCGTCGCCGGCCTTCATCGCCTTCATGTTGTTCGCGGCCTGATAGTTGCGCACACCGGTCCAGCCGGTTTTTTTGTCCTTGACCATCTGCTGCCAGCTATAGGCAGCGGGCTCTGATTTCATCAGCCAATAGGCCATGGCCTGTGTCTCCTCAGGGCTTCGGCGGCGGGAAGAATTTTTCGGGGTGCATTTTTTGCAAAATCTCCGGACGTTCGCGCAGCAAATCCTGACGGTTCTGTTCGGTCTTTTTGCGCTGCGCGTCGATGACCGGATGGTCAAGCACGGCCTGCAAAAGCTTCCCGTCACGCCCCGTCAGCGCATCGAGCATTTCAACCATAATGATATTCGGCGCCGCGATAGGGCGGATATCGAGGAGGAGGTCGAGAATTTCCATCTCGTTTTTCTCCGGATGCATCAGCGACAAAGCACCGAGTGCCAGCGCCACGCTGCGCGATTTGCCGGCGTGGCAATGAATAAGCACCGCGCCGTCTTCGTTTTTCGCCAGATGTTCCATCACAAAAACCAGACCCGCTTCGACCTGTGCCAGATCGGGGCCTTGATGCACGACCTGTTCTGAATCCCAGAAACTGAGGATCATCTGCGGCACATGTGCATGCGGCGTTTCGCCCAGGCGCGGGGCAGAACCCTTTGTGCCCGGCTGCACGCCCGGATGCTCGATGGACAAGACCGCCACAACCTTTGCGCCGGTATTGTCATTGGCCGCCGTATCCAGCGTGCCGACCATTTCGTCAGCGCGGGTGATCACGATGCGCTTTGGTTTTTCTGTTTTATCGGTCATGTCTAGTCAGCCTCCGTTTTAATGGCGCGGGACAGCAGGTCGTGGATCATATCCGTAACCTTTGCGCCGTGGTGTAAAATTTTATCGATCGCGCCGCAAATAGGCATATCGATACCGGACGTATGCGCCGCCATGGCCAGCGCGCGGGCAGTCGCGACGCCTTCGGCCACGGTGCGGCGTGTATCCATGATCTCGCCAAGGCTCTGCCCCTGTCCGAGCGCATGGCCGAGCGAGAAATTGCGCGATGTCATCGAATTGCAGGTCAGCATCAGATCACCAACGCCCGAAAGACCAAGGAACGTCTCCGCCTTTGCCCCGCGCGTCATGCCGAAGCGTCTGATCTCCGCCATGCCGCGCGTCATCACGGCGGCGCGCGCATTCTGGCCGAGGCTTTGCCCCTCGACAATGCCGCAGGCAATCGCAATCACGTTTTTAATTGCGCCCGCCGCATCGACACCCGCCACATCATGGCCGATATAGGGGCGGAAGGTCGGGCTTTTCAGCGCCTGCGCCCAAACGGCGGCATGATCGGGCGGCGCGGCGGTGGCAAAGCTCGCGGCGGCGGGCAGACCGCGGATGACTTCGCTCGCAAAGGTCGGGCCTGACAGCACGGCATAGGGGTTTTGTGGCAGTTCTTCGGCCACAATTGCGGCGGGCAGCTGGCCGGTTGCAATTTCGATGCCCTTGGCGCAGTTCACCACGGGCACGCCTGCTTTCAGATGCGGTTTCAGCTTGCCGCACATCTCGCGCAGGAACTGCACCGGCGTGACAGCCAGCACCATATCGGCCCCCTCCAGCGCGGCGGCGATATCGGACGTTGCGCGCAAATCATCGTGCAGCTTGAGGCCGGGCAGGTAAACGGGGTTTTCGTGACGGGCATTGATGGTATCGGCCAGCGACGGATCACGCGCGTAAAGGATGACGCTGCCGCCCGCGCGGCGCACAATGTCGCCCAGCGCCGTGCCCCAGGACCCTGCGCCGATGACGGCGATATGTTTGATGGCGGATGATGTTGTCATGGCCTTATACCTTTTGCGATTTCGCAGCAACGATACCGGCCTGCGGATCAAGCGGCCAGCGCGCGCGCACCGGAAAATCAATATCATCTGTCATGCCGCGCAAAAACCGCTCCATCCCCGCCCAGGCGATCATGGCGGCATTGTCGGTGCAAAGCTTGAGCGGCGGTGCCACAAAGCGCAAGCCTTTTTCCGCCGCGATGCCTTCCAGCACACGGCGCAGGCGCTTGTTCGCCGCAACCCCGCCCGCCACGACCAGCGCGGGCGCGGGCGGCGACAGCGCCAGATATTCAATCATCGCATGGCGAATGCGGTCGGCCAGAATATCGGCGACAGTTTCCTGAAAACTGGCACAGAGGTCGGCGGCGACGTGACGCGGAATGTCGCCCGCCGGAAAACCGTCAATCATGCGGCGCACAGCGGTCTTCAGGCCGGAGAAAGAAAAATCACAGCCCGGCTTGCCCAGCATGGGGCGCGGCAGCGGATATTTGGCGCGCGCGGCGGTGATATCTGCACATTCGGCGGCCAGTTTTTCAATCGCGGGGCCACCCGGCCAGCCAAGACCCAGCAGCTTGGCGGTTTTGTCAAAAGCCTCGCCCACGGCATCATCAATCGTCGTGCCAAGGCGTATATAGTCGCCGACATCTTTGGCGACCAAAATCTGGCAATGCCCGCCCGAGACAAGCAGCAGCAGATAGGGGAAAGCAACATCATCATCCGTCAGCCGCACGGTCAGCGCGTGGCCTTCCAGATGGTTGACCGCAATCAGCGGCAGGCCGCGCACCTGCGCAATCGCCTTGGCGGTCATCACACCGACCAGCACGCCGCCGATCAGCCCCGGCCCTGCCGTGACGGCAATCGCGGAAAGATCGCCGAGGGTCACGCCCGCTTCGCGCAGTGCGTCTTCGACCAGATGGTCCATATGTTCCAGATGGGCGCGCGCGGCAACTTCGGGCACCACGCCGCCATAGGCCAGATGTTCACGCTGGCTGAGCACCTGATGCGCCAGAATGCGCCGGTCTTCGCCGACGATGGCGACGGCGGTTTCGTCGCAGCTGCTTTCAATGCCCAATATAAGTCGCGGTTTTGTCATGCCCCCTTATATCAGGCTTTGCCGCAGATTTCACCCGCAAAGAGATGCCATAATGCCTCTAATTGACAGCCCTGTGCCGACAGGCCAAAATGCGCCAAGCCTTCTTTCAGCATGGAGATATTATTTTATGACGACAATTGATCAAGCGCGCGCCGCCAAAGATAAACTGGCCAAACAGCTGATGGGCAGCTTTAACGGTGCCGCATCGCCCGTGAACAGCGTCGGCCTCAGCCAAGATCAGGCCGGCTATTACGTCGCTGTCGGGCTGGAGCGTCAGCCCACTGCCGCCGAAGACGCCAAATTGCCCAAAAAATACGATGGCGTGACTGTAAAATACAGCGTCAACGGGCCGATTTCTGCATTTTGATAGCGCGATATAAGTATAGAAAACAACGCGTTAAGTCGCGTTTAATTGACATAATGTGAAGCTTTTGATATCATAAGCTCAATAGCTAGATCTATGCTGGGGGGCGAAGCGCAATGTCGAAGCTTGATAAACACCTCAAAACGCTCAGCGTCGCCTTTACCATGGCAGCCCTCGTCGGGTGCGGCAGCAAAGCCGACAAAGAACTAAAAAACGATCTTGCAGACAACCTCATTGAAAACACCGTGGCCAGTGCGGCGCAAAACAGCGCGGGGGCGGGCAGCATTGATTATGCTGACGCGGCCTATCAAACGCGCCTTAAAACCGCGCTGATGCTCTGCACCGCAAAAGATCTGGGCTATCTGAAAGACAACAATATTTCTGTCGTGCTGGATAGCCGTTTGGGCGATCAGGCAAAGGTTTCTTTCGGCGCTGAAATTCTGGGTGCCTATTATGCGGGCGCCGGACAAAAGGTTTTATCCCTGTGGGATGACGGCACAAACGAAACACGCTTTGGCACCAGGGATCATCAGGATTACGCCGCCCGTTCGGTCTCCGAACTTGTCCGCGCTCTGAAAAACGGCACGCTGGATCAAAACAAACCCGTGCATTATTTTTCATCGGAAAAGATGCAAAACGGTATCCAGTCACAAAGCGTGATCGGCTGGAAATCGGCCGAACGCTTTAACATCCGGGCGCAAACCGCCAACCCCGATCTCGCCAAGGCCCCTGCACCGCGCCGTTAAATCTGGCTGTGGCCTGCCTTTGCCCTTGAATTTTATGAATTAACTGCCCGTTTTGGTAAGCCTTGCCGCGGCGTGCTGTTTATTGACATATTGCATAAACATTGTTAAGTTCATTCTCATAAAAAAACTGAGAGTGTGCAAAAAATGGAATTCCCCAAAAACATCGCCGCCGCCACGCGCGGCCAATTCACCGAAGCTTTCAACGATATGGCGTATAGGCCGCTGGATGCCGCGCGTTTTTACGACGAAGCGCAAAAAGCCGGCTGGCACGAAGCGCGTATTTTTCCGCCCGGCACGGCCTTGATGTTCGACAACAGCAAAACCGATACCCGCATCACGGTCGATACCGACCGTTTCGGCAACGTGAAGCGTTTCCGTCAGGGCTAAGTTCCTTGCAATACCGGCCAAAAGGATTAAAAAAGAAAAGTCTTTTTTAATGCTGGCCGGAACATGAAAACAAAAATCAACATTGGTACGCGCGGCAGCCCGCTGGCGCTGGCGCAGGCAGAATTGCTGGCAAGCGCGCTGCGCCATGCGCATCCGCATCTGGCCGCGCCGGAGTCGATCAACTTCGTCATCATCACGACCACGGGCGACCGCATTCAGGACCGCCCGCTATCCGAAGTCGGTGGCAAGGGTCTGTTCACCAAAGAAATCGAAGAGGCACTTTTGGACGGCAGTATCGATGCCGCCGTGCATTCGATGAAAGATATGCCGACCGAGCTGCCCACAGGTCTTGTCATCCCCTGCCTGTTGCCGCGCGAAGATGTGCGCGATGCATTTTTCAGCCGCAGCGGTGAAACAATCGACACCCTGCCGGCGGGCGCGGTTGTGGGCACGTCCAGTCTGCGGCGTCAGGCGATTATTCTGGCGCGGCGGCCTGATCTGAAAGTCGTGATGTTCCGCGGCAATGTCGGCACGCGTTTGCAAAAATTGCAGGATGGCGTTGTTGATGCGACGCTGCTGGCGGTGGCGGGGCTCAACCGACTGGGCAAAAGCGACCTGATACAAACGGCGCTGGAGCCGGATGTGATGCTGCCTGCCGTTGCGCAAGGCACTGTCGGCATCGAAATCCGCGAAAAAGATACAGAGATGGCGGCGCTGCTCGCCCCTGTGCACTGCGCCGTGACGGCGCTACGCACCGCGGCCGAGCGTGCCTTTCTGGCCGCCATGGACGGGTCTTGCAAAACGCCGCTGGCCGCGCTGATGTCTGTGCCCGACCCCGAAGGGCGCGCACGGTTTGATGCGCTGTCGGCCAACCCCGACGGCACAGGCCTGCACAGGGTCAGCTATCTGATGCAGGTGCTGCACGAAGGCGATGCGGAGCGTCTGGGGCAGCGGGCCGCCGCCGACATCCGCGCCAAGCTGGCAGCGGCATAACATAATCACGGCAGAGCGAAAAATACCCATCTGAACGTCGCAAAGATGTGCTTGGCGGTGACAAAAAGCCAGTTAATCCTTAACGGGATGTTCACCGCCGATATATATTATAGAAGACGGCAGCGCAGCAGAGCCCGCAAGAGCCGCGCGGCGCCGTAAACAGAAAAAAAGGAAGCATATGCGCTCCATTCTCGTCACACGGCCGGAACCGGCCGGCAGCGAACTTGCCGCCCGCCTGCGGCGCGAAGGGTTTGAGGCCTATCTCGCCCCGCTGAGCCGTTACGTGCCGGTTGAGGCCGATCTGGGCATTGCCGCAACCTGTCAGGCGCTGGTGTTTACCAGCGCGCAGGGTGTCGCACAATTTCCGCCCGCACCCCAGTCGCGCGACACCACCGTTTTTGCTGTCGGCGCCGCCACGGCGGAGGCCGCGCAGCAAGCCGGTTTTGCCCATGTCATTACAGGCGGCGGCGATGTACGTGATCTGGCGCAGACATTGATTGCGCGCAAGGCGGAGCTTGCGCTTGACTCCGTGCTGCATATCTCGGGCGAAGATACCGCCGAGGATCTCGGACAGCTGCTGGTTGACAGCGGCATCACCGCGCACAAGCGTATCGTCTACCGCACCGAATTTATCGAGCAGTTGCCGCCCGAGATCGAACGCGCGCTGACCGAGGACAAAATCGATACGGTGCTTTTGTTCTCTGCCCGCGCGGCGCAGCACTGGCTCAAGATTCTATCCCGCGAAGATTTGCGCACGGCCAGCGCCAAGCTGGAAGCTGTTTGCCTGAGCGACCGCGTCGCCGCCGAGCTGCGCGGTACGCCGTGGCGCGCCGTCAAGGTCGCCAAAAGCCCGCAGGTGGAGGCTGTGCTCGACATTCTGCGCGGCGCAGATACCGCACCGCCCCTGCCCATTGCCCTGCCCGCCGACCCGATCATTGATATTTTCGGTGGCATTCGCCCGCTGGCCAACCGCCTCGGCATCACGGCATCAACCGTGCAGGGCTGGAAAAAACGCGGCATGATCCCCGACACGCGCGTCGAGGCGATTTATACCGCCGCCGAAGAAGACAACATCGACATCAACGCCCTGCTTGCAAAAGGACAATACAAAATGACCATGGACGACGTAGGCGGCCGCCACCCCGGAGCACAAGGCAGCGACCGCCGCGGCCCCGACCGCCGCCAGAACCGTCCCGCCTATGACGCGCATGGCAATGTCCGTTCTGCCACCTATAGCGGCCCTGACCGCCGTACCGGCGGCGACCGCCGCGCCCATCAGGCACGTGTGCAGCAGCGCGTACGCGACGAAAAAATGCGCTTTATCACCCGCACTGTTTTTATGGTTGCCTTTTTTATCGGCGCGCTGGCGCTGGCGGGCACTTTTGTCATGGCACCCGAATTTTTCTCCTTCGCCGAACGCCGCGACCGCGAAAAAGAATACGAACATCAACTGAAAGATTACGAAGACCAGATCCGCGAGCTGCAAAGACGGCAAAACGAACTGCGCCGCCAGCAAGGGGCTGCGCCGCTGCCGATCGAGCCCCTCCAGCAGACGGCCTCGCCCGGTGTGGGCCAGCGCATGAATCAGGGTATTCTGCGCGTGCAGGGCGCGGTCGATACGGTGAAAACCACGGTGGGCGGCACCATCGATGGTGCACAGAAAACCGTGCAGAAAACCGATACCTATCAGGGATTTCAGAGCCTGATGCGCATGCTGGCGATGCTGAACGGCCTGACCCGCACACAGGAAGGCACGAAAGAAGCCGATGGCATGATGGGGCGTCTGCGCAGCGTGATGGCGGGTGCACCGTCTGACCCCGAGGGCCTGAGCAAAGCCGTCGAGCTGGCGCAAAAAAACGACCCGACGCTGCAAAAAGTCATGGGCGGCGTCGCGCCCAAAGATCTTGGCGCGGCGGCCATGCTGCTGACGATGAACGAGCTGCGCGGCAATATCGGCGGCGGGCAATCGTTTGAGAGCGACCTCAAGATCATCGAAAAATACGCAAGTGACGACCCCGAAATGAAAGCCGCGCTGAAGCGCGTTGCGCCCTATGCCCGCAGCGGCGTCCTCAGCCGCCCGCATCTGCAAAAAGAATTCCGCAACATTGCCGCCGATATCGTGATGGCAAAATTGCAGGGCGAAGACGCATCGGTGCGCGAACGCGTGCTGCTGCGCCTGTCCAAATACGCCAAGATGCGCAAGGTGGACGACATTCAGGGTGACGGTGTGGATGCAACGGTTGCGCGCGCCGAACTGCTGATCGATCAGGGTGACATCAAAGGCGCCATCCGCGAATTGCAGTCGCTGGAAGGCGCACCGGCCGAAACCGCCTCGACATGGGTGCAGCAGGCCGAAGGCCATGTCGCCGCCGATGATTCATCGCAGGTGCTGTTGCAGACCGTGCTCGGCATGCTCGGCAATGGCGGCGGCAACGGCGCTTTCTCCGGCTTTGGCGGCGGCGGTGGCATGGGCGGCATTGACCTGAATAGCGCCATTGGCGATCTGCTCCAGCAAATGCCCGCAGGCGATATTTTTGGCGGCAACCTGCCTAATTTGGGCGGCCAAACGACTGTTCCTTATCTGTCGCCCTCGCTGCAGCAGCAGAACCAAGGCCTTGGTAACATGCCGCAACTGGAAATGCCGATGCCTTAATTTGCGCGCTGTCTTTTTTGTATTGATGCCGATGCGTTTTTATTTGTTTGTGTCTTTTGAATCGAAAAACAGGGCAGACCCGCCCGCGTCCCGAAAGGATACCACCCCCATGAACCGGAGCCGAAAAATATGATCCGTGCCCTGTGGTTTCTGGCCAGATTATCTCTCCTCGTTTTCGCGGTCGGCTGGCTGGCCGCGCGGCCGGGCTGGATCACGGTTGACTGGCTCGGCTATCGCGTCGAACTGGCCATCGGTTTTGCCGCTGCCGCACTCTCCGTTTTGCTATTGGGTGTGATTTTTATCGATCGTCTGTGGCGCGGCTTTGTGTCGATGCCCGCCACGCTGCGCCGTTACCGCTATACCGTGCGCCGCGAGAAAGGCTACCGCGCGCTGACTTCCGGCCTTGTCTCGGTTGCCGCCGGCGACCCGCAGGGGGCGGAGCGTCACGCGAAAAAAGCCGAAGCATTAATACCCGCCACGCCGCTGACCAAACTTTTAACCGCGCAGACGGCGCTGCTCAACGGCAACGCACCCAAGGCGCGGCGCGAATTTACGGCGCTGCTCGAAGACGGGGAGGCGGCATTTTTTGGCCTGCGCGGTCTTTTGACGCAGACGTTGAAAGACGGCAGCTATGGCGAAGCGCAAACGCTGATCCGCAAGGCCGAAGCCTTGCAGCCAAAGCGCGTCTGGGTCGTACGCACCCGCTTTGATATTGAAACCCGCAACAAAAGCTGGCCCGAAGCGCTGGAGGTTTTGAAGAAAGCCGAAAAGATGCGCATCTATGACGCGCAAACCGCGCGCCGCCACCGCCAAAGCATTTTGACCGCGCAAGCGATGGAAAATGAAAAGCAGGGTTACCTGACCATCGCCGCCAAACAGGCCGCGCGCGCCGCCGGGCTGGATTACGGCTTTGCCCCCGCAAGCGTTCTGCTGGCCGATCTGTATGACCGCATCGGCAAGAAACGCGCCGCACTGCGCACCATCGAAAAAGCATGGAAGGCGCAGCCGCACCCCGCGGTCGCGGCGCTATGGATGCGCCTGATGCCGCCGCCGCGCAAAGCGCCTTCGGTCTATGACAGTGGCCGCGATGCCTATCAATGGGCGCGGCGTCTGGGCGACCTGAACCCGCAGCATAGCCTGAGCCAGCGCCTCTCCGGCCATGCCGCGCTTGACGCCAGCCTGTGGAAAGAAGCGCGCGAGCGCTTGACAGCCGCCGCAGATTTCCGCGCATTGGCCAAGCTGGAGCGCGCCGAGACCGGCAACGAAGCCAAAGCCCGTGAATGGCTGGAACGCGCCGAAGATTATCCGCCGGAGCCGAGATGGATCTGCGACAGCTGCGGCCATGTCGCCGCGCAGTGGTCGGTGCTCTGCGGGCATTGCGCGGCCTTTGATGCGCTGGGCTGGACCGTGCCGCAGGGTGATGCCCATAAACCGCAACCCGCGCTAGCCTTGCCCGACAACGACATCATCGCCCCGCCCGCACAGCTTGCAAGCATGCGGTAGAGCCGCCCTGTTAAGCAGCCCCAAAAAAGAGAGCTTTCCGGCAGGAATCGGTCAGCACGATTGGCTTGATAACAATCACTCTTTCACTGCGCCCGACGGAAACGGGGTGCGATATGTTATAATACTCCAATACCGTATCGACATCCGGAGATTCGTTATGAGTGACTCCACCCCACCCAAAAACACGCCCCTCGGCCAGCGCATTGAGGAGCCTTCCTCGCCTTTCAGCCGGCAACTGGGAGAGATTGCGAATGCCCTTCTTGAAAGAAAAGAGCGGCCGCAAAAGCCTTTCATTCTTCATACCGAAGAAGCACCAACACCAAGGCGCCGGCGTTCTCACAGCCCCTCGGATGCCGAGCTTCAGGCTTGCATAACGGAATACGGCAAGCCTCCTTCTCAGAAGCCATAGCCCGACAACGACATCATTTGATGCAGCCCGTGGTCGTTTTAATTCTTGCCTGTCGGCCTTTTAATTTTTGCCTGTCGGCAATGTAATACAGGTAAAGCCGCGTTCGGTCGTGACTTTGTAGAATTCGTCGTATTGCGCGCCCGATTTTGGCACACAAAGATCGAAGATCTGCTGCTGGATTTCGGCGAGGCGCGTGGCGGCGGTGCCGCTTTGTGTATTTTGCACGGTCTGCATCGTGACTTGTTTCATGGCCTTGGTCTCCCTGTTCCCCGCGCGCACTTTATATCGGGCGCGAATCGCACTCAAGCCCTTGAATGTGTTTTTTTATTGCGAAGATACGGAACTTTCCGCTGCGCCGGATTTTGCGGCGAAAATGATGGCTGGCGAGAACCGCCGCGCAGCGTGGCGGCGCCACGTGAGCAGCGGAAGCGCAGACAGGTATCATTTGCAGCCCAAAAGATGCCGCAGCGCTATTCCAGCCGCAGGCGTTCGCGCACCAGCAGGGGATAAAGCGCAAGCCCCGCGATAAACCCGCCGACATGCGCCGTCCAGGCGACTTTGCCGTCTGTCCCCGGCATACCGGCATAGCCGAAGGCGAGGGAAATACCGATCCAGAGCACGATCAGAAAGATCAGGCGGCGATAGCCTTCGCCGCCCAAAAGACCGGAGCGGAACATCAAAATCAGCATGCCGCCAAACAGCCCGCTGATACCGCCCGAAGCACCGATGAGCGGGGATATATCCTGCGGCATGACCGCCAGATGCAGCAGCGCGCCGATGGCACCCGACAGAAAATAAATCAAGGCCGCACGTTTCAGCCCGATGGTTTTTTCAAGCGCGCTGCCAAAAGCCATCAGCATGCCGATGTTGACACCGATATGCAGCCAGCCGCCATGCAAAAACATATGCGTGATCGGGGCGAGCGCGGCACGCCAATCGGCATCGAGCGCGCCGGTATAGCGCGCGGGTACAAAACCGTAATGCATGATGACATCAAAAAACGTTTCATCGGACAGCACATAGCGCAGCCCCATCAAGGCCAGCAGCACAAGCGACAGATATTTGATACCGGCGGGCAGGTTGAGAATCGGCTCGGATGTTTTTTGCGGTGCAGCAGTGCGCGCTTCTTCGGCCAGCTGCGCCGCACGCGCCGCGCGTTCGTCGGCCGCGGGAAAGCGGGCGATCTTCGGGTCATGCTGGCCGTTCAAAGGGCCGTTTGGTTTTTCGTTATCGTGATCGTTTGACATATTGATACGGGGGTTGATCTTATATCCTGCAAGCGAGTATGCTCTGGGCACTTTCGGAATGCAAATGCCAACGACATTTATATACGTGCTGCGTTCGGTTTTGCCACCTCCGCCACAAACGACGTTTTAAGGATACCGACGATGTCCCATAGCCTGAAGCCCAACGATCTCGACGCCCATTTCATGCCGTTCACGGCGCAGAAATCTTTCAAGAAAAAGCCGCGCATGATTACGGGCGCGAAGGGCATGTATTATTACTCCGACGACGGGCGCGAGCTTCTGGATGCCTCCGCCGGTTTGTGGTGTGTGAATGCAGGGCACAGCCACCCGAAAATTGTCGAGGCGATTCAGAAACAGGCGGCCGCGCTCGACTACGCGCCGAATTTTTCTTTTGGCCATCCGCTGGGTTTTCAGGCAGCATCGCGCCTTGTGGCTGAAATGCCGGGCGATATCGACCATGTGTTTTTCAGCAATTCCGGCTCGGAGGCCGTCGATACCGCCGTCAAGATCGCCCTCGCCTATTGGCGTGCGCGCGGCAAGGCAGCGAAGACCAAAATCATCAGCCGCGAGCGCGCCTATCACGGCGTGAACATCTGCGGCGTGTCGCTGGGCGGCATTCCGTGGAACCGCAAAGTTTTTGCAGGCGCGATGATGCCCAACGTCGATTTCCTGCCGCATACGCATAACCCGCAAGAACAGGCGTTTTCGCGCCATCAACCCGAATGGGGCGCGCATCTGGCCGATAACCTTGAAAACCTCGTCGCGCTGCACGATGCCGAAAACATCGCCGCCGTGATTGTGGAGCCGGTCGCCGGATCAACCGGTGTGCTGGTGCCGCCGAAGGGCTACCTTGAGAAGCTGCGCGCCATTTGCGCCAAGCACGATATTCTGCTGATCTTCGACGAAGTCATCACCGGTTTTGGCCGTCTGGGCAAGGCAACCGCCGCCGAATATTTCGGCATCGTCCCCGATATCATCACCACCGCCAAGGGCATCAACAGCGGCACCGTGCCGATGGGCGCGACCTTTGTGCGCAAGGGTATCTATGACAGCTTCCTTGCCAGCGCGGGCGAATACAGCATTGAATTTTTCCACGGCTATACCTATAGCGGCCACCCGCTGGCCTGTGCCGCAGCGCTCGCCACGCAAGAGGTCTATCAAAGCGAGGGTCTGTTTGAAAACGCGGCCAAGCTGGAAAAAACATGGTCGGACGCCCTGCATACGCTGAAGGGCAAACCGCATGTCATCGATATCCGCACCATCGGCCTGATGGGCGGCGTCGAGATTGACCCCGGCACCGACCGCAAATACCCCGACGAAATGTCGCGCGCGATGGAGGTGTTTGACCGTCTTTATTTCGAACAAGACACCGTCATGCGTTTCACCGGCAATACGCTGGCGATGTCGCCGCCGCTGATCGTGACCGAAAGCCACATCGGCCAGATCGTCGAGCGTCTGGGCAAGGCCCTTGCCAGCGTGCGCTAAATCGCCACACTTTTCAGACCCCTCCCCTCGCCGAGAATTCGGCGGGGGGTTTTGAATACCTTTGCCTGCGCGGTTTTTCTTGGCGTACGGCGGCAGGCCATCGTAAAATAGACTGGCCGGCTTCGCCGTACAAGGACGCCCATGAACCCGCCTTTGACCACGCAACAATTACGGCAGCTTGCCAGCGATCTGAACGTCTCGCTGCTGTTTCGCATGACCTATAACGGGTTTTTTATTCTGGGCGGGCCGTTTATCGGCTTTGCCCTTTTCGCCCATGAGACGATCAGGATTCCTGCGGAAATTTTGGCGCTGGCGATCTGCACCGCCGCCGCTTATTTCTGCGTCTGGGACTACGCCTGGATATCCCGCCGCCACAAGCTGGAGCCTTTCTGCACGCTCTGGCTGCCGCTCGCCGATACCACCGCACCGCACCGTGAAGACGCGCCTGAATATCCGGACGAAGATGCCTCGCTGCCGCCGCAACCGCTGGCGCGCGCTGTGAACGAGATTTTTTTGATCTACTTCTTGTGCTTTGCCGGGACAACAGCGCTGATTGCGCTGCTGGTGGAAAAAACGCCCGGGCCTTTGGTGACGGCGGCGCTTGCGGTTTTTCCGGCGGGCTTTCTGGTCTATGGCCCCCTTATTTTGCGCCTGCGGTTCAAAACCCGCCGCGACCCCGCGCTGCGCGCTGCGGCCATGGCCGCACTTTCAAGCCGCCGCGGACGGCGCGAATGGCTGGCCTTCAAGGACATGATGTTCTGGATGTTTATTGTCGCGCCACTGTGGAGTGTGATGATACTGCCCGGCTGGCTCTACCCTTGGGTAAAACCGGCGCCAAAAGACATGGCCGGATTTTATGCCGCCGCCGCGCCGGAAACCGGCGATGGTTTTTACGCGCTGTTCGGGCTGTCCGCGCCGGAAGATGTCAAAGACATCGTCGCCTATGGCCGCACCGCCGCCGCCGTGGCGGCCGCGCCTGTTGACGGCCCGGTCTTCCGCGACCGGCCCTGGCGCGGCGATTTCCCGCATTTCAATATTTGCCGCGGTCGCAAGCCCACCGACGCAGAAGCGCGCGCGAAGAGCGTCAAGCAGGAGGACGGCACATGGTGGTACCCGCCGCAGGCCTGTTTCTATCTCGATGAATGGGCGCAAATACTAGCGAAACATCCGGAAAAGCTTTTGCGGCTGGAATCGCTTTATGCCCTGCGCGGCTTTACCCCGCCACGCGGCGGCGCGCAGGCGAGCCCTAACAACGACCTGCTCATGGACAGCGCACGTCTGAAGTCGGTCGATATCCTTCATAAAATTTATACTGGGCAGGCGGAAGCCGCGCTGGACGACATGCTGGCGGGCATCCATTTCAGCCGCCGCCTGCTGTCGGCTCAAGCGCACTTGACGGATTTTGCTGTTGCAAGAACGCTCTACAGCATCTTTATCAGCGCGCTGCCGCACCTTGCGGCAACAGCACCGGCGCTGGTGGCGGCGCGGCAGGACGCGCTTATCGGCGCGCTTTATCACATCGACCGCTTCCCTGCCGAAGACGCCATCGGTATCTGGGACACCGATACGCGCAACGTCGGTGCGATGATGGACCTACAGATCAGCGAGATGGTCGGCGGCAGCGGCCATATGCTGGGCGACGTGGTGAACGCCCTCTTACAGCCGGGTGTCGGCATCGCACGGCAGTTTTTTTACGGCTTGCGCAACGAAGCCGTTGCCGCCTTGCGGATCGAAGACGAAGAGGCGCGGCATGCAGCGCTTGAACAGATCATTAAAAAATACGGTGACGACTATAAAATGCGTCATCTTGAAGAATCTTTGGCGATGTATCCGGTGCTGGTCTCGCGGATTTTGATGCAGGGTACCGTGAAAGGGCTTGAACTGCTCAAAATGGATTCCGACCCTGACCGTGCGCGGCGCGCCTATATATTGGCGGCGGCGGCCAACGTGCCGCCGGAAGACATGGCGGCTTTCCTGCAGCAAGGCGCAGACAAGGACCCGCTGATGCGCTGCGCCGAGGGTCAGCCCTTCGAATGGCAGCCGCAGACGCGCGGCATCTGCTATCAAGTGCCGCCGCCCTATACCTACACCCGCTGCTATGCCGCAGCACCGCCGGTGAGAAACGCGGAGACCGCCCCCGCCGATCCGGCACCCAGCGAATAAGCCATTTAAAACAACTTTTTAGCTGCCAGACCGGTCAAAAGGCTGACAGGCCGGGGGAATTCTGGTAATATGGCAATATTCCGTCACAAGCCATGGCCCTCATGTCCACGCCCGATTCCAAAGCTCCTGTGATTTTGCTCAACCTGCCGCGCGATCTGGGGGATTGTTTGTTTTGCACGCCTGCGGTTGCGCGCATCAAATCCTATGCCGAGGAAAACGGCATGGAGATTTTGACCATCGGTGCCAAGCACCGGCGCGGCTGGGTCGAAAGCATGGGCGGCATGACGCTGCCGTGGCACGACACCGCCGCCGCGCCCGTGCCGCCACAAACGCTGGCGCGCACGCAGCTGGCTTTCAATTTCGATTTTTACGACCACGGGCTGAGCGATGCCTATCCTGCCATCCCC
>JAUXOC010000033.1 GCA_030682495.1 Alphaproteobacteria bacterium | reverse complement strand
TGAAAAATCAGGTTTCAAGCCTGCTTTGTCTGTTGTAATCTCCTGCAACATCCTGTGAATTGCCGCATGAATCCGCCTCTGGTCTATAGTGGAGGCGTTAGGGAGTTTTTCCGCATGACTAAAAAAATCGCCTGTATCGTTCTGGCCGCCGGCAAAGGGACGCGCATGAAATCCGCGCTGCCCAAACCGCTGCACCCCGTTGCAGGGGCGCCGATGGTACAGCATGTGATTGCCGCCGCCGAAGGCCTCTCGCCCGAACGCATTGTCGTCGTCATCGGCCCCGACATGCCGGAAATGACAGCCGCCGTCCACCCGCACCAGACCGCCGTACAGGCATCGCCGAATGGCACGGGCGGTGCCGCGCTGGCGGCGCGTGACGCGCTGAAAGATTTCGACGGCGATATTCTGGTTGTCTTCGGTGACAGCCCGCTGATTACCACCGCCGCGCTCCAGCGGATGATCGATATCCGCCGCCAGTTTCCGGCGGTGGGGTTGACCTTTTCCGGCATGCGCCCCGCCGACCCCGGCCGTTATGGCCGCATGGTGCTGGACGATGACGGCACACTGAAAAAAATCGTCGAATTCAAAGATGCCAATACCGAAGAAAAAGCCATCACACTATGCAACGGCGGCATCGTCGCTGCCGATGGCGCAAAGCTGTTCGGTTGGCTGGCGCAAATCGGCAACGACAACGCGCAGGGGGAATATTACCTGACCGACCTGCCGCCGATTGCGCGCAAAGACAATCGCCAGACCCTCGTGGTCGAGATCGATGCGGAGGAATTGGCAGGCGCCAATACGCGCGTCGAGCTGGCCACGCTTGAAGCCGCCATGCAACACCACCTGCGCGAAAAACACATGCTGAACGGCGCGACGCTGGTGCATCCGGACAGTGTTTTCTTTTGCGCCGATACCGTGATCGGACAAGATGTCGTTATCGAGCCGAATGTGTTTTTCGGCCCCGGCGTTTCGGTTGCAGATAACGTCACCATTCACGCCTATAGCCATATCGAAGGCACAGAAATTTCCAAGGGCGCGCAGATCGGCCCCTTCGCGCGCCTGCGCCCCGGCTCCCGCATCGGCGAGGGCGCGAAGGTCGGCAATTTTGTCGAAACCAAAAACACCTATCTGGGCAAGGGCGCGAAAGCGAACCACCTGACCTATCTGGGCGATGCGGAGATCGGCGACAAAACCAACATCGGCGCAGGCGTCATCACCTGCAATTATGATGGCTTCCTTAAGTACAAAACCAGCGTGGGCAGCGAGGCTTTTATCGGCTCTAACACCGCGCTTGTCGCGCCGGTCAGCATCGGCACGGGCGCCATCATCGGCGCAGGCAGCACGATCACGCAGAACGTGCCCGACAACGCGCTCGGCATCACCCGCGCCCCGCAAATCAACAAAGACGGCTGGGCGCCCGAGTTTCGCCAAAAGAAAATGAAGGAAAAGGCGAAGAAGTCTTAAACATCAAAGACACCGCTTTTTCGTTTGCAGACAAAAACAAAGGACAATCATTATGTGTGGTATCGTCGGCATTATCAGCAAAGACAAGGACGTCGCGCCGCTTCTGGTCGAGGGGCTAAAGCGCCTTGAATACCGCGGCTATGACAGCGCGGGTGTGGCCACGCTGCAAAACGGCAAGCTGGAGCGCCGCCGCGCCGAGGGCAAGCTGATTAATCTGGCCGACAAGCTGAAGAAAGAGCCTCTGGGTGGCAGCATCGGCATCGGCCATACGCGCTGGGCCACGCATGGCGGCGCGGTTGAAAAAAACGCGCACCCCCATATCACCGACAGCGTCGCCGTGGTGCATAACGGCATCATCGAAAATTATCAGGAACTGAAGGCAGAGCTGGAGCAATCGCAATTCCGCTTTGAATCCGAAACCGACACCGAAGTGATCGCGCATCTGGTGACATTCTATATCCGCCAAGGCATGACGCCGCAAAACGCAGTGGATGAATCGCTGAAACGTCTGCGCGGCGCGTTTTCGCTGGCGATGATCTTTACCGGCCATGACGATCTGATGATCGGTGCGCGTTTTGGCACGCCGCTGGCCGTCGGTTTCGGCAAGGGGGAGATGTTCCTCGCCTCCGACTCCTACGCGCTCGCCCCACTCACCGATAAAATATGCTTCCTTGAAGACGGCGACCGTATCGAAGTCAGCCGCAGCGGCGCGACGATCCGCGATGCCAGCGGCAAAAAGATCGAGCGTGAAATCCGCGTCACCGCCCAATCCGGCGCGCTGATGGGCAAAGGCAAATATCGCCACTTCATGCTGAAAGAAATCCACGAACAGCCCGCCGTGATCGGCGAGACACTGAATACCTTTATCAACCCGGCAACCGGCCATATCACGTTGCCCGGCGACATTCTGGACATCGCAAAGGCGCCGCGCATCACCATTTCTGCCTGCGGCACGGCGTTTTATGCTGGTATGGTGGCAAAATATTGGCTGGAGCAGATCGCGCGCATTCCGGTCGAAGCCGATATCGCCTCCGAATTCCGCTACCGCGAAGCGCCCATGCCCGCGGGCGGCGCGGCCATCTTTATTTCCCAATCCGGCGAGACGCTGGATACGCTGGAGGCACTGCGCTACGCCAAGCGGCAGGGGCAGAAAATCATTTCCGTTCTCAATACGATCGAAAGCACCATTGAGCGTGAAAGCCACCACGTCTTGCGCACACTGGCGGGGCCGGAAATCGGGGTTGCCTCCACCAAGGCTTTCACCACGCAGCTTACCACGCTGGCCTGCCTGACCGTTGCCCTTGCCCGCCAAAACGGCGCGATCAGTGCAGAACGTGAAAAACAGCTGACCAACGCCCTGCGCGAAGTACCTGCGCGTGTTGCAGAGCTGCTGGGGCACACCGAAAAAATACAAAGCATGGCCAAGCAAATCGCCGAAGCGCGCGATGTGCTTTACCTCGGCCGCGGCACGGCTTATCCCATCGCACTGGAAGGCGCGCTCAAGCTCAAGGAAATTTCCTATATCCACGCCGAAGGCTATGCCTCGGGTGAAATGAAACACGGCCCCATCGCGCTGATCGACGAAGACGTACCGGTGATTGTCGTCGCCCCGCATGACGCCCTGTTTGAAAAATCGGCATCGAATGCGCAGGAAGTCGTCGCGCGCGGCGGCAAGGTTTTGCTGATTTCCGACAAGCACGGCATCGCCAAGCTGAAGGATACGGCGACATGGACGATTGAAATTCCGGAGGTTGACCCCTTTGTCGCGCCGATTCTCTATACCATCCCCGTCCAGCTGCTGGCCTATCACACCGCGGTTATCAAAGGCACCGATGTCGACCAGCCGAGGAACCTTGCCAAGAGCGTAACGGTAGAATAATATGCGCTCCATCATGTTTCTGACCGAAGATAAATATTCCGTACATCGCTTTTGGTGGCTCTACCTGCCGCCGCTGGTGCTTATCCTCGTTGCACTGGTAAATCCGTTTCTGGAGAAAGGCGTCACCAGCGCGTAGATGTACGGCGAAAACGGTATTCTGGAGACGCTGCAATGGATTGTCGCCATGGCGGCTGTCGGCGCCGGCTTGGCTTGCCTGCGCTATTGCAAAGGCCGCGGCCGCTGGTTCACCGCTTGGGTATTGCTCGGCACGCTGGGCAGCCTGTATATCGGGCTTGAGGAAATCAGCTACGGCCAGCATCTGCTCAGATGGGAAACGCCGGAATATTGGCAAAACATCAATGACCAGGGCGAAACAAATCTGCACAATACATCCAGTTGGCTCGACCAGAAACCGCGTCTGATACTGCTGATTGGTGTGATCGCCGGCGGCATTATCCTGCCGCTCGTACGGCGTTTCCGCCCTGCTGTGCTGCCCGCACGATTCAACGCCATTTATCCGCCCGATGCGCTGTTCTGGACGGCGCTCTGCGCGGCGCTGGCGCACAAGGCGAACTGGCTGAAGAAACTCGGCATATCTGAGATATACAACAGACCCAGCGAAGTAAACGAGATCTTCATGTACTACTTCGTTTTTCTGTATCTGCTTTTTATGCTGCATCGCCTGCGTGGTGAAAAAACCGCCAGCTGATTTCTATTCCAGCAAGCCTTCTTTTTGCAGCAGGCTCTGCAGCTCGCCGCTCGCATACATTTCGCGCACGATATCGCAGCCGCCGATAAATTCGCCTTTGATATAAAGCTGCGGCAAGGTCGGCCAGTTGGTGAAATCCTTGATACCCTGACGCAGCGGCGGATCTGCCAGCACGTCGATATCCTTGAAGGTCAGGCCGAGGCTGTCCAGCACCTGCACCACGGCTGCGGAAAATCCACACTGGGGAAAAATCGCCGTGCCTTTCATATAAAGCACAATGTCATGCTTGCTGATATCCTGACGGATACGTTCGAATATCGCTTCGTTTTCGTGAAACAGCATCTGCCCCTCTCTCCCTATCCTGCCCGTGTCGTCAATTGCACGGCGTGCAGGCTGCCATCCGCGACATGTCCGGCCAGCGCCGCATATACCTTGCGGTGCTGGTCGATACGGCTCAGCCCCTCGAAATCGGCGCAGGTCACCGTCACGGCGAAATGCGCGCCATCGCCGCGCGTATCCTGCACGGCGACATCCGCCGCCGGCAGCTGCCGCCGGATCAGATCCACCAGTTGTTCGGCTTTCAGCGTCATGGCGCCGACCGTCCTTTTGCGCAATATACGAATAGATTAGCCTTATAAAATTACTCCAAAATCCGGCTATGGACAAATCAATCCTGCAAAACGCGCCTAATCCTTTTTATTCAGGACAAAATCGGTTAAGAATAAAAAGAGTGCTTTTAACTTATGTCAACCCCTCAGGCTGGCGCATGGTATTTAAACCGCTGACCATCGGCATTTCCACCTCCGCCCTCTTCGACTTGCGTGAAGAGCATGCGACCTATGTCGATGGCGGCATTGACGCCTATCGCCGTTTGCAGTTTGAACGCCGCCGCGACCCGATGAAACCGGGCACGGCTTTTCATGTCATCGAAAAACTGCTGTCGGTCAACGTGCCAGGCGAAAAGCCGCGCGTTGAAGTCGCGCTGATCTCGCGTAACAACATCGAAACCGGCATTCGTGCGCGTTATTCACTGGACCATCACCGGCTCGACATTCCGCGCATCGCGCTGACGGGCGGCAAAAATGTCGAGTCCAGCTTGCTACGCGCCTATGGCATCGATTTGTTTTTGTCGCGCCATGCCGACGACGTGCAGCGCGCCGTGGATGGCGACATTGCGGCATCCGTGCTGCACGACCCGCCCACCGAACCGCAGGCGCGCCCCGGCAAGGTACACTTCGCTTTTGACGGCGATCAGGTGCTGTTTGGCGGCGAGTCCGAAACAATTTTCCAGCGCGAAGGCCTGCTCGGCTTTATGAAGTTCGAAACCGAAATGGCAGAAACACCGATGCCCGAAGGCCCCTTCGCCAAGGTACTTTTTGTGATCGAGGCGCTGAAGGCCACCTTCCCCAAAGACAACTGCCCGATTGAAACCTCGCTCGTCACCATGCGCAGCGGTCAGGCGCAGATACGCCCCATGAATACACTCATCGAATGGGGGCAGATCGTTGACGGCGCCTATATGATCGGCCGGTCCAACCAGCAAGGCCCCAAGTACGAAAAAGTCGATGTGCTGGCCGCAATCGGTGCCGATTTGTTTTTTGACGACCAGACCTATCATACCGAACCCGCATCGCGTGTCGTGCCCTCCGGCTATGTGCCGCAAAAATCTTGCCATAAGGCGGCATGATCCACCCGCTGCCCTCTCGCGCCGTTTACCGTTCTGCGCAAAGCCTGTATGATGTCCGACATGACAGCGGCCGATGGTGATTTCACATTACAGGCGATGACGCAGGCGGAGCTCAACGAGATTATCCGCAAGCATCACATGTTTCTGACCGCCAGACCCGGCGGGGCGCGCGCCGTGCTGCGTGATCGGGATCTCAGCGGGCTTAATTTCACAGGACAAAACCTGTCACAATGCGATCTGACCGGCTGCATCATGCGTAGCGCGATTTTGACCAATGCCTCATTTGAAAGCGCCACGCTTTTCGGTTGCGATCTGCGCGGTGCCATCATGCGCGGCACACGTCTTGTCCGCGCCGACCTGCGCGGGTCGGACGTCGACGATGCCGACCTGCAAAACGCCGATCTGACCGGCGCTGACCTGCGCGAAGGAAAAACCATCGTCAAACGCAAGATCAAACGCGAAGAAGACCAGTATTCCCATGCCTCCGAAGCCGGTGCGGTGCAGTTTATCGGCAGCAACCTGACCGATGCCATTCTGACCGGTGCCACGGCGATCAACGCCGATTTCAGCGATGCCGTGCTGGAAAACGTCGATTTTCAAGGAGCCAACCTGAAAGGCGCTGTGCTGCGCGGTGCGGACATGACGGGCTGCGTTCTCAAAGACGCCAACTTGCATGACGCAGATTTCACCCATGCCACCATGACCGGTGCCAATCTCGACGGCGCTGAAAAATCCGGCAGCACCTTCACCCTGACGCTGACCGGCGAAACGGTCGGCACCGATATCGGCGAGTTTGACCTGACGCTGGATGAAATGGTGCTGAAGCATATCCAGTGGGTTGCCACCGCCGGCCGCAGCGGCGTGCAACTGGTGCTGAACAGCGTCGACATGCGCAAGGCGGGCACGCTGTCCGCACAACGCCTGACGGCGATCAAGGCGCATAACGCCACCTTTGCCGAAATGGATTTGCGCGGTATTGAATTGCAGGCGGCCAGCCTTGACGGGTCTGACTTCAGAAAATGCCGCATGGGCAACAGCGACCTGCGCGCCAGCCGCTTTACCGGCTGCCTGATGATCCGCGCCGATTTCAGGCAGGCGAACCTCAACCCGCTGACCATCCGCCGCCGCGATGGATCAGGCGAATACCAGCTGCCCTGCCGCTTTGACAGCGCCATTCTGCGCCACAGCCATTTCAATGGCGCGCGGCTGATGCAGGCCAGTTTTGCGCATGCCGACCTGACCGGCGCCAATTTCACCGACTGTGACCTGCGGCAGGCCGATTTCACCGGCGCAAAGCTGCGCGGCACAGTCTTTAACGGCGCGCTGCTCGAAGATGCCCGGTTTGACGAAAACGCGCATCCGCAACAAAAAGACAGCTAACAGCGCCTTACACGTTATGAATAATAAATATCTCCTGCGGCGACCTTTTTCCGCCCCGCGGCTTGGGGTATAAAAGTCCATGCCTATTCGTCACTTGCCAGACACGCTGATTAACCAGATCGCCGCAGGCGAAGTCATTGAACGTCCCGCCGCGGCCGTCAAAGAACTGGTTGAAAACGCCATCGACGCCGGCGCGTCACGTATCGACGTCGTGATCCGCGACGGCGGCGCCAGCCTCATTGCGGTGACCGACGACGGCATCGGCATGACAGCGCCGGAACTCGCCATGGCCGTTGACCGTCACGCGACATCCAAACTGCCCGACGATGACCTTGTGCATATCCAGTCTCTCGGCTTTCGCGGCGAGGCCCTGCCCTCCATCGGTGCCGTCAGCCGTCTGAGTATTACCAGCCGCCCCCGAAACGACCCCGCCGCCGATGCCGCCATAATCGTGGTCGATGCGGGTAAAAAACATTCTGTCGCACCGGCGGCAGGTGCACAGGGCACCAAGATCGAAGTGCGCGATCTGTTTTACGCCACACCCGCACGTCTTAAATTTCTGAAATCGCCCCGCACCGAAGCGCAGAATGTGCGCGATGTCATTGAACATCTGGCCATGGCCTATCCGGACATTCATTTCCGTCTTGTCAGCGACGAGCGCGAAATGCTTGATCTGCCCGCCGCCAAAGGCGAGTTATTTGCCCGCCGTCTTGACCGTTTACGCCAGATCATGGGACGGGATTTCGCTGAAAATGCCCTGCGTATCCATGCCGAGCGCGGCACGATGACGCTCAGCGGTTACGCCAGCCTGCCGACGCTCAACCGCGGCACCGCGCAATATCAGCATTTCTTTGTCAACGGACGCCCCGTGCGCGACAGGCAAATTATCGGCGCGGTGCGCGGTGCCTATGCAGACTTTCTGGCCTATGGCCGCCATCCGATGCTGTGTCTTTTTCTTGATCTGCCCGCAGATGTGGTGGATGTCAACGTGCATCCGGCCAAGGCGGAAGTACGCTTTCAGGACAGCGCCCTTGTGCGCGGGCTGATCGTCGGCGGGCTGAAACATGCACTGGCCGAAGCGGGACACCGCGCCTCATCCACCGTTGCAGAGGATACCTTGCAGTCTTTTCAGACGCCGCAGGGCGCAGCACCGCAAAACACGCTCTGGGACGGTGAGTATCGTCAAAGCAGCCCTGGATACAAACACCTCAAAGGTCTGGAAGGCGCGCCCTATACCGGCGCCGCATTTGCCGCACGCGGCGCGGCGCTGCCGGAGAATGCCGATGCTCACGATATTGCCGCCCCTGCCGCACGTCTGCACGTTGTCACGCCTGCGCCAGAAGCCTTGGCGCATCCGCTGGGCGCGGCCTGCGCGCAGCTGCATGAAAATTATATCGTCGCGCAAACCCGCGCCGGGCTGGTGCTGGTCGCCCAGCACGCGGCGCATGAACGCATCGTCTACGAAAAAATGAAGGCCGCACTTGAATCCGGCGGTATCGCACGGCAGACGCTGCTGCTGCCCGAAGTGATTGAACTGGACGCCCGTGCCGCCGAAGCCTTGCTGGAGCGCAAGGACGAACTGGCAGAACTTGGCCTTGTCCTCGACAGTTTCGGCGGCAGCGCCATTGCCGTGCAGGAAATACCGGCATTGCTGGGAAAAGCCGATGTACAAAAGCTGCTGCGTGAACTTGCCGATGATGTCGCCGGTTACGGAACGGCGGAGCCTTTGCGCGAAAAACTCTACGAAGTCTGCTCCACCATGGCCTGCCACGGGTCTGTGCGTTCGGGCCGCCGCCTGACCGCAGAGGAAATGAACGCGCTCTTGCGCCAGATGGAACAAACGCCGCATGCAGGGCAGTGCAACCACGGCAGACCCACGTATGTGGAGCTAAAACTCCACGACATCGAAAAACTTTTCGGAAGAAAATAAACATGACCAGCGAACAGAAAAAAACACCCGCAGCTGCTACGCCCTCTGCCGCCGATTTTGACCCACGCGAAGCGCGCCAGATTGCCTACTGCATTTATGCCATCCTTATCGTCGGCATGGCGGCACAGTTCAACATTTACACATTCCTCCCCGGCTCGGTCGCCCTGATCTGCGCTGTCATTTATGCGCATGTACAGCGCAAGGAACTTTACGGCACGTTGTTTGAAAACCATTACCGCTGGATAACGCGCAGTTTCTGGATCGGCGGCGCGGTTTATCTGCCCATCGCCACAATCGGCATGTCCCTCTACCACGTCATGAGAATGGACATGACCGAAATGTTCCGCGCCATGTATGATGGCGAAAAAGACCCCCTGAAGCTCACACAAATTCTGCTGGAGATGAACAGCACGATGATTGTCAATTCCACCCTGCTGCTTGCCGCCGCCTTTGCGCTGTGGTGGTGGTCGCGCTGCCTGACCGGACTTTATTACCTGCGCCGCGGCAGCCCGCTGCCCCGTGTTATGCGCTGGCTGTAATCAGAAATAGAAACTTTTCAATTCCGGTCAGTTCCGCCTCTATGCGCTGCAGGCGTTTGCGGGCGATGTCATCCTCGCCCCATTTCTCGAGCTGAAAAACTTCATCGACTGTCGCCGCGTCATAGGCCTGCGCCGCACCAAGACGCCCCGCCGCCATGGCAAGCGCAATTGTGGCAGAGCCGGTCATGCCCGTTACCGCCTGCACGGCCGTAAAGCGCGCCGCATCCAAACCGCGGACAATCTGCCGCACTTTTTCAATCCCCGCGGCATCCTGCACGGTGTATTGAATGCCGCGTACCGGCTGCAAAATCACGCCGTATTCGTCCTGCATCCACGACAGAAGCGGATGCCAGAGCTTTTCTTGCTGCGCCACCAGATCGGCAGGATGCGTGGCGAAATAGCAGATAAGATCAGACCCTGCATATTTGACGATCTCGGCTTCCATCTCCGGCCGCTCGTGACCTTCTGCCTTGTCGATCATCGTGCAGACCAGCTGTGTCAGCAGCATGCTCGAGGGGATAATCTCGCCCTCCTGCGCTGCCCATTCCGCCGCCAGCGCAGTCGCCAGTGTGCCGGACGGCACGATCACAGGGTGGCGCAGCGGCGTGCGCAAGATATTGCCGTCCAGACGCACCGTATGGCCGTTCGGAGCCGTGCCGGCGGCGGCTTCTTTATAAAACCGCTTCATGCGCCTATTCCAGATCCTCGAAGGGGTCGGCCTTGCTGTCGGCGGGGAAGCCGAAATATTTCAGGGTTTTTTTCATTTCGGGGCCCACCGGTGCGGTGATGTCGATTTTTTTGCCCGTCACCGGATGGCTGAAGATCAGCCGCCGCGCATGCAGATGCAGCGCATCGGGCAAATCCGGATTTTCCGCCAATAGCGGCTGCGCCGGCTCATATTTAAAATCACCCAGCAGCGGGCAGCTCATTTCGGCGGCATGTACGCGAATTTGGTGCATGCGCCCCGTACGCGGCCAGAAGGCGACCAGTGCCACATCTCGCCCCGCCGTTTCAATCACGGTGTAATAGGTCAGCGCCATCTTTCCGTCTTCACTGTCAACCGCGCGCACACGCTCCGTGCCGCCTTCTTTTACTTTGGCAAGAGAGGATTTGATCTTGCCTTCATAGATCTCCGGCGCGGGCGCGGTGATGGCCCAGTAATATTTGCGCATGTCGCGGCTTTTGAACATATCGCCGAGCACGCGCGCCACCTTCGGATTTTTGGCCAGCAGCATCACGCCGGTGGTGTCTTTGTCAAGCCGGTGCACCAGATGCGGCTTATGTCCGGTTTTATCCGCCATGGCCAGCATCATGTCATCGATATTCTTGCCGACTTTGGAGCCGCCTTGCGAGGCGATACCCGCCGGTTTATTAATCGCAATCAAATGCGCATCTTCAAACAAAATCAGCGTTTTCAGCATATCGGCATCTTTTTCCGATACGCGCTTTTGTTTTTTCAGCGGCGCATCTTCAAAGAACAGCTGCGGCGGCAGGCGCACGGACTGGCCCAAGGCAAGCCGCGCATCGCCCTTCGCCCGTTTGCCGTCAATGCGCAGCTGACCGGTGCGCAGGATTTTTTGCGCATCGCCAAAGCTGAGATGCGGGAATTTCTTTTTCAGCCAGCGGTCAAGACGCTGCCCGTCTTCGAGCTCGCCGATTTCGATGATATTATTTTGTTCAGACATCAGGACAGTACCCCACGCATAAGATAAACGCCGCCAAAAACGGCAGCAACAGAACAGATAACCGACAGCGCGGCATAGGCCGCCGCCGCAGCCGGATGACCGGTTTCGGCCAGTTTCAAAACCTCGACCGAGAACGCCGAAAACGTCGTAAAGCCGCCCAGAATGCCCGTCGTCAGAAAAGCACGCATTTCAAGCGAGGCCTCGCCCTTAAGCGCCAGCCATTCGATCAAGACGCCGATCAGAAAACAGCCGATGACGTTGACCGCAAAGGTGGCATAGGAAAAGGATGCGCCGATCAACCGCGTTTCCGCGACGATAAAGAAATGCCGCAGCGCCGCGCCAATACCGCCTCCCGCAAAAATAGCCAGAGTCAGATTCATGCCCCACCTTTTTCTTTGCGCAATTTATCCCAGTAATCAATGCGTTTTTTCAATTCGCGTTCAAATCCGCGTTCGACCGGCGCATAAAAACGCTGGCGCGGCATGGCTTCGGGGAAGTAATTCTGCCCTGAAAACCCCTCGGCGGTATCGTGATCGTAATTGTAATCACGCCCGTAGCCGATGTCTTTCATCAGCTTGGTCGGTGCGTTCAGGATATGCGCCGGCGGCATCAACGAACCCGTCTCGGACGCTGCCGCCTTGGCGGCTTTGTAGGCCGTATAGGCCGCGTTGGATTTGGGCGCGGTCGCAAGGTAAACCAAGGCCTGCGCCAGCGCCAGCTCTCCTTCCGGACTGCCAAGGCGTTCATAGGTTTCCCATGCGCCCAGCGTCACCGGCATGGCCTGCGGATCGGCAAGCCCGATATCCTCGACCGCCATCCGTACCATGCGGCGCGCGATATAACGTGGATCTTCCCCGCCATCCAGCATGCGGCAAAACCAGTACAGCGCCGCATCCGCATCCGACCCGCGTACGGATTTATGCAGGGCGCTGATAAGGTTATAATGGCTGTCATCGGCCTTGTCGTAGAGCGGCGCGCGTTTTTGCACCAGTTTCGTCAGCGCTTCTATATCCAAGGCGCCTTTTTTCTGCACCTGAAAAATCTGCTCGGCAAGGCCTAGCAGATAACGCCCGTCACCATCCGCCATATTCACGAGCGCGCTGCGCGCCTCCGGCGTCAGCGGCAGCGGGCGGTTCATTTGTTGTTCGGCACGGCGCAAAAGTGTTTCGAGCGCCGGTGCTTCCAGCCGTTTCAAGACCAGCACCTGACAGCGCGAAAGCAGCGCGGCATTCAGTTCAAACGACGGATTTTCCGTCGTCGCGCCAACCAGAACGATCGTGCCATCCTCGACATAGGGCAAAAAGGCATCTTGCTGCGATTTGTTGAAACGGTGAATTTCATCGACAAACAACAGCGTGCCGCGCCCCATGCGGCGGCGATGGCTAGCACTGTCAAAGACTTTGCGCAAATCGGCCACACCGGAAAACACCGCCGAAATTGCTTCGAAATGCAAATCGGTATGCTGCGCCAGAAGCCTCGCCAACGTCGTCTTGCCGCAACCGGGCGGCCCCCAGAACAGAATGGACGACATACGCCCCGCATCGATCATACGGCGCAGCGGCGCGTCAGCATCTTCCAGCAGATGCCCTTGCCCCACCACATCGTCCACGCTTTGCGGACGCAGCAGATCTGCCAGCGGCCGCGGCGCATTTTTGGATGCCTCTGCCGCATCGGCCGCGGATATGTCGAAAAGACCGGTCAAAGCGTAATCATCAGGTTCATCACCTGCGCCCCGCGCCGTACCTGTACCTGCCAGCGGCGAATGTTCTTGGACGCACCGAGCGCTTCGTGCAGGTTTTTCATCGCCGGAATATCCGCGCCATTCAGTACCTGAACAATATCGCCGCGCCGAATGCCGAGACGCGCGGCGGGCGTGCCGTTTTCGACCGCTGTCACAACCACACCGGTCAGATCATCGGACAGGCCGATCTCTTCGGCAACAGCGGGCGAGATATTGACCAGCGTTGCGCCCGATAGCGGGCTGTTGTCTTTGATCGCTGCTGTCTGGCGCGGCGGGTTTTCCGGCGGAGCTTCGGCCTTCATCACCGATTCAAAAGACTTTCCGGCGCGCGAAACCATCAGACGGATCGGGCTGCCCAGCGGCACGGTGGCAAGGCGAAATTTAAGCGCTTCGGGGTCTTGTATATCATGGCCGTTGAGGCTGAGAATGACATCCCCCACGCGGATACCCGCCTTTGCGCCCGGCCCCTTGGGATGTACGCGGTTAACAAGCGTGCCGCGCGCGCGCGTGAGGCCGAGCGATGCCATCATGTCGGATGTCACGGGCTGGCCGGCAAGGCCTGTCCACGGGCGCACAAAACGGTCGCCGCGGCCGGCCGCCGCAATCACGGTGCGCACCATGCTGGACGGCACGGCGAACCCAATGCCGAGCGAGCCGCCATCACGCGTAAAGATCATTGTATTGATGCCAATCAAACGTCCCTGCAGGTCGATCAGCGCGCCACCCGAATTACCGGGGTTGATCGCCGCGTCGGTCTGGATGAAATAACGGTAATCCATCGCCCCCATGCCGGTACGTGCCGTGGCCGATACAATGCCGCTGGTCACGGTTTGCCCGACACCAAAGGGGTTGCCGATGGCCAGCACCAGATCGCCCACCTCGATCGCATCGCTGTCAGCGAGCGGCAGGGCAGTCAGGACTTCGCCTTTCGGGTCGATGCGCAGGATGGCCAGATCTGTTTTTTCATCGACCAGCACTTTTTCGGCATCGAATTCGCGGCCATCGGACAGCACGACGGTAATTTCGGTTGCGCCTTTGATGACATGCGTATTGGTCGCGATTTGTCCGGTGGCATCGACGATCACGCCGGAGCCGAGGGAATTTTCAATCCGTTCCTGCACCTGCCCGCCTCCGAAACCATGGCCAAAAAACTGACCAAAGAACGGGTCGTTGAAAAAGGGGCTGATAACGCGCATGCGTTCGCGCACCACGCGCTTGGCATAGATATTCACCACGGCAGGGCTGGTTTTTTTGACGAGCGGTGCGAAGCTCATCTGAATATCCGTGCGCGATTGCGGCACGGCCTGCGCCCATGCAGGCGCAGATATACAGGCGAGAATAACTGCAAACAGCGTGATGATTTTTTTCATTTCACAATTCCTCCCATCCATAGGCGATTTCTTCAAGCGTTTTGCCGCCGATCTCCAGCATCTTGCGGCGCAGCTCCCGCCCGCCCATATGGCGGTAAAATCCGGCGGCGGGGTTATCGGCCAGCACCCAGAGATACATGGCGTTTATACCACATGATTTAAGGCTTTGTCGTGCCGCGTCAAACAGCTGCCGCCCTGCCCCCGTTCCCTGCGCCGCGCGCAGCAGATAGAGGGCGTAAAGCTCACCCGCAAAGCCGTTAAAATCTTCCCGTGCCGCACCAAGGCTGACAAAACCCAGAATATCCCCGCCGCCATTCCCACCCCCTATGCCGGAAACGGCCACAAAGGCCTGCCAGGGCGGTTTTGCGCCCGAAAAGCTATCATGCCAGCGCTGCTCGCGCACAGCCACGTCCAGCCCCGCCAAATGGGCTTCGGGCACAATGCCGCCGTAGCTTTCACGCCAGCTCTCGACATGCGCCTGCGCGATACCCGCCGCATCCACCGCCGTGGCAGGCCTGATCCGGAGCGGGCTGTTCTGCGATGCTGTCATGTCTTTCAACCGTCAAATAAAAAGGGGCGGTATATACCCGCCCCTTTTATAGCTTTGCGAAAGCAGCGCCGGAAGTATTAACCGGCTACGGCTTTTTTCTTTTTCGGTTTTGCCGATGTTTTGACCGGCTCGCCCGCTTCGTGGGCGGCTTTCATGGCATTGGCAACGTCTTGCTGGCCGCTGTCTTTGCCTTTGGCAGCACGGTCGCGGTCGACGAGTTCGATGACGGCGCGCGGCGCATTGTCACCGTAGCGGAAACCCGCTTTCAGGACGCGCGTATAGCCACCTTGGCGATCTACGTAACGTTTGCCGAGCACGTCGAACAGTTTTTTAACCTGCGTTTCGTCGCGCAGGCGGGACATCGCCAGGCGGCGGTTGGCAAGACCGCCTTTTTTGCCCAGCGTGATCAGGCGGTCAACGAAACCGCGCAGTTCTTTCGCTTTGGGCAGGGTCGTGACGATCTGCTCGTGCTTGATAAGAGCCGCAGCCATGTTGGCGAACATTGCACGGCGGTGTTGTGACTTGACGCCGAGTTTACGGCCGGAATTACCATGACGCATGATTACGTCTCCTTCTTTACGTTACGTTTCACGCATGAAACGGATTGTGATCGCGATACCCTGTACAAAGGGACAGCAGTAACGCGGTGGGGAACCTTCCCCTCCCGTCTTTCTATTCAAGATATCAAGACGGGCTAGTACCTGAAGTCCTTGCTCAGAACGGCTCTTCGAGCTTGCGAGCGAGGTCTTCGATATTTTCGGGCGGCCAGCCTTCGACTTTCATGCCGAGGTGCAGACCCATGTTCGTCAGCACTTCCTTGATCTCGTTCAGCGACTTGCGGCCGAAGTTGGGGGTGCGGAGCATATCGGCTTCGGTCTTTTGAACCAGATCGCCGATATAAACAATGTTGTCGTTCTTGAGGCAGTTCGCAGAACGGACAGACAGTTCCAGCTCTTCGACTTTGCGCAGCAGGTGACGGCTGAAGGGCAGTTCGTCTTTGCTTTCTTCTTTGGTAACCGCAGTGGGTTCCTGGAAGTTGACGAAAGCTTGCAGCTGGTCTTGCAGGATGCGCGCAGCAAAAGCCACAGCGTCTTCCGGACGGATCGTGCCGTTGGTTTCGAGGTCGAGGCTCAGCTTGTCGTAGTCGGTGATCTGGCCGACACGGGTGTCTTCGACTTTGTACGAAACTTTGCGCACGGGGGAGAAGATGCTGTCCACCGGAATAAGACCGATGGGGGCGTCTTCGTGGCGGTTTTGCGCGGCGGGGCGATAGCCTTTGCCGGTAGAAACCGTCAGTTCCATGCCGAGCTTTACTTTGTCGCCGAGCGTGCAGATAACGAGGTCGGGGTTGACGATTTCGATGTCAGCCGTTTGCTCGATCATGCCAGCGGTCACTTCGCAAGGACCTTCCGCGTTCAGGCGCAGTTTTTTGCTGCCTTCGGCGTGCATGCGGATTGACAGGCTCTTGATGTTCAGCACGATGTCGGTGACATCTTCGCGAACACCGGGGATGGAGGAGAACTCGTGCAGAACGCCGTCAACGCGGATCGCGGTGACTGCGGCGCCTTGCAAAGACGACAGCAGAACGCGGCGCAGTGCGTTGCCAAGCGTCAGGCCATAGCCACGCTCGAGCGGCTCGACAACGATGGTGCCGTAACGGCTGGGATCTTTGTTTGTGCTGACGTCAACGCGGTTCGGTTTAATCAGCTCTTGCCAGTTTTTCTGTATCAAGATACGCCTCTTTTTCCTGAATGTGTGAAAAGGATAAACCCGTCAAAACCGGAGAGCGCCCCCGGGAAAAGGCGCGCCTCCGTTTTCGGTATCTTATACCCGGCGACGTTTGCGCGGGCGGCAGCCGTTATGCGGAACCGGCGTGATATCCATGATGGACGAAATGCCGAAGCCGACAGACTGCAAAGCGCGCAGCGCGGATTCACGACCCGAACCAGGGCCCTTCACCAGAACTTCGAGCGTCTTCATGCCGTGTTCTTTGGCTTTCTTGCCGGCATCTTCTGCCGTTACCTGCGCCGCATAGGGCGTCGATTTGCGAGAGCCTTTGAAGCCGAGGTGACCGGCAGACGACCAGGAAATGGTATTGCCTTGCGCATCGGCGATCGTCACGATCGTGTTGTTGAACGTCGAGTTCACGTGAGCCACGCCGGCGGAAATATTTTTCCGCTCTTTTTTGCGCGCTCTGGCTTTGTCGTCTTTTTGTGCTTTTGCCATTATACTTTGTCCTTCAGGGCGCTAGTTATTTCTTGGTCGCGATTTTCTTGCCGGCAATCGTCTTACGCGGACCCTTGCGCGTACGCGCATTGGTACGTGTGCGCTGACCGCGAACGGGCAGGCCTTTACGATGGCGCAGACCGCGATAGCAGCCCAGATCCATCAGACGTTTGATCGTCATGGCGACGTCGCGGCGGAGTTCGCCCTCGACTTTGTATGTCGCTTTGATCTCGTCACGGATACGGTTCAGCTGGTCTTCGGTCAGGGCGTTCACGCGCGTGTGCCACGCAACGTTTGCCGCCTCGAGAATCTTGTTGGCGCTTGTGCGGCCAATGCCATGAATGTATGTCAGCGCGATGCCGACAACTTTTTCCGTAGGTATATTGACACCTTCGATACGTGCCACGTTTTGTCTCCCGGGTTAGATAAATAAAAATTCGCCCTGCCCCATAAAAGGCAAAGCTCGCGCATTATAGGGGGCTCAAAACAAACGTCAACACGATATTTACCCTATTTCCGGCAAATCTGACGTTTTTTGCTTCCCCTACCCCTTTCGGGCGTAAAATCACCCCATTTTGGGGGGTTGGAGCTTGTCGCAACCCTTACCGTGGCACAAAACGGCCTCGATTTGGGTAGTCACGGCGGCCATATCGGCCATCCCGTCGACGGTTTTAAGCACCCCGAGTCTCTCGTAGAACGGGAGAATCGGTGCCGTCTGGCTGTGATAGGTTTCAAGGCGGCTGCGCACCGTCGTTTCGTTATCGTCGGAACGGCGGGTGAAGCTCTCCTTGGCGCCGCACGAATCGCACGAGGCGGGGTCGTGAGGCGGCTTGAATTTGTCGTGATAGCCCTCGCCGCAGTCGCCGCAGGTAAAGCGGCCGGAGATGCGCTCGACGAGCTTATCATCATCAACTTCCATCTGCACAACGGCGTCAAGACTGATGCCTTTTTTCTTCAGCATTTCTTCAAGTGCTTCGGCCTGCGCCACGCTGCGCGGGAAACCGTCGAGGATAAAACCGTTCTGGCAGTCCGGCTGGTCGAGGCGTTCGGAGATCATCCGGATGGTGATTTCATCGGGTACCAGTTTACCGGCGTCGAGAATCTGTTTGATCTCGTTGCCCAGAGGGTCGTTCGGGTCTTTGACACGCGCACGGAAAAGATCACCGGCGGAAATCGCCACCACGTTATGTTTCTCGGTCAGCAAGCGTGCCTGTGTGCCCTTGCCTGCACCTGGCGGTCCGATGAGAATCATGCGTAGCGGCTGTGTCATTATTTCCGGCTCCCTCTCAGCTTGGATTTTTTGATAAGGCCTTCGTACTGGTGCGCGATCAGATGCGAGTGGATTTGCGCCACCGTATCCATCGGTACCGTCACCGCGATCAGCAGACTGGTGCCACCCAGCGCGAAAGGCAGGCTGTAGTGCGAGATCAGCATTTCCGGCAAAAGGCACACAAAGGCCAGATAGGCCGCACCAATGACCGTGATACGCGTCAGGATACGGTCGAGATATTCTGCCGTGGCCGTGCCCGGGCGAATACCGGGAATAAACCCGTTCGATTTACGCAGGTTGTCCGCGGTTTCATCCGGATTGAAAACAATCGCGGTATAAAAGAACGCGAAGAAAACAATCAGCCCGCCGTAAAGCGCCATATAAGCCGGCTGGCCATGCGCAAGATGGCGGGAGAAGATATCCAGCCATTCACTGCCGGAGCCGTCCACGCCCGTAAACTGCACAATCGACAACGGCATCAGCAGCAGCGACGACGCGAAGATCGCGGGAATCACACCGGCGGTGTTGAGCTTGAGCGGCATATGGCTGGTGTCGCCGCCGGCCATGCGGTTGCCGCCGACCATGCGTTTGGGATACTGCACCAAAACGCGGCGCTGTGCGCGTTCCATGAAGACGATGAAAATCAAAACAGCGGCCACCATCACCAGAATCAGCAGGATGCCGAGCGCGCTCATATCGCCCGTGCGGCCAAGCTCCAGCACCTTTGCCACGGCCGAAGGGAGACCCGCAACGATACCGCAGAAGATAATCAGCGAAATGCCATTACCGACGCCGCGCTGCGTGATCTGTTCACCCAGCCACATCAAAAACACCGTACCGCCGACAACCGTGATGATCGTCGTGACGCGGAAGAACAGCCCGGGGTTAATCACCGCCGAAGCGCCCGCCGAGCTGGGCAGGCTTTCAAGTCCCACAGCAAGGCCATAGGCCTGAATGGCAGCCAGGAACACCGTACCGTAGCGCGTGTACTGGTTGAGGCGTTTGCGGCCCGCCTCGCCTTCTTTCTTCATCGCTTCCAGTGTCGGGTTCATCGAGGTCATGATCTGCATGATGATCGATGCCGAAATGTACGGCATGATGTTAAGCGCAAGGATACTCATCCGTTCAAGCGCGCCGCCCGAGAACATATTGAACATGTCCAGAACGCCGCCGGATTTAGAGCTGAAAATATCGTTCCAGACTGTCGGATCGATACCCGGCAATGGAATATGCGTGCCGATGCGGTAGATCAGCAGCGCCAGCAGCATAAACCACAGACGCTGTTTGAGTTCCTGCGCCTTGGAGAAAGCGCCAAAGTTGAGGTTGGATGCGAATTGCTCGACGGCGGAAGCCATGTTGTTATTTTTCCCTCTGAAGCCCTGACCATGCCCGGAGATTCCGCAAGTCCGCAGGGGCTTTGCGCCACCGCTTTGGACATCCGGCCGGACGGGTTCGTCCGCGGGGATGGCAAGGATATAAACCGATTAAATTTATGCCCGTCAAAGACAAAGGGGTCAAGACATTATGCGGTATATGTCATTGACCCCTTTGGATTATGTGTATTCTTTGCCGGTTGTTGTGGCAGGTTTATTTTTTGCCCGATTTTCCGGTTTTGGCGGCATCCAGACGGCGCTGCTCTTTTTTGGGCAGCTTGCCTTTCAGCAGCTTGTTTATCTTGACCGGCAGCAGCTCGACCTTGCCGCCCGCCTTTTCAACCGCCGCAACAGCAGCAGCCGAGGCGCGCGTGGCCACAACGGTGACTTTGGTCTTCAGCTCGCCTTTGCCCAGCAGGTTCAGGCCGTCTTGCTTCTTGTGCAGGATACCGGCGTCGATCAGCGCAGCAACATCCACCGGCTTGGCGGCGGAAAGTTTTTTGCTGTCGATACCTTTCTGGATGCAAGATAGGTTGACGATGGCATAGGTCTTGGCGTTGAGGTTATTGAAACCACGCTTTGGCATGCGGCGCATCAGGGGCATTTGACCGCCCTCGAAGCCTTTAATCGCAACGCCGGTACGGGCTTTCTGGCCCTTGACACCACGGCCGGAGGTTTTACCCTTGCCGGAGCCGATGCCACGACCCAGAAGCTTTGTACGCTTGCGCGCGCCCGGGTTGTCTTTAATCTGGTTGAGTTTCATTTTATATGTTCCTTATCTCTCTCGCCTCAGGCGGCTTCTTCGACAACAACCAGATGCTGCACGGCACGGATCATGCCACGCACTTCCGGCGAGTCTTGCAGCAGCTTGCTACGGTGCAGCTTGTTCAGGCCGAGACCTTTGAGGGTTCCGAGCTGTTGCTGACCGCGGCCAATCGGGCTGCCGATCTGCGTGACTTTCAGCATTTTACCGCTGGCGGCTTTTGCCGCTTTTTTCGGGGCTGCTTTTTTAGCAGCCGGTTTCTTTGCTTTCGCTTCAGACATCTGCTTGCTCCTTCACGTCACCCTTGCGGCCCAGCACTTCGTTGACGCGGCGGCCACGGCGGGCAGCCACCATGCGGGGGCTTTCCATTTTCTGGAAGGCAGCGAGCGCGGCCTTCACCATGTTGTAGGGGTTCGAAGAGCCGAGCGATTTCGCCACGACGTCCTGAATGCCCAAGACCTCGAATACAGCGCGCAGCGGACCGCCGGCGATGATACCCGTACCGGGAACGGCACTGCGCAGACGGATGCTGCCGCCGCCGAAGCGTGCTTCGACGTCGTGGTGCAGCGTGCGGCCTTCGCGCAGGGGAACGCGGATCATGCTGCGTTTTGCCTGTTCGGTTGCTTTGCGGATGGCTTCGGGCACTTCACGTGCTTTACCGGAGCCGGCGCCGATGCGGCCGCGGCCGTCACCGACAACCACCAGCGCGGCGAAAGCCATGCGGCGACCGCCCTTGACGGTTTTGGCGACGCGGTTGATAGCGACGAGACGTTCGACGACTTCACCGCCGGCTTCGCTATCTTTCTCGCGGGGCTCTCTTTGACCTTTTGCAGATCTTTCAGCTTTTGCCATTGTTGCTTTCCTTTAACAGTAAATCAGAACGAAAGGCCGGCTGCGCGTGCAGCTTCTGCCAGAGCTTTGACGCGGCCATGATAGGCGTAGGCACCGCGGTCGAAAGCGACTTGCTCGACACCGGCTTTTTTCGCGCGTTCGGCAACCAGTTTGCCCACCGCTTCCGCCGCCGATTTGTCGGCCGTGTTTTTCAGCGATTTGCGCAGATCGGTATCGACCGTTGATGCCGCCGCAAGCGTGACGCCCTTCACATCGTCGATGACCTGAGCATAGATATGCTGGCCGGAGCGATGCACCGAGAGGCGCGGACGCAGGTTCTTTTCGGAAGCCTTTTTGATGACCTTGCGAACGCGCCACTGGCGGCGTTGCTTGGAGGTCGGTTTTTTGATGACGATTGCCATGTTGTCCTCGATTACTTCTTCTTGCCTTCTTTACGGAGGATGCGGCGTCCTTCGTAGTTGATACCTTTGCCTTTGTACGGCTCCGGACGCTTCATCAGGTACAGCTCCGCGGCAACCTGACCTACTTTTTGCTTGTCGATACCGGAAATTTCCATTTCCGTCGGCTTCGGCACTTTGATTTCGATGCCGGTCGGCACTTTATAGCGCACTTCGTGGCTGAAACCGATCTGCAGAACCAGATCTTTGCCTTGCAGCGCGGCGCGGAAACCCACACCTTCGATCAGCATGCGCTTGGAGTAGCCTTCGGTGACGCCTTTCAGCATGCCCTTGATGAGCGAGCTGGTCGTGCCCCACATGTTGCGGGCATGACGGCTTTCGTTCGACTTTTTCAAGATGACCGTGCCGTCTTTGACTTCTGCGTTGATGTCGCTGCAGATGTCGAGACTCAGCTCGCCCTTCTTGCCCTTGACGGACAACTTCCGGCCCGCAAGCTTCACTTCGACGCCTGCCGGTACGGGAATGGGGTGTTTTGCAATACGTGACATTTTACATCTACCTTATCTTTAGAATACGCGGCACAGAACTTCGCCACCGACATTCGCTTCGCGCGCTTCACGATCGGACAGCACGCCACGGGGGGTGGAGAGGATGGAAATGCCGAGGCCGTTGTACACGCGCGGCACATCCTTGATCTGCGTATAAACGCGGCGGCCGGGCTTGGACACGCGTTTGATTTCGCGGATCACGGGCTGGCCTTCGGAATACTTCAGCTCGATATTCAGCTCGGACTTGCCACCGTCTTTTTCGGTGATGGCGTAGTCGCGGATATAGCCTTCGCGCTTCAGCACTTCCAGCAGGTTAACGCGCAGCTTGGAAGCCGGGCAATGCACCGACGACAGGCGTGCAGCCTGGCCGTTACGGATGCGGGTCAGCAAATCGCCGACGGGGTCGCTAATATACATGTCTGCCTCTCCTTACCAGCTCGATTTCGTGACGCCGGGGATCATACCCTGCGACGCCAGTTCGCGCAGCATCAGGCGCGAAATGCCGAATTTACGATAGTTACCACGTGCGCGACCCGTCAGTGCGCAGCGATGGCGTACGCGCGTCGGGTGCGAGTTGCGGGGCAGCTTGGCCATTTTCAGGCGCGCGGCGAAGCGCTCGTCCACCGGACGGCTTTCGTCGTCAGCGATGGCTTTCAGGCGTGCCCACTTGCCGGCATATTTCTTGACCAGCTTTTTGCGGTGGTTGTTTTTGTTCACAGAACTCAGTTTTGCCATTGTTCTTAATCCTTCTTAGCGTTTGCGGAACGGCAGTTTGAAGCCGTCCAGCAGGGCTTTCGCCTCTTCATCGGTTTGCGCGGTCGTGCAGATGATAATGTCCATACCGCGGATCGTATCGACTTTGTCGAAGTTGATCTCGGGGAAAATGATCTGCTCTTTCACGCCGAACGAGTAGTTGCCGTTACCGTCAAAGCTCCGGTCGGAGATGCCGCGGAAGTCGCGGATACGGGGCATGGCAATCGTGATAAGACGATCCAGGAATTCATACATGCGTTTGCCGCGGAGCGTGACTTTGCAACCGATCGGCAGATCTTCGCGCAGCTTGAAGCCGGCGATGGATTTGCGCGAGCGGGTAATCAGCGGCTTTTGGCCGGAGATCAAAGTCATGTCGTTGATCGCGCCCTGGATTTTTTTGCTGTCCTGTGCGTTTTCGCCGACGCCCATGTTAATCACGATCTTGTCGAGACGCGGGATCTGCATGTCGTTATCATAGCTGAACTTCGTTTTGAGGTCCGACTTGATTTTTTCGAGATATACTTGTTTCAGACGGGTTGTCATCTTCGCGCTCCTTAATCAATCACTTCGCCGGAGCGACGAGAAACGCGCACCTTGCGATCACCAACCATTTTGTAACCGACGCGCGTTGCCTTGCTCGTTTTCGGATCAACGATGGCAACGTTGGACACATGGATCGGCGCTTCGATTTTGTCGAGGCCGCCCGCGCCCGTCGAAGACGGTTTACGATGTTTGGTCTGGATGTTGATACCCTGCACGACGACTTTGTTGTCATCGACCAGCACTTTTTTGATCTCGCCGGTTTTGCCTTTGTCTTTACCGGTCAGAACGACGACTTTATCGCCTTTTTTGACTTTGAGTTTCGTCATGACTTAGAGGACCTCCGGCGCCAGCGAAATGATTTTCATGAAGTTTTTGCCGCGCAGTTCACGCGTAACGGGTCCAAAGATACGGGTACCGATCGGCTCGCCCGCTGCGTTGATGAGAACAGCAGCATTGCGGTCGAAACGGATAACAGTACCGTCTTCGCGTTTGAGAGCTTTGGACGTGCGGACGATGACGGCTTTGTGAACCGTCCCTTTTTTAACGCGGCCGCGCGGAATCGCGTCTTTCACCGACACGACGATAATATCGCCGATGCCAGCGGTGCGGCGTTTGGAGCCGCCCAATACCTTGATGCACTGAACCCGGCGAGCGCCGCTGTTGTCGGCGACATCGAGGGTGGTTTCCGTCTGAATCATAGTCTTGACCTTTCCTATTTCAACAGGGGGGTTTCAAGGGCCCCGCCCGTTATTCTTCTTTCTTGGACTTTTTCGCGGAAGCACGCTTTTCTTCGGCGTCGTCCACAGTTTTCAGCTGGCTTTCGCCCATCGACTTACCGCCGGTGACGCGCCAGGTTTTCGATTTGGACAGAGGGCGGCATTCTTCGATCAAGACGAGATCGCCCACTTTCCAAGCATTCTGTTCATCATGCGCAGCATATTTCGCGCTGCGGCGGATGATTTTGCCGTACAGCGGGTCACGCACTTTGCGCTCGACCAGAACCGTAACGGTTTTATCACATTTGTTGCTGACAACTTTACCTTCAAGCACGCGACGCGGCATGATGCTTACTCCTTAGTTTCTTTTTTCTTGGCAGCCTTGGCCGGAACCTTCGCCGCTTTTTTGGCGGCAGGTTTTTCGGCGGGGGTCTTGCCTTGTTGCGTTTGAGCCAGCACCGTCTTGATGCGCGCGATGTCGCGGCGAACCAGACGGACGCGGCCGGTGTTTTCCAGCTGGCCGGTCGCTTTCTGGAAGCGGAAGTTGAACTGTTCCTTGCGGAGGTTCAGAAGTTCCTGCTTCAGCTCGTCGGCCGATTTTGCTCTCATATCTGCGATTTTCATTGTCTTCTACCTTTTATCTCTTAGTCGCGGAAAACGAAGCGGGTTTTGATAGGCAGCTTCGCCGATGCGAGCAGGAACGCCTCTTCGGCCAGTGCACGGGGCACGCCGTCGAGTTCGAACATGATCTTGCCGGGCTTCACGCGGGCAACGTAGTACTCGGGCGAACCTTTACCGGAACCCATACGCACTTCGAGCGGCTTTTTCGATACCGGAACGTCCGGGAAAATGCGGATCCAAAGACGACCCTGACGCTTGATGTGACGCGTGATCGCGCGGCGGGCCGCTTCGATCTGGCGCGCGGTGATGCGCTCGGGCGAGGTCGCTTTCAGGCCGAAGCTGCCGTAGGCCAGATAATGGCCCGACGACGCAACGCCGTGAATGCGCCCTTTGTGCGCCTTGCGGAATTTCATCTTCTTGGGAGACAACATGGTCTTGTTCCTTTTTCTTCTTCTTTCTTGCCTGCGCTGCGATTAACCGCGAACGGGCTGTTGATCTTGCATGCGCTTGTCGCGCGCCATCGGGTCATGGCCGAGGATCTCGCCTTTGAAGATCCAGACTTTCACACCGATGATGCCGTAGGTCGTCAGGGCGCGGGAGGTTGCGTAATCTACATCTGCACGCAGTGTGTGCAGAGGCACGCGGCCTTCGCGGTACCATTCGGTACGGGCAATTTCAGCACCAGCCAAACGGCCGGCGCAGGTAACACGGATACCGCCGGCGCCAAGGCGCAGGGCAGATTGAACCGCACGTTTCATCGCACGGCGGAACGACACGCGGCGTTCCAGCTGCTGTGCGATACCGTCGGCCACCAGCTGGGCATCCAGCTCGGGCTTGCGGATCTCGACGATGTTCAGGGTGACTTCGCCGCCCGTGAATTTCGACAGATCTTTGCGCAGCTTTTCGATATCAGAGCCTTTTTTGCCGATGATAACACCCGGACGTGCCGTGTGAATCGTCACGTTGGTTTTGCTGGCAGCACGCTCGATGATAACGCGCGCGACACCGGCTTGCTTCAGTTTGTCCATGACAAACGCGCGCAGCTTGATGTCCTGCAACAGTTTCGTCGCGTAGTCCTTGCCCGCATACCAGCGGCTGTCCCACGTGCGGTTGATACCAAGTCTCAAACCAATCGGGTTAACCTTCTGACCCATGTTTTTCTCCTGCGCCTTTCTTACTCAGCGGTGGCATTATCGCCAGCTTCGGCCTTAGCGGCTTTGGCGGCGGGTTTTTTGGCGGCTTTCGCACCACCGGATTTTTTCGCGGGCTTGTCGCCTGCTTCGGCCTTCTCTGCTTTTTTGGCAGCTTTGACGGCTTTCTTGTCTTCAGCGGCATCACGCTCTTCAACAATAATCGTGATATTGCTGAAAGGCTTTTCAACCGAAGCGCTGCGGCCACGACCGCGGGCATGGAAACGGCCCAGCGTCATGGTGCGGCCAACGGTGGCCTCTTTCACAAACAGACGATCAACGTCAAGGTTGTGGTTGTTTTCGGCATTGGCGATGGCGGCTTCGAGCACCTTTTTCACTTCCACAGCCATGCGGCGACGGGCGAATTCAAGGTCGATCAGCGCGCGCTGGGCACTTTTACCGCGAATAAGCTGCGCAATCAAGTTCAACTTGCGTTCGCTGCCTTTAATGTAGCGCGCTTTGGCAATGGCTTCATTGTCCTTGCGCTGCGATTTTTTACCTACTTTAGACATCTCTCACTTATCCTTTTTTCGCGGTCTTGTCAGCGCCGGCAGCCGTATGGGCGGAGAACGTGCGGGTCGGGGCGAATTCACCCAGCTTATGACCAACCATGTTATCCGTCACGAGAACCGGAATGAATTTCTGGCCGTTATAGACACCGAACGTCAGCCCGATGAATTGCGGCAGAATGGTAGAACGGCGCGACCAGGTCTTGATGACCTCGTTACGGGTCGACGCGCGGGCTTTTTCTGCTTTTTTCAGCAGGTAGCCATCGATAAAAGGACCTTTCCGTACGGAACGTGCCACTGTAATTCTCCTTCTGTCTTATTTCGCCAGACGTTTGTTTTTACGACGGCGCAGAATGTATTTATCCGTTGCCTTGTTTTTGCGGGTTTTCGCACCCTTGGTCGGTTTACCCCAGGGGGTGACCGGGTTACGGCCGCCGGAGGATTTACCTTCGCCACCACCATGCGGGTGATCGACGGGGTTCATCACAACGCCGCGGTTAACCGGTTTCCAGCCCATCCAACGCTTGCGGCCGGCTTTGCCGAGAACCGTGTTGGAATGGTCTGCGTTCGAGACGGAACCGACAGTCGCCATGCACTCGCCGCGTACAACACGCAGCTCGCCGGAGCCGAGTTTGATCTGCGTCATACCGCTGTCACGGCCGACGATCTGGACGAAAGCACCGGCAGAGCGTGCCAGCTGGCCGCCTTTGCCCGGGTGCAGTTCAACGTTGTGAACCAGCGTACCGACGGGGATGTTCTTGATCGGCATTGCGTTGCCGGGAAGAATATCCGCGCGCTCGCCGGAGACAACCTTGTCACCTGCCTGCATGCGCTGGGGCGCCAGAATGTATGCCAGTTCGCCATCGGTGTATTTCACCAGCGCGATCCAGGCCGTACGGTTCGGGTCGTATTCCAGACGCTCGACCACCGCTTCCATGTCGTACTTGCGGCGTTTGAAATCGATCAGGCGATAACGCTGCTTGTGACCGCCGCCACGATGCCACATCGTCTTGCGACCTTTGTGGTTACGGCCGGCCTTGTTGTTGTTGTGGTCCTTGTCGAGAAGTGTCTTCTCGGGCTTGCCTTTCCACAGTTCGCTGCGGTCTACGCGCACCATCTGGCGCATGCCGGGCGATGTCGGACGGTACTTTTTGAGTGCCATGTTAATCTTCCTCAATTTTGGGGGACAACATCAATTCGCTGTCCCGGTCCTTTTTGTTTTTATCGTCTATTCTCAGGCGCCGGTGGCGACGTCGATCTGCTGACCTTCTGCGAGGGTCACGATCGCTTTTTTGCTGTCGCTACGGAAAGCTTTGCGGCCTTTGAAAATTTTGGTCTTGCCGAGCTGGGTCAAGGTGTTGACTTTCGTCACTTTCACTTTGAACACCGCCTCGACCGCGTCCTTGATGATCGCCTTGTCGGCGCACAGCGGCACACGGAAGGTGACCTGATTGTATTGCGAATTCATCGTCGCTTTTTCCGTGATGACCGGCGTGCGGATCATCTGGTACAGCTGTTCGTTGAGCTTCGGATCTTGTTTTTTCGCTGCTTTGGTCATTTCAGGCGCGCCTCCAGTTGAGCAACCGCTTCTTTCGTCAGGATGAGAGTCTCGCGGCGCAGGATGTCGTAAACGTTGATGCCTTTTTGCGGCAGAACATCGATCAGCGGGATGTTACGCGCGGCACGGAAGAAGTTCTGATCGATCGTTTCATCAATGATGAGCGCCGATTTGATACCGAGAGATTCAAGCACCTTCACCATGTCTTTGGTTTTGTGGCTGCCGGTTTTTGCGCTATCGAGAACGATCAGCTTTCCTTCTTTTTGCTTCGAAGACAGCGCCACTTTCAGCGCCAGCTTACGCACGGCTTTGGGCATATCATGGGCGTGGTCGCGAACGACCGGCCCGAAGATCACCGCGCCGGTGCGGTGCTGCGCGTTACGCAGGGAGCCCGCACGTGCATTGCCGGTACCTTTTTGTTTGAAAGGCTTCTTGCCGGTGCCGCTGATTTCGCTGACGCCTTTGGTCTTGTGGTTGCCGGAGCGGCGTTTTGCCAGCTGCCAGTTCACCATGCGATGCAGAACGTCTGCGCGCGGTTCCAGGCCGAAAATGGCATCGCTCAGATCGATGTCACCAGCTTGTTTATTATCGAGTGTTTTGACGGCGACTTTCATCGTTCCATTCCTTCTCTAAACTCTTATGCCTGTGCTTCGGCGGCGGGGGCTTCTTCAGCCTGCGCTTCCGCTGCGGGGGCAGCGCCCTTGCCTTTCAGACCGGCCGGTTTCGGCGCGTCTTTCGGGAGAGGCATTTTAACGGCGTCTTTGATGGTCAGCCAGCTGCCCTTGTGACCGGGAACGGCGCCTTCAACAACGATGAGACCTTGTTCGGGATGGATTTCGACCACGCGCAGGTTTTGAACCGTGCGCTGAACGTTACCCATGTGGCCGGCCATTTTCTTGTTTTTGAAAACGCGGCCGGGAGACTGACGCTGACCGGTCGAACCGGCAGAGCGGTGCGAAACCGACACACCGTGCGTCGCGCGCAGACCACCGAAGTTCCAACGCTTCATAACACCCTGATAGCCTTTGCCGAGGGTGATACCGGTCACGTCAACGAATTGACCCGGTACGAAGTGCGAAGCGCAGAGCTCGGCGCCGACTTCGAGAACGGCATCATCGCTGACGCGGAATTCGACGACTTTCGCTTTCGGCTCTACTTTCGCTTTCGCAAAGTGGCCACGCTCGCCTTGGGTGACATTTTTAGCCTTGCGCTCGCCCGCGCCCAGCTGAACAGCTGTATAGCCGTTCTTTTCCTGGGTCTGTACAGCGACAACCTGGCAGGCGTCCATTTTCAGTACGGTCACGGGAACGTGTTTGCCATCCGCATCGAAGACGCGGGACATGCCAAGCTTTTGTGCAATCAAACCGGTACGCATTTTTTTGTCCTTACTTTTCTAACTTTCAAGCCGCGCGCTGCCAGATCATTTCCCGCCAGCGCGGTTGTTATCCTTAAAGCTTGATTTCGACGTCAACACCGGCAGCCAGGTCGAGCTTCATCAGCGCGTCGATGGTCTGCGGAGTGGGGTTAACGATGTCCAGCAGACGCTTGTGCGTCCGCATTTCAAACTGTTCGCGGGATTTCTTATCCACGTGCGGCGAGCGCAGAACCGTGAATTTTTCAATCCGCGTCGGCAACGGAATCGGGCCGCGCACTTCTGCGCCTGTTCTTTTGGCCGTGTTTACGATTTCCTTCGTCGACTGATCGAGGACTCGGTGGTCGTATGCACGAAGTCTGACCCGGATGTTTTGCGCTTCCATTGTATCCTACCTTTTATTTTCTCTCTTGTTTCCCTGCCCGCCCCCACCGCCGCAAAGCGGCAGGGGCAGCAGTGGAAATTAGTCGTTACTCAACGATTTTCGCAACGACGCCGGCGCCGACAGTGCGGCCACCTTCGCGGATTGCGAAACGCAGGCCTTCGTCCATGGCGATCGGAGCGATCAGTTCAACGTCCATCGTGACGTTGTCGCCAGGCATAACCATCTCGACACCTTCCGGCAGCTGAACGATGCCGGTAACGTCCGTCGTACGGAAGTAGAACTGGGGACGGTAATTGGTGAAGAACGGCGTGTGACGGCCACCTTCGTCTTTGGTGAGAACGTAAGCTTCTGCTTTGAATTTGG
>JAUXOC010000023.1 GCA_030682495.1 Alphaproteobacteria bacterium | reverse complement strand
AGCACAGAGGTCATCAGGCCGAGCGAGCCGAAGCCCTGCGCCACACTGTCCGACTGCACATCGCCATCATAGTTTTTGCAGGCCCAGAGGAAGCCGCCTTCCCATTTCAGGGCGCTGGCGACCATATCGTCGATCAGGCGGTGTTCATAGACAAGACCGGCCTTGTCGAAATCCGCTTTGAATTCTTTGTCAAAGATTTCCTGAAAGATATCTTTGAAGCGGCCGTCATAGGCTTTGAGAATTGTGTTCTTGGTCGACAGGTATACAGGATAGCCGCGGGCAAGGCCGTAGTTCAGACAGCTGCGCGCGAAACCGGCGATGGATTCGTCGGTATTGTACATACCCATGGCCACGCCGCCGCCCTTGGCGAAGTCGTAGATTTCCCATGTCTCGGGTGTGCCGTCGTTGTCGGGCGTAAAGGTCATGGTCAGTTTACCGCGGCCCAGAATTTTAACGTCCGTTGCCTTGTACTGGTCGCCAAAGGCATGACGGCCGACGACGATGGGTTTGTTCCAGGTGGTGACCAGACGCGGGATGTTCTTGCAGATGATCGGCTCGCGGAAGACCGTGCCGTTCAGAATATTGCGGATCGTGCCGTTCGGCGATTTCCACATCTTTTTCAGTTTGAATTCTTCAACGCGTGCTTCGTCCGGTGTGATCGTCGCGCATTTGATACCGACGCCGTATTGCTTGATGGCATTGGCGGCATCGACGGTGATCTGGTCGTCGGTTCCGTCACGCGACTGGATCGACAGGTCATAGGATTTAAGATCGATATCCAGATAAGGCTTAATCATCCGGTCGATAATCATATCCCAGATGATACGGGTCATCTCGTCGCCGTTCATCTCGACGACGGGGGTTTTTACCTTGATTTTGCTCATGTCTGCGCTCCTTGTTTCTGATTGAGGGAGGTGATTTTAATTTTGGTCATGCGGCTTCTCTTTGTCGTCGGAGAGCGCGTCGCCTGTTGCGGGTTCAATATTCTCGAGGTTCTCGGGTGGTGTTGGCAGCGCGGCGGTGTCGGTATCCGTATCCACGGGCGCGGCGGTTTTCTTGTCAGGTTTTTTCTGCGCATCTTTTTTGGCGGGTGCGGCGGGTTTTTTCCATTCCTGCGCCGCTTGACGCGCGGCTTTGATTTGTGCGCCGGTCAGGCTGTGTTCTTTGACAAGCGCATCGCGCGCGCGCTGCGGCCAGCGGCGTTCGGCGGAGGGCAGCGTCTCAATTGCCAGTGTGTACCATTTATAAGCGTCTTCGGGCTTGTTCACGCGTTTTTCAAGCGCGGCCAGACGAATAAAACTTTGTGCATAACCGCCGCGCGCGCTTTTTTCAAACCACTCGCGCGATTTTTTGACGCTGCGCGGCAGACCGCCTTTTCCTTTGCCGTAAAGATCACCAAGGATAAATTGCGCGCGCGTATCGCCCTCTTTACCAAGCAAGAGAAGATCTTCCATCGGGTGCGGGTCTTCCGGCGCCATTTTTTCGTAGACGGGATCGGACAGATGTTTGACCTGTGCCGCAGCGGGCGCGGCGCAGAGCAGCAGCGTCGTAATCAGCAGGGAGGGCAGGTTTGTCACAGTGCGGATCATGCAGAGGCGTCCTTGAATACTTCCAGCACTTCACGGAGTGATGCGCTTTGTTTGATTGTTTTGCCGCCTTGGTAAACCACATATTCCGGCGGCTTCAGAAAATTGCGCGGCGGGATTTTGGCGATGGAATAGATAGGATTTTCGCGCGACGAGCGAAAAATCGAAAACACCGCCATATCGGGCAGGCAGTCGATGGCATAGTCGCGCCACTCGCCGCGCTGCACCCGCTCCCCGTAGACGCCGAGGATAAGGCTCAGCTCGCCTTGGCTAAACGTCGGCTTGCCCGTGAATTTATTTCTGAAATACAGCAGCATCGTGGCGCTTTGGCGCTCCCCGCGTTCAATAAAACTTGGGGCATTTTAGGGTGCGGCGGCACGGAAATAAAGAAAATTGCGGCAACTTTCAACAATCAACGTTGCGCGGGCCAAAAGGCTGCGTATCGCTGTACCAATGCGTTTTGTCGACGGTCTTCCGCGCCTGCGGCTTCTGCACAGGTGATTTGGGCGCATCACGCAGCCCCAGCCGCTGCCCCGCCGTTTCCCAGACAAAAGCCTGTGAAGCGGCATCCAGCCCCGACAAAGCACCCAGCACGGCGGCAAGAGCGCTGGTTTCCTTCGCCAAGGTCTTTTGGGCAGCGGTCTTTTTGGTGAAATCATCGGCGGCTTTGGGCATGGGGCTTCTCCTGTGCGGTTATTATGCTCTATTTGAGTATAATGTAAATTAATACGGAAAGGCACGATTCGTCAAGCGAAAGACGTTTTGCGCGGGTAGAGGGCAAAATCGGGGCGATGCGGCAGGGGAGAGAATGCTGCGCCGCAGGGTAAAAAACGCGCCGCAGACGGGCGATTACGGGTTTACGCCCTGCGGCGGCCTATGGTAAAAACAACGCTCAAATGAATAACATAATTCTGTAAAGGAAGCCGCCGCGTGTCACCCCGCAAGCCGCGCGATATCGACGACGACCAGCCGCTGGAAAAAATCCTCTTCTCCCTTGTAGGCGATGCGGAGAAAGCCGCGCGTCAGGCCGATGCCGACAACCGTCTGATCGCGGCCATGCAGGCCTCGGTCGTTGATCGCGCCGCCGTTGAAACGGCGCTGCACGACGGCGCTTGCCCCGACAGGGTTTTGCCGGGCGGCATGCCGGTGCTGCACGCGGCTGTGCAGCGCGGCGATGTTGATCTGCTCCGGCTTTTTATCAAATACGATGCGGGATTGTCGGATACCGACAATGACGGCGCCAGTGCGCTGGATACCGCTTACCGGCTGAATTTTGTGCAGGGCATTCGCGTGTTGTCTGACGCAGGCGCGCCGTTTTGTCTGATCGGCAATGACCCGCGTTATCTGCCTGATGATGTTCTGGTCACCAATTACCAGACCCGCATCGATAATGTGCTGATGTCTGCCGTCCATAAAGGCACGGCTGATGACGTCAAACGCGCGCTCTCGCTGGGCGCTGACCCCAATGCGGTTGAAAGTGCACAGGGCCGCGCGCGTTATTCCGCGCTGCATTTGTCGATTGCGCGCTGCGATGTGCAAAAAGTGAATACGCTGCTGGATGCCGGCGCAGATGTGCATGCGGTCAGCGGCCGCGGCGAAACGTCGCTGGATATGCTGTGGTGGGTGGGGGCGAAAGACCTGCTGGGTGCTGCATGGTACGATATTTATAAAATCCTCGATGCGCGCGGCGGACGCACATTGTTCAGCCGCCGGCCGGAAGAACTGACGCTGACGGATCTGCGCGCGACAGTGCCCATCGGCCTTGATGGTAAAACATCAGCGCTGCACTTTCTGGTGCGCATGGGCAAGATGGATCTGGTCATGGCGGCGGTTGAACGCAGTCAGGACGGGCTCACCCGTGCGGATTTGATGAAACGCAGCGAATATTACGGCGGCGAAACGCTGCTGGATGCTTTTGTTGCCAGCCGCCGCCTGTCGCTGCTGTTTACGGCCGCGGTCTGGCGCGACCGGCTGGATGACATGCTCTCGCTGCGTCCGCAAATCGACGCCGACCCCCGTGCCCGCGCGCAGGTTGATTTTGACACGGCCGCGCGCGATATTCGCCGCTATCAGCAAAGCGAACTGAGCCGCCGCGCAGACGAAGAGGCCGATGATATCCGTCTCAAACCGCGCCCGAAAAATGCGGACGGCAAAAAGAACGACAAGCCGTCCGGCCCCAAGGGCGCGTGAACAGGAAACAGAGAACATGGCCAAAAAACCGCCCGCAAAAGATAAAAAAGACACGCCGCGTTTTGACGATGCGCAGATCGCTGATCTGATCGACGCGCGCGATGTTGCTGCGCTGACGGCAGCGCTGGAGGCAGGGTTAGATCCGGCCTGGACAGATACAACCGGCCGCGGTCTGGCGCATTTTGCCGCGCTCTGGGGTGATGCGGCGGCTTTTGACGCTTTTACCGCGCGCGGTGTAGCAGCCGTGTCTTATGACGGCAACGGCGAAACGCCGGAACATCTGGCGCGCGCGCTCGGCCATGATGCGCTTGCCTATAAAATAACCCGTCTGCCTCCGCCACCCGCAATAACAGAGACGGGCTATGCCTCGCTGGCCGATATCCGCCGTGCATCGCGCGAAAACCTCAGCGACCATTTCGGCTATCTGGTGCAAAAAGGCGGGCTGGATGCGCTGATTGCGCTGGCGCGCCGCGAAACAGGGGCAGAGGCTTTGTGTGCGGCTGATCTGCTGGCGCGCGGGTCTGACGGCGATACGGCGCTGTTGAAAATCTGTCAGCAGGGGGCGCTTGGCAAATTGCTGGACGTTGATCTGTGGAAAGACCGTCCGGACGAATTCAGCAAACTCTGGCAGGCCGTGCCGCAGGATTACGCCAAGGCGCATGATGCCGAAGCGTTCTTGGCGGCGGCGCATCAGGCGCAGCTGCAATCCTATGTACAGCCTGATTTCAGTCTGGGCCGCCGTCCACCCAAAACGGCGAATGCGCAGAAACCTCAAAGCGGCGCTACCGCGCCGAAACCTCCCAAACGCTAAGCGTGCAGGCCATGTCGCACCTCGGCAGTCAGGAACAGGAATTTCTCAAAGCCGTCCAGTCGGGCAGCGTGGGTACTGTGCGCAAGCTTCTGGCCGAGGGCTATAGCCCGAATGTCGCCGCCACCCGCCCCGATATCACGCCGCTGCACGAAGCCGTCATTCAAGGCGACCTTTTGATGGTCAAAGTGCTGGTGGCGGGCGGTGCGGAAATGAATGTGTCTGACCGGCAGGGTGATTTCCCCCTCGATACCGCCATCTACGAAGACCGTGATGCCATTGCCAAATATTTGCGCGGCCAGGGTGCGCGCCGGTATGATGAAGATGATCTCTCTCCGCCCGTGCCCGCGCCGGAAAAAGAACCTGCCGCCGCGCGTGCAGATATCGAAGCTGCACGGCGTGCGAAAGTTGTGGATGAGCAGGAGATGCTGCAGGCCCACGCCGACGGCGAATCTTTCCGCTTGCCGCCGCGCCGTAAGAACGGGCCGCGTCCCTGAACTCTGTATTTCCTAGATTTTCGCGTGTCAGACTTTCGGCGCGTCATCCTGCGGCTTTTGGCGGCGGCGGGGCAGCAGGTCTTTGAAACGCTCCGGCAGCTCCAGCAACCCCGGCTTGCTGCCGCGTGACAGCAAAAGACCGACGGTCTGCTGATAGGTGCTGACCTTGTCGGCTGCGGATCGCACGAAACGCTCCAGCGTCAAGCTGGACTGGCGTTTTTTCTGCAGCGAATCTTCCATCCACGCATGGCTCATCAGCGCGTAATCGAGTGCGGTATGCCCTTCGCTGTTGCGGATATTGGGGTCTGCGCCTTTTTCAAGCAAAAGTTCGGCGATTTCGGAATGGCCGAGTAGGGCGGCGGCATGCAGCGCGGTGGATCCCGCGGCATAGGGCACGCGGAACATGACGCTGGATGTGATGCCTTGCGATTTGCTGCGGCTGTCAATTTCCGCGCCATCGTCGATCAGCTGGCGTACTTCGGCCAGATCCCCGCGTTCAACCGCGCGGAAAAGCTCGGTCGTGCCGCGCAGGTTGATCTTGTTGATCGATTCCGTGCGTTTCTGGGCTCTTTCGTCTTCGCTGGCGCGGCGAAACATGTCGCGGAAAGAAGGCATGCGGGGTCTCCCTGTGGGCGGATGCCAGCGGCCACAAGGGGCGCGTCCGGAAACATCCATACGGATCAAAAGATTTCAAAAAGAATGTCTAAATCTCATATCATCCGCTCTTGGCAGCGTCAACCCCGCCTTATGGCAAGGGGCGCGTTATCTTTACACCGGTCAGGGTGGGGGTTTTCCTTGACCCGCAGGGGTGTTTCAGGTCAATTTAGGGCGGCATTTCAACGATATGACGACAAGGAACGGATGATGTCCGATGTGATGAGAGAAATCGACGACGATATGCGCCAGCAGCGGCTGCGCGACTTCTGGGTCGAAAACCGCGCCTGGATTATCGGCGGCATCGTCCTTGCGATTGTGATGACCGCAGGGCTGAGCTTTTGGCGGCAGCATACGCTGAACCGCAATGCGCAGGCGACCTACGAACTTTTCTCCGCCATGGACCGCGCGGACGAAGCGGCGCTTGGTGCCCTTGCCGAAACGGGCAAGGGATCACACGGCGCGCTGGCCGCTTTTCTGGCCGCAGGTATCCATGCACAAAAAGGCGAAAGCGCCGAAGCTGCAGTGGTCTATGACCGCATCGCCACAACGCGCGGGCTTGACCGCGTGTACCGCGATCTGGCAACGCTGCTGTCCGTCAGCCACCGCATCGATGCGGGCGATGCGCAGCAACTGCATGCGGCGCTGAAGCCGCTGACGTCGGCCAAGAATATCTGGCGTTTCTCTGCGCTGGAACTTCAGGCGCTTCTCTTTGCCCGCGAAAACAAAATGGCCGATGCCGCCGCCGCCCTGACGACGCTGATCGGTGATGATGCGGCCCCTGCCGAAGTGCGCGCCCGTGCGACCACGCTGCGCGCGCTTTATCTGGAAGCCGCCGGCAGCGAGACGGTGCGCTGATTATGAAGACCCGCCGCATAACGCTCCACCCCGCGCTTTGCGCGCTGATGCTGGTTTTTATGCTTTCCGGCTGCGAAACAGCTGAAAAGATATTCGGCAGCGATAAAGATCCGCCGCTGCAAGGCGAACGTCTGTCGATCTTGCAATTGCAAAAAGACCTTTTGCCGAATCCTGAGCTGGAAGCCGAAGACATTGCCTTGCCCGATATTTGGGAGAATAAATTCTGGCCACAGGCCGGCGGCTATCCCAACCACGCGATGACCCATGTCGCGCTGGCGACGGATCTCAAACGGGTCTGGACATCGTCCATCGGCTCCGGCGGTGACAAGCGCACGCCCCTGACCGCAACGCCGGTCGTCGCCGAAGACCGCGTGTTTACGCTGGATACCGGCGGCAATCTGTCGGCGTTTAACCTTGAAGACGGCAAGCGCGTCTGGCGGCAATCTGTTGTGCCGCGCGGCGAAGGCCGCAGCGGCGCGGTCGGCGGCGGCATTGCCTGGCATGAAGGCAAGCTCTACGTGACCGCAGGCTACAAACATTTGATGGCGGTGGATCCTGCCAGCGGCGGCGATATCTGGCGCGCGGTACTACCTGCGCCAGCCCGCAGCGCGCCGACGGTGATGGATGGCCGCGTCTATCTGGTCACGCTCGACAACCGTCTGATGGTCTATACCGCGGCGGATGGCAAACTGCTCTGGCAACATACCGGCGTCAGCGAAGCGACGAACCTGCTCGGTTCGGCCTCGGTCGCGGCGGATGAAACGCTGGTGGTGCTGCCGCTGTCTTCGGGTGAACTGTTTGGCCTGCGGCCTGAAAACGGGCAGGTCGTGTGGCAAGACAATCTTTCGGCTGTGCGCCGCGGCGGCTCTCTTTCCGCGATTGCCGATATCCGCGGTCTGCCGGTGATCGACCGCGGTATGGTTTTCGCCGTCAGCTATAGCGGCCGTATGGTCGCGCTCGATCAGGTCACAGGCCAGCGCCGCTGGCAGCGTGAAATCGGCAGCACTGACATGCCCTGGGTCGCAGGCGATACGATTTATCTGGTCACTGCCGAACAGCAGATGGCAGCGATCAAACGCAGCACAGGCGATATCCGCTGGGTGGTGGACCTGCCGCGTTGGGAAGATAAAAAGCGCAGCGAACCCGTCGTCTGGGCTGGCCCTGTTTTGGCGGGGGATCGTTTGATCCTCACCGGCAGCAGCCGCGAATTGCTGGAGCTGAGCCCGCTGGACGGCGCCGTGCTTGCGAAACACCGTCTGCCGTCCGAAACCACAATGGCGCCGGTTGTTGCGGGCGGCACCATGATTATTCTGTCGCAAAACGGCAGTCTCAGCGCGTGGCGCTGATAACAGAAACGGATACACCGCTCCCATGACGTTCTCTCTCGCCATCATCGGCCGCCCCAATGTGGGCAAGTCCACGCTGTTTAACCGGATGGCCGGTAAAAAACTGGCGCTGGTGCATGACACGCCGGGGCTGACGCGCGACTGGCGCGAAGCGGATGCGCATCTGATGGGGCTCGACTTCACCGTCATCGACACGGCAGGGCTGGAAGAAAGCTTTGACCTGTCTATTCAGGGCCGCATGCGCCAACAGACCGAACGGGCGCTGGCGCGCGCCGACATGGCGCTGCTGGTCGTTGATGCGCGCGTCGGCATCACACCGATGGACAGGCACTTCGCCGACTGGCTGCGCCGTCAGGACATTCCAAGCGCGCTGATCGTCAATAAATGCGAAAGCCGTGCCGGTCTCGACAATATGTACGAAGCCTACGAGCTGGGTCTTGGCGAGCCGATTGCCATTTCCGCCGAACACGGGCATGGCATGGAAGCCATCTATGATCTGCTGCGCCCGCATGTCGAGGCCGCCGAAGCAGCCGAAGCCGCTGCGGCCGCCTTGCTCGGTGAAGAGGTTGCCGAGCCCGAGGATGACATCGAGCGTTTGTTTCAGAAATATCAGGAAGGCGCTGAAACCGGATTTGGCGACGAAGAAATCTCGACCGAAGATCTCAATAAACCGATCAAAGTGGCCATCGCCGGCCGCCCCAATGTCGGTAAATCGACACTGCTCAATGCTATTTTAGGCGAAGAGCGTTCGATGACGGGGCCCGAAGCCGGCATCACGCGCGATGCGGTGCATGTGGATTGGGAATTTGGCGGGCGCAAGCTGCGCCTTGTCGATACCGCCGGTCTGCGCCGCAAAGCGAGAGTCGTGAATTATATTGAACGCATGGCGGTCGAAGACACGCTGCGTGCCATCCGTCTGGCGCAGGTGGTGGTCATGGTCATCGATGGAGAGACGCTGTTTGAAAAACAGGATCTGACGATTGCCGGCCATGTCATCGACGAAGGTCGCGCCATTGTGATTGCCGTTAACAAATGGGATCTGGTCAAAGACAAGGAACATACGCTGGATGAAATCCGCCACCAGCTTTCGACATCGCTGGCGCAGGTGCGTGACATTCCGGTTGTGACAATTTCGGCCATCAAAGGCCAGCGCGTCGATAAACTGATGCAGGGTATTCTGGATGTCTATAATCTGTGGAATCACCGCATTGGTACGGGCAAGCTCAACCGCTGGCTGCGCATCATGGAATCGCAAAACCCCGCACCGCTGGTGAGCGGCCGCCAAAACCGCCTGCGCTATATGACGCAGATCAAGGCGCGGCCCCCGACGTTCGCGCTCTGGGTATCGCGCCCCGATGATTATCCGGAGACGCACCAGCGATATCTGGTGAACGGCCTGCGCCGCGATTTCGCTATGCCCGCAACACCCGTGCGCCTGATCCTCAAGACCAGCCGCAATCCGTATACGGATTAAAAGCGCGCGCAATTATCTCGCCACGCAGATAAAACAAGAATCATCGCCCTGCCCGCGCGCGGGCAGGGTATTTTTTTAGGTGATTATCCCCTTGAAGTACGTACTCTCCTTTACGTCATACCGGCGCAGGCCGGTATCCAGTGCGCGAAGCGCCCTTTATGAATCAAGGCCTTTCGGCCTTGGATGGATACCGGCCTTCGCCGGTATGACAGGGGACTTGTTTCAAGAGGATAATCGTCAGGAATTATTTCCCGCCGGTCTCGGTTGTCTGGATGCGATGGTCAAGGCGGTGGTCGTCGATGCCTGCCGGTTCCTGATGCATCAGAATTTCCGATTTGGGGAAGGCGGCGTAGAGTTTCTTTTCCAATTCTTCGGTGATGTCATGCGCGCGGTCGAGCGTCATGCTGCCGTCCATTTCGACGTGGAATTCTATAAAAATATGATTTCCGGTGCTGCGCGTGCGCAGGTCGTGGATGGACTCAACATGCGGGTGCGATGTGGCAATCTCTTCGATTTTACGGCGGTCGGCTTCGGGCAGTTCCTTGTCCATCAAAATATCCGACGAAGACATCAGAATGCCCCAGGCACCGCGCAGCAGCACGGCTGCGATCAGCAGCGCAAAAATCGGGTCGAAATAAGACCAGCCCGTGTATTGCGCCAGCAGCAAAGCCGCAATAACGGCGGCATTCATCAGTAAATCGCCGGTGTAATGCAGGCGGTCGGCGGAAATGGCGACCGACTTTGTTTTGCGCACGACATATTTCTGAAACGTAATCAGAAGACCGGTCAGAATAATCGATAGCAGCATCACGCCGACGCCGACTTCGGCGTCTCTGACAGCTTCGGGGGTAATAAACCGCCGCGCCGATTCAACGATCAGAAACAGCGAAGAGCCGACAACGAAAACGGCCTGCGCCAGCGCGGCCAGTGCCTCCAGCTTGCCGTGGCCATAACGGTGGTCTTCGTCGGCGGGCGTTGCGGCATGAATAACGCCCAGCAGCGTGACGAGCGATGCCAGCAGGTCGAAAAAAGAATCCATCAGCGACGACAGCAGGCTGACCGAATTGGTCATCAAAAAAGCCGTGACCTTGGTGATAATCAGGATGGTGGCAACCGTCATGCTGGCTGCCGTCGCCAGACGCTTCAGCCGCATATCCGCCTGCAGCGCGGCAGAGCCTTGAAAATGCGGATTTGGCGTATTCATGCGGCAGCGACGATACGGCCGGTATCGGTGAAATCTTCTGCCGCCAGACGTACAAAAATATCCGTGACGTCTTCGGGCGCGGTCAGCTCGGCGGGGTTCTCGCCCGGAAAGGCGGCGGCGCGCAAGGCTGTGCGCAAACGACCGGGGTTAACAATGTTGACGCGCAGCGGGCTAAAGGAAACCTCCTGCGCATAGGTCGCCGCCATGGCTTCGAGCGCGGCTTTGCTGGCGCGGTAGGCGCTCCAGAACGGGGGATGGTCGCCAAGGGTGTGGTCGGTCACAAAAATCGCGCGCCCTGCAATCGACCCGCGCAAAAGACCGTCAAGGCTGCGCAGCAAATGCACATTGGCCATGAAATTGACGCGCATCACCTCGTCATAAATCTTCGCATCCGACATGGCGACAGGCGACAGCGCACCTAGTGTGGCGGCGCAGGCCGTCAGGATATCCAGCTTGCCGAAACGCTCGGCCAGCGCCGCGCCAAGGGCGGGAATTTTTTTATGTTCGCCGAGGTCGAAGGGCAGTAGCGTGGCTGTGCCGCCGGCGCCCTGAATACGATCATCGACTTCTTCGAGTGCGCCCTGCGTCCGCGCCAGCAAAACAACATGCGCGCCTTCGCGGGCATAGGCTTCCGCCACCGCCGCGCCGAGCCCGCGCGAAGCACCTGTCACAAGCGCAAGACGGCCCTGCAAACGGCCTTCCGGAGCAAGTTCGGAAGATGTTGTCATGGCAGGTCTCCTTCTTTTTCGATCAAGGCTTCCAGTTTTGCGCGGTCTTTTGCGCTGTATCCCTGCTCCGGCTTTTTCGCGGCGGGGCGCAGGTTGATCGGCGCTTTGGCTTCGGTTTTTGCGGGTAGCGGGTTTTTGGTGGCTTTGTCCGACCAGACGGCTTCGATCATATTGTCGCGCGCGTGGTAAACCGCCGTCACGGCGTCATGATTGCGCAGAGATTCCGGCCAGTCGCGCCGCTCGGTAAAGCAAATACCGGCTGCGACGAGTGTGACCAGCAAAGCCAGCACAAGGATGATGCGCCCGAAAGCGCCGCCCTTTTTGACGGGCTTGCCTTTTTTGCCGCGCGCGCTCATCGCGGGTTGTGGCTTTCGTCATCGGACAGAATTTCGCTATGAACGTCATCGGTGACATCTTCATAGGGGGCTTCTTCCGGCTGGGATTGCTTGCGCAAAAGATCGTCTTCCATTTTCTTTAGCCTGCGCGTGAAGGGGCCATCGGGCTTTTCGCCATCGGCTTGTTCTGCCAGTTCTTCTTTTTTCTCGCCGAGGTATTTTTCCAGCCAGTTATAGCTGGCATCAAGCGCGACGAAGCTCATCGATTCTTCGACCCAATCCGGATATTTCTTTTTGTCCGGCGGCATAAAATACGCAAAGGGCACATAAATCAGCAGCACCAGCAAAAACCCGCGCAGGGCGCCAAAAACCATGCCGAGCACTTTGTCGAGCGGACCCAGACCCATCGCCTTGACGCTGGCCGCAATCGCCATACCGGCAAGGCCAAGGATAATCAGCGTCACAAAAAATACGGTGAAGTAAGACAGAAACGTACCTGCAACTTCGGGTGTGACAAGGCCGAGCACTTTGTGCGCTTTTTCGCCATCGGCGACTTTTTGCCCCGCGCCCATCCATTTCTGGAACTGCGGCGCGAACTGTCCGCCCAGATACCAGGCGGCGACGGCGGCGCCCAGCAGGTTGACGATGGTCAGGACTTCTTTGACGAAGCCGCGGAAGAAGGCGACAATCACCGAGAGCAGGATAACGATGATGATAGCGGTATCAAGCATGATCGGCGTCATGGGGTTATTCCTCTGTAAACAGCGGCAGCATATCTTTCAGGTGCCGGATCTGGGTGAGTTTCATGCCCGCAGGGCATAGCGGCGGCTTGCCGCTGGTGCCGGGTATCAAGGCATGGCGGAAGCCGAGCTTGGCGGCTTCTTTCAGGCGGTGGTCGGCTTGCCCGACATTGCGCACTTCGCCCGATAATCCGACCTCGCCAAAAATGACCATATCCGCGGGGACAGGTACACCGGAGAGGGAGCTGACAAGCGCAACGGCGACGGCAAGGTCGGCAGCGGGCTCGGTCACGCGCAGGCCGCCTGCGATATTCAGATAAACGTCATTGGGGCCGATCTGGATGCCGCAGCGCGCTTCGAGTACGGCCAGCACCATCGACAAACGCCCGCTGTCCCAGCCAATCACGGCGCGGCGCGGCGTGCCCAGCGGCGAGGGGGCGACCAGCGCCTGTGCTTCGACCAGTACAGGGCGCGTACCCTCCATACCCGCCAGAACCGCGCTGCCGGAAATTTGTTCCTGCCGCTGCGCCAGAAAAAGCGCGGAGGGATTTTCAACTTCGGCCAACCCCTGTTCGGCCATTTCAAACACGCCGATTTCGTCCGTCGCACCAAAACGGTTTTTGACCGCGCGCAAAATGCGGAAGGTATGGCCGCGGTCGCCTTCGAAATACAAGACGGTATCGACCATATGTTCGAGCACGCGCGGGCCTGCGATCTGCCCTTCTTTGGTGACATGGCCGACGAGCAGAACGGACGTGCCGCGTTTTTTGGCGGTGCGGATCAGTTCTTGCGCGCTGGCGCGTACTTGTGCGACCGTGCCGGGCGCGGAATCGAGGTTGTCGAGATACATCGTCTGGATGGAATCGATCACGATGATGTCGATCTTTTCGCGCTCCAGCGTTTCGATGATATCGCGCACGTTGGTGGCGGCGGCCAGCGCGACGGGCGTTTTGTCGCAGCCGAGGCGGCGCGCGCGCATCCGCACCTGATCGACCGCCTCTTCGCCCGAAACATAAGCGCAGCGGCTATGCGCCGAGAGCTTCGCCACGACCTGAAGCAGCAATGTCGATTTGCCGATGCCGGGATCTCCGCCGATGAGAACAGCAGAGCCGGGGACAAGCCCGCCGCCGGTCACGCGATCAAATTCCTTGATACCCGAAACGCGGCGCGGCGAGGCTTCGGCAGTGCCCGACAGGGCCGCAAATTCGATGACTTTGCCACGGCCACGGCTGAGGCCTTGCGGCGGGCGGGCTTCGGACATTTCTTCGACGATGCTGTTCCATTCGCCGCAGGCTTCGCACTTGCCCGCCCATTTGTTGTGGGTGGCACCGCAGGTCTGGCAGACGTAAAGGCGTTGGGCTTTGGCCATGTGCTATCCGTTGTTTGACTGCTTCATGTTTAGCATTTTCCGCACGCAAAAGAAAACCGCGAATGGCGTGAACCATTCGCGGTTTTTGGTATTTGCTGAAAAGACGCTTAGGCGGCTTTTTTTGCCAGTGCGGTTTTCGCTTGCTCGGCAATGCTGGCAAAGCCGGCCGGATCGCGTATCGCGATATCGGACAGAACCTTGCGGTCCAGCGTGATGCCTGCCAGTTTCAGACCGCCCATCATTTTGGAATAGGTCAGGCCGTGCAGGCGTGCACCGGCGTTGATACGCTGAATCCACAGACCACGGAACTCGCGCTTTTTGTTGCGACGGTCGCGGTATGCGTATTGCAGGGCTTTTTCCAGACGCTGCAGGGCGATGCGGAAGCATGTGCCGCTGCGGCCGCGATAGCCTTTGGCAAGTTTCAGGATTTTTTTGTGACGATTGATCGAGGCGGTACCGCCTTTAACGCGTGCCATTATGCAGCCTCCTTCTTCGCTTTATTTTTCGCATTCAGCTGGTGCTGTTTTTTCAGCTGCTGACGCGTTTTGCGCTTTTTGCTGCGCTCATACGGCAGGAAGTTGTCCAGAATGATCTTCGCGTCCATGTCCTTCATAATGAGGGTCGCACGGCCGTCACGCTTCATTTTCTTGGATTTGTTGGTCATCAAGTGGCGCTTTGCGGCGGCACGAGCCTGAACCTTGCCCTTGCGGGTCACACTGAAACGCTTTTTCGCGCCCGAGTGGGTTTTCATCTTTGGCATTTTGTTTTCCTTTCAAAAGATTGTTAAGCAGGCATCCGAGGCAGCCAAATACGAGCCAGGATACCGCCGCAGCCCCGAAAGGCCGCTTTAGGTCGGCTTTTATACGGCCAAGGCTTGCCTTGAGTCAAGGAAAAGCCATATTCCGTCGTCGTAAGAAGGACGGCGAGCGGGTGCAAGCCCCTTTGCCACCAGCGCGAAAAAGGCAAAGCTATATACATAATGTTGAAATGATACCGCTTTTTAACGGCCGTTCAAGATTATGGTATTGAAAAACTTGACTTTTGCCTTTCGAGGCTTAGAAAATAGAGAGCAAGAGCAGAAAGGAGGGTCCGATGATCCATCGTCTTCTCAATATATTTGGTTTCGGTGACGGCTCCCTGAACGGAACGCCCGAATGGCGCCGCCGCCATGTGCGGCATGATATCCGTAAAGTGGGAGTTGAGGCAGAGGTCGAAATCAACGGCCGTGCCTATAGCATCCGCGACTGGAGCATGGGTGGTCTGTGTTTTGACGCCGACGCCGCACCACAGCTGGGACAAAAAGTGGATATGCAAATCCGTTTTCGTCTGCCGCATGAAACCGTCACCATCCGCCAGTCCGGCCGCGTGGTACGGGCGATCAAGCGCGGCGTGGCGACCGAGTTTGCCCCTTTGGCCCCCGACATGCGCCGCCGTTTCCGGAAAGTGATCGACGGTCTGCAAGCGATCGAATTCATGGAATCGCAGGTGGCGTGACGGCCTGCGCTGCTGCGGGTTGCCTCGGCACGTCAAAAAAGATAAAAAGAAAGAGTAAAGCCAGTGAACCCCTGCGCTATGTTTGCGGGGGAGAGGCATATCAACAGGAGTCATCCCCTTCATGATCGGTGCGTTTATTTTCCTGCTCGCAATCATCGGTCTGGGCGTGCTCTGGGCTTTTTTCTCTTTTCAGCCACAATACGTGAACCAGCAGCAGCTCAAGGCGTTTAACTGGACAATCGTCAGCATGTGCGCGATTTTCTGCATCGGTCTTGTCGGTTACATCTGGAGCGATCTGTCCCCCGAAGGTCGCCGCGACTTTTTCTGGCCGGTGGCGCTTGGCGGCTGCATTGCGGCAGAGATTGCTTTTTTCACCATCGGCCTTTTGCTGCGTAATTTCTGGATTTTCGCGCCGCCGCGCCGTGGCCGCAGCATTTTTGACTAATATCCCCACCGCAGGAGCCTCCGATGACCAAAGTCCCCTTTGACCGTGACGCCGCTGCCGCACGGGTTGCCACCCTTTTGCTCGATATTCAGGCGGTGCATTTCAACGCGCAGACGCCGTATATCTTTACCTCCGGCTGGGCCAGTCCTGTCTATATCGATTGCCGCAAAGTGATTTCGTTTCTGGACGCGCGGCGGGAGATTATTGCGCTTGGCGCCGCGCAGCTGTCGAATGTCATTGATATCGATGCGGTCGACTATATTGCAGGCGGCGAGACGGCGGGTATTTCCTATGCCGCATGGTTGTCCGAAACGCTCTCCAAGCCGATGCTCTATGTGCGCAAAAAACCCAAAGGCTTTGGCCGTAACGCGCGGATCGAAGGCAGCTTCCCTGAAGGCGCGCGCGTGCTTTTGGTTGAAGACCTTGCCACCGACGGTGCCAGCAAAGTTTCCTTCGCCGATGCCCTGCGCGAAGCAGGGGCGGAAGTCAGTGATGTTTTCTCCGTCTTTTTCTACGGCATCTATCCCGAATCCGCGCAGATCCTTGGCGATGCCGGATTATCGCTGCATGCGCTTTGCACGTGGCGCGATGTCCTTGCCGAAGCCCGCCGCCGTGAAAGTTTTGCGCCGGAGGTGCTGGCGGAAGTGGAAAGCTTCCTTGCCCAGCCCGCCGTCTGGTCTGCTGCCCATGGCGGAGCCACAGCACGCAGCACGGCAAGCGCCTGATATATAAGCCTTACACTACCTATATTGACATATTATTTCTGTGATGCTACCAAGAACGGATCCTTCAATCACGTTTCCGGACAGATTCGCCATGCCTATGGACAGCACAGATTTGAAAGTAGTGCGCGAGATTCTCGCGGCTGTGCGGAATGGCGATGACGTGACGCAGAAATTGCTTCGCCGGCTGAGCGACCAGCTGGAAAAAAGCGCCGATAACGACCGCGAGATTGCCCGCGCCTTTAACCGCACTGCCGAAGCACTGGAAAGAATGACGGCCGAGATTCGCGGTCTGCGCGAAGATCTGACCCCCTCTCTCGAAAAGCCGAAGAAGCTGGCCGCACAAAAAACGCTGCGCCCTGCCGCAAACGGAGGCCGCACATGAGCTGGGGCTATTACGAGAGAGAGCAGGTCATCAAGAACGCCAAGAAAGCAGCAGCGGGCGTCGATATGACGCAAAAAGAGCTGAAAGACTTGCGCACGGAAGTGAAGACACTGCTGGAAAGCCAGCGCAAACTGACCGAAGCTTTCACGCAGATGTCGCGCGACATGCAAAAAATGCGCGAAGACATGTATCCTACCAGCAAGACAACCAAGCCTGCGCTTCAGCGGCCATCTGCAACGTCCAAGCCGCGCTGAGCGGTTTCAGGTCTTGCTTCTTTCTGCGGCTGTCTTGTCCCGCACTGTTTCCATCGCCGCCGAAATAAAATCTGCCAGATCGCGGAAAATGACAACGCCCGCAAAGTGGCCGCCTTCGTCTGTCACCATCAGCAATTCCCTGCCGTATTTTTGCATCAACTCAAGCGCCTGATAGGCATTGGCGTCGGTGGAAATCGTATTTTCATCTGACAGCTTCTCCATCACGCTGCCCGCGTTCAGCTGATGCCATTTGTTGCGGTCAAGCGCGAGCAGTGCCTGCACGGTCACGATACCGGCCAGCTTCCCGTCCTCAATGACCGGAAAAGCCTTTTGGTAATGTTTGTGGGCATAGTCGTCGATCAGCGTGCTGAGGCTGAGGTCAGGGGGAACTGCTGTAAACGCGCCTTGTAAAAAGCGCGACACTTTTTCATCGCCCAGCAGCGAGCGGCTTTGTGTCTGCCGCACGTTATAGCCGCAGGCAGCATGTAAAAGCAGCCCCATGATGCCCATCCACATGCCCGACAGCGCATCGCTATAGTTTAAAAGATGCCACAGTGCAGAGGCCAGCAGCAGATAGGAAAAAGCAAAACCCAGCGCCGAAGAGATGCGCGTTGCCAATATAAAATCACCCTTGTACTTCCAGATCGCCGCCCGCAGTGCCCGCCCGCCGTCCAGCGGAAAAGCAGGTATCATATTAAACCCCGCGAGGATGAGATTAAGCATGCCGAGGAAGTGCAGGACTTCCGCGACAGGATCATATTCGCCGAAGAATAAATAAATCTCGTAAGCGGCATAGAAAATGCCGCCCAGCAGCGCGCTCATCGCCGGCCCTGCCAGCGCCATCAGGAATTCGCCTTTCGGGTGGCTGGGCTCTCCCTTCATTTCGGCGACGCCGCCAAAGATAAAGAGCGTAATGCTTTCAATCGGCATATGATAGTACTCGGCGACGATGGCATGTGCGACTTCGTGGGCAATGATGGAGACCATCAGCAGCGTCAATGTCGTCAGTGACATGATCTGATAAACGTGGACGTCCTTGCTCGGTATCATCATCGGAAAAGTATGCGTGGCCAGCATCCAGTAAATCAGCACAGACAGGAAAAGCCAGCTGAGATCGGCCTTGACCTTGAACCCGAAGCAGAGGAAGAGAGTGGCTTTTTTGAAAAACACGGTATCGCTCCTTTGGGGTGCGCGCGGTTTTTTTGCGCAGACTCTTTTTTCCGGAATGGCATTACATATGCGCAAACGCGGGTGTCTTGCCGGAGAGGCCTATCGCCAATTCCCTATAAAGTCTTGGCAGGGCAGGCGCCTTTCTATTAAAATAGGCGACAGGGGATATAATACAACATGAATCAAACGCTCGCCTCTCTTCCGCATCGCCGCGCAGCGCACCTCTGTCGCTTGATCCTGCCGGTTTTGCTGTGCTTTTTCCTGACATCTTGCGAAACGCTGGGTCTGCCTGCGCCGTCATGGCCATCGTCGTCCGGTGGCGGCTTTGCGCGCGTGGATGATCCGATGGCCGCACAGGCCGTGCCTGCTGCGCAGCCGGGCAGCGGTGCGGTCAATTGCGTTGTCGGGCATGGCGCGGCGCGTTTCACGCGCGGCTGGTACGATTTTGAAGAAACGCGCTTTACGCTGCGCGATGAACAGCGCGTCAATGTTGCCCTGCGCCGGAGCCGAAGCGGTGACAGTATGATGTTTCAAGGCGTTCTCGACAATGCAGGGCAGAAGATACTGTTCTGTCCTGTACGCAGTGGCCCGCCCGACCAGCGCATCATTTGCGCCAGCCTTTACATGCTCGAAGATGATCTGCAAGCGGGCGTCAAACGCACGTTTGATATTCCCGACGCCGTGCGCGGCGGTACGATCAGCTGCGCCTATGACCGCGCGCGGCTTTTGAAACTTTAGGTTCAGCGTTTAGGGTTGCGGCCCGTCGTTCTTCGGCTTCGGCGAAGAAGGCTTCGGTGCGGGCGGCTCCTGACGCGGCAGGTGCTGATCGATAAAACGGTTCAGCTCTTTCAGCTTGTCGGCAAAAAGACGGTCCAGCTCCGGCATATCGGTGCGGCCGAGCGCAGGCGCAAAAAGCTGCTGTGACATGATGCTGAGGCGTTTGAGCTGCCCCATGTTTTCCATGATCAGGCTTTTCGGATATTCGGGGTGCTCAGCGATGGCCTTCATGAAATCCGCGCCGCCCTTCAGCGCATCGTCCATCACGGCCACGGCATTGGCAACCGCGATCTGGCGGAATTCGATGGGCGCGCCCAGCACTTGCTGCGGGTGGCTGATTTGGTAGACCGTGGCGATACTCAAAACCTCCAGCACATCCCAGTCCAGTTTCTTTTGCAGGAAAGCGCCGTCATAAGAGGTTATTTGGCGGATGCCGACATCGACCAGCGCGGCGGCGATGGCGGTCGGGTTTTTCGTTGTTGAAACGGTGCTGAGCAGCTTGCCGACATAAAGCGCGCCTTCAAAATCTTCGGGCAGGACGCGCGTGTGCTGCGTCAAAAGTTCATAGGCCGTGCGAATTTTCGGCGTGTCCATCAAACCGGTTTCTTCAAAGGCGGGGTAGCGCATTTCTGCGGGCGCAAGCCCGGGGGGCAGGCCTTTAATGAAAATGCCGACGTCGGCCATTTGCTCGATCATCGCGGTCTGTGCGCGCTTCATGGCGTCGAATTTCTCAGCATAGAGCGCTTCCAGCCCCGGCGCGTCCGAGGTGCCATCGCAGGCGCGGCCGATTTTCGCATAGGTATCCGGCAGCAGGATCGGCGGTGCGCCAAAGCCCATCGGCGCCTGTCCGCTCATTTTGATCGTGCGGATGTGGCCGTCCATTTCTTCGGCGGCTTTTTCGATGCGGTCAAAGGCGGTGATGGCACCGGCCATGGTCAGCTGTTTGACGGCGGGGCTTGCATCGGCCAGATAGGCATAGCCTGTGGCGACATGCAGACGGCTTTCGGCAAGGTTTTCGGCCAGATCGGCGCCGAAGCGTTTTTTGACCACGCCCCAGGTTTCCTGCGGCATCAGTCCAAGCAGCGCCAGCATGACCGGTTCGTTTTTATCCGTGTACTGGCTGATGACCTGCGCGACTTTCAAGGGGGCATCGTCGGCGCGCACCGGCTCCGGAAGATTCTCCATGTTCTGGCGATAGGTGGTGAAGGCCTTGAACATTGTCGGGTTGTTGGGCAGTCCTGAATCGCGGAAATCGGTCATTGTCGTCACAGCTCCTCGGCGCGGGGGAATCTTATTTATTGTTTTTGAAATGCTTTTTGCTGGATTCTTTTAGCATTCCTGCAGCTCTATGTCAACCAAGTTATGGGAAAAATGGAGGTGCAGCATTTCGCAAAACACGTATAAAAAACAATGTGTTAAACCTATTTTTCTGTGATAATGTGGCGTAATCGATCTCGCCTGTAAGAGGCGATTTATCCGAAAGGGGCGCGTGCCATGACCCAGACCACCTTTACCAGCCAGCAAATGCTCGCCCGTCTGGTCAGCTTTGACACCATCAGCGCCAAATCGAACCTCGCGCTTATCCACTGGGTGCAGGACTATCTCGAAAGCTACGGCATCGCCTCCAGCCTCATTCACGACGATACCAAAAACAAAGCCAACCTGCACGCCATCATCGGCGATGCAGACAAGGCGGGCGTGGTGTTGTCGGGGCATACCGATGTCGTGCCGGTCGAAGGACAGGCCTGGGACAGCGACCCGTTTGAACTGCGCGAACATGACGGGCTTTTGTATGCGCGCGGCACGTGCGACATGAAAGGCTTTATCGCCGTGGCGCTGGCCAAGCTGCCGGAAATCGTCGCGCGGCACAAGGCGGGGAAACTTGCCGCGCCCGTGCATTTCGCTTTTTCCTATGACGAAGAACTGGGTTGCCTTGGTGCGCATAGTCTGGCCGACACGATTGCGGCGCTGCCGGTCAAACCGCAGCTTTGTGTTGTCGGCGAACCCACGCTGATGAAACCCATCACCGGCCACAAAGGCATCTGCGATTATGACTGCACGGTGCATGGCAAAGAATCGCACTCTTCCCTTGCGCCCTATGCCGTGAACGCGGTCGAAGCGGCAGCAGAGCTGGTCGCGCATATCAAATCCATCGCGCGGCGGATGCAAAGCGAGGGGCCTTTTAACAAAGCCTTTGATCCGCCCTTTACCACGCTGCATACCGGCATCATGCAGGGCGGTACGGCGCTGAATATTGTGCCGAACCGCTGCGATTTTTCGTTCGAGATCCGCAATATCCCCGAGGTTGACCCGGAAGGGCTCGCCGAAGAAATCCGCCAGTATGCTTTCAAGACGCTGGAGCCGCGGATGAAAGACATCGACCCCAAGACGGGGTTTGAATTCCGCGCCGCCGCCAAGGTGCAGGCTTTCGATATCGCGAACGACCACCCGATGGTCGATCTGGTTTTGCAGCTGACGGGCGCGAACGAGACGGCGAAGGTCAGCTTCGCCACCGAAGCCGGCATCTTTCACGGCAAGGGCGTGCCGACCGTGGTTTGCGGCCCCGGCTCTATCGCACAGGCGCATAAACCCAACGAATTTATCGCGCAGGAACAGCTGTTGAAATGTGAGCATTTCCTCGACCGGCTCTTCGGCGGGCTGAAGACTGCGGCATAAAAGGCATATCCGGTTTTGATTTCAAACCCTTGAAATCTTTGCCACTTGCAATCCGCGCCGAGACGTGACAACATTCGGGTCGGATTCTGAAGAATTGTTTCTGGAAAGGCAGAAGAGCATGTTCGATCAGTACAACTGGCAAAAAGTCGATGGCGCGCAGCTTGAACCGTTTCTCAAGCTCGTCAACCCGATTCAGGGGACGCATAACGCCGCTGCCGCTACGGCAACGGTGGGCTGGTGCCAGCTCCCGTTTTATACCACCATCGGTCTTGTGCGCGTTGACGACACGGCATGGCCTGCGGGGACAGGGCCTTTCTGGTTTCTCGCCAAACAAGGCCGTATGTTCTTGCTCGACGGTTCTTCCGCGCCGATCCATGACGCGAACGAAGCCGACCCGATCAAAGTGACCGAAGCCACGGTGCTCGATTACCTGCGCTTCTTCTGCTATTTCGTCCACGGCGATGAAGGTCCCTTCCTGATTGTCGAAGACGTCAACCACGCCGCCATCGACCAGACCAAACTGGAAGAAGGCATGCGCAAAGTGATTGAAGACGCTGTCCGCCCCGCCGCTTTTGAAGGCGCGACAGGCGAAGGTGCGCTCGAAGCCAGCGCCATGGTTCTCTACGGCAATGCGCTTTTCGCCGCGCGCTTCTCGATGACCGAAAACGGCATGATTGAAATGATCGACGACGAACCCATCGCCGCCGACCTGCCCGTCAAGAAAATCAAACCGAATTATTAATACAGGCCGCGCCGTCATGACAGACGCCGCCCCGCAAAACAAAAACCGCCGCCGGAGAATGCTCTGGGCGGCGGTTTTGCTTGCGCCGCTGCTGATGGTCTTTGCTGTCTATCTCTGGCTTTGGACATCATGGGCGGATACGGCGCGGCTGCCGCCGCTCAGGGATGGTGATGTTGTTTTCAATACCAGCACGTCGCGCCAGTCACTGGCCGTGGGGCTGGCAACGCAAAGTCTGCTGACCCATGTCGGTTTTATCCGTCATCGGGCAGATGTTCCCTATGTGATCGAAGCCAGCAGCATGACAGGCGAAATGCCGCTGACAGACTGGATCGGCGAAGGGTACGGCGGGCGGTTGCTGGTGATGCGGCCGGAAGCGCTAGAGCCTGCGCAGTTCTCTGCCGCTGCACGCTTTGGCGAAGCGCATTTCGGCAAGCCTTATGACATTTTCTTTGCGCCCGGCCATGACGCTTTTTATTGCAGCGAGCTGGTACATGACGCCTTCGCGGCGGGGGGCGTGACGCTGGGGCGGGTGCAAAAACTGCGGGACCTGCATCTGACATCGGCGCCTGTGCGCAGATTGATCGGCGAGCGCTGGGCGCGCCACCCGCACTGCAAAGACGGCGCGGCCAAAGATGCCGATGATTGCCTGTCTGTGATCGGGACACTGGATATTGTGACCCCCGTCAGCCTCGCACGCGACAAATCGCTGCATACTGTTTATTCCAATTATCCGTTTTAGCTGTTCGGCATCTTCGGCGCAGCAGCGTTTTTTTGCGGCGCGGGCTTTGCCGGTGGCGGCAGGGCGGCGCGGGTTTGCTGCGCGCGCGGGAAACGCGCTTCGACGATGGTGCGCAGCAGAATGTCTTCGGCGCTTGGCTCCTTGCCGCTTTGTACTTTGCCTTGCGGGTGCAGCCAGATACGCGTGTAATCGCCGATAATTTCGGCTTTTTGCTCCAGCGCGAAATTGTCAAAGCGCGATGTCTCGCTCAGCGCGTAGTCATATTTGCGCACTTTATCGAGGTGGTGCAGGCTCCAGCGCCAGTTCTGGTTTTGCCAGACATGGGTAACTTCGTGCATAAACAGATCGGTCATTGCGGCGCTGTCCTGCGCGTAATCGGCGCTCTGGTTTTTCTCACCGTAAAAATCAATATGGCTCAGCGGCGGCAAAACCATGCCCGCGACGGTCTTGGGTGCAAAACGGTGCGCGATAGAGGTTTCACGGAAATGCTTGCGGATTTTGGAGGCGTCGATTTCATCGCCAAAAATACCTTCGACCAATTCGGTCTCGGCGGGCGTCAGCGGTGCGCCTTTGCCGGCATATTGCGTATGCAGATAACCGCCATAAGCAAGTGTTGCCACGGCCAGCACGGTGATCACAACCTTGGCCGCCGCCCGCGCAAAACGCCGCATCAACGATCCGCGCGGCGGCTTGCGCACAGCGGCGGTCTCGTTCGGTCGGGCAAGGGCGGGGGATGTCATACCTGCTGTCCTGCATTCAATAAAATGATAATTTTAACCACCGTATAGAAATAAAATATCGATATCAACCGATTTTCAGACGTTTAATTTCTTGTGGCGCAGCAGACGCATGCCCGGATTGACATAAACTTCACGCCTGTCTAAAAAGGGCGTATTCATTTACGATGTGCGAAAGATAGAAATCATGGCTTCGGGGCACGGCAAAAAACTATCGGCAGACCAGAAGCTCGCGCAGATGCAGCGCAGCTTGCTGGCGGCTGCCGATGCGGCGCTGACAAAACCCCTGCAGCCGCAAAGCGCGGCCGATACTTATTTTGCGCTGATCTGTGTTAAAGAAGATCTGGAAGACCTTCGTGCGAATATCTTCGCCCGGACGCGGCAAAAGGCCGACAGCAAGCGTTTCTGGACGGCCTTTGGCATGAATACGCCGTTGGTGGCGGGGCTTTTGTTGCTCGAGCCGGTTAGTGGCACCGTTGCGGTGCTGACCACGGTGTTGACAGGCTATACGCCCACAGTCTTGATCAAACGCATGCTGGACGATCACAGAGTGGGCGATGCGGCAGCGATCAAATCCGTCAGCATGGATATTGAAACCATCGATATTATCACCGACGCATTGAAACAGCGCTGCACGGAAGTTTCTGACCGCTATGCGAAAGAGATGCTGGCCGACAAAGATCACAGGCTTTTTAAACATTATCGGGAACTGACAGAGTCTTTCCACCGCGCGGCGCTTCGCCGGCATGTGGCAGCTTATACGCCTGAACCCGCCCCGCGACAAAAGCGCTTCGGCACCTGACCGCCGCAACGGATTCGCGGCGCGAATCTGCAGGGTGCGGCGGCTTTTTCAAAAATTATGTCAAAAATATTTGCCCGTTATACAGTGGCAAGGGGTTGTTTTTACGCGATTTCCTCCGGTGCGCCGGAGGGGCGCGGTACACAGAAAATGGCCGTTTTAAAGGCCTTCGGCGGAATTTTGGGCAGGGCGGACCGGCGGTTTTACCGCGTTAATCTTTTATTCATTTGATTTCAAAGGTTTTTTCCTTGACGCCGGAAATGAAACTTGGCAACCTTGATGATGTAAGCTCTTGAAATACTGAAAAACGTCCGGATACCCTTGCCCGGAACCTCTGTAAGGAATATTGAGGCCGCCATGACAAAGTCAGAATTGATTCTCAAGCTCGCCGAACTGAATCCGCATCTGTATCAAAGCCATGCGGAGCAGATTGTCGATACGATTTTTGAAGAAATCACCAAAGCCCTGGCTTCCGGCGCGCGCGTCGAGCTGCGCGGCTTCGGCGCTTTCTCGGTCAAGCAGCGCAAGGCTCGCGTCGGCCGCAACCCGCGCACCGGCGAAACCGTACAGGTCGACAACAAACGCGTCCCGTTCTTCAAAATCGGCAAAAAAATGCACGAACGTCTCAACGGCATTTCTTCCGATGTCTCCGGCGACGACGATTTCAACTAAATCACGCGGCATCGCTTTGACGCCTGACCGGATTTTGCCGCGCAGGGAGTGTGCTCCATGCAATATCTAACGCTTATCATTACCTTGCCGATCACGGTTTTTGCCGTGCTGCTGGTGCTGTCCAACAGCGCGGCGGTCACGCTGCATCTGCTGCCTGATGACGATGTCTTTGCCCTGACCTTGCCGCTATGGCAGATCGCGCTCGGGCTTTTGGGCGGCGGGTTTTTTCTGGGCGCGCTGTTTGTCTGGCTTCTGCATCAAAAAGCCCGCTTCCGTTTCTGGCAGGAAAGCCGCAAAGCGGCGCGGCTGGAAAAAGAGCTGGAAAAACTCCACGCGGAAGAAACGGCACGCAAGGATCGCGATGCAGCCGCCAGTGCCGCGCAAGCAGCACCCGCGCAAATCACCGCGCAGGGCTGATTTTCAATTTTTGTTTAAAGCTTAAAGCTTCGGCCCCGGTATGCTCATCGGCACCGCCGGCGTTTTATGGCCGAGGCTGCGCAGTGCGCGGGTGATATTGTCGCGCGTTTCGCGGTCACGTTCACGCGCGTTCAGGTGCGCATAAAGCCCGCTGCCTGCTGATTGAGAGCTGAGACCGCTATGAACGGCGTTCATGATCCCCTCGACGATATGACGGCGGTTGAGCGGTTCGGTTTCGCCCGGGAGTGCTTTGAACAAGGCTTTCGCTGCAATTTTTGCACAGTCTTTATCCGTTTGTGCAAAAGCGCCAAGGCCGAGGATGCAGAGGCGGCGCGCGTTGTCACCTTGCCCGGGTTTTCCCAGTGCAAAAGCCAGTGCAAAAGAAACGCTCTGCGGCGATTGCTCGGCAATGCGGTGCAGTGCATGGGCGGCGGCAAAGGTTTTTTCAACCGGATTTTCCTGCGATGGTGCAGTTGTCAGGGCGTGCATCAATGTGGCAATCACGTGCTGGCGCTGTGTGCTGTCTGCCGCGATGGTCACCAGCGTGCGCGACAGATGATGCGCGGCCAGTTTGTCTTTTTCAGCCGTAAAAGCAGCGGCGACGGCGGGCAAAATCTGCGCACCGGTGGCGGGCACAGCCGCGCAGAAATCGGTCAGCTGACCAGCTTGCAGACAGCGCGTCAGCGTATCGGCAGAGGTCTTCAACCCGCTGGCAATCGCGGCCGCGGCAATCGCCGTTGTTTGCGGTTGCGCGGCGGCAAGTTCGGCCAGCGCGAGTTCCATGCTGCGGCGGGCATAGGCGTCTTTTTCGGACCCCAGTGCGCCTGCAATCGCCTGTGCGGCAATTGTGGCGGTGGCGGGTGTCTGGCTGCCCACATCGCGCAGCAGCCCTGCGGTCATGTAGCGGATGCCGCTGTCTTTTTCGGATGCAAGGGCTTCTGCCAGAAGCGCGGGCGCATCGGCGCCGCCGGTCTTGGCGATCTCGCGGTAGGCGGTCCAGCGCAGGTTGAAAGGCTGCGCCGCCGTGGCGGCCATATCGAAGCTTGGGCGCAATGCGGCAGTGGACGGGGTGGTTTCGGATACGGAATTGGACATAGGGTACACACCTTTTTACTGGGTCTTTAAATCATAATTTTTCGGGGCAATGCGGCATTCTGCGGCCGCCGGATGTCTTCCCGAAGCGGGGCTGCCTCTGGGGCGGCGCAGGCTTTGCGGGTCGGACTCGTCGAATTCAAAAAAGTTTACGCCTGTGCATAAATTATGTCAAGAAAACCCGTATCGGGGCTGATTTTGTTATAAAATAGCCGATAGAAAATCAGCCGCCGGTGGCGCTGCGGGATTGATAGCCCTTGAGGAAGCCTTTGAACATATCGACTTCTCCCGCGATTTTCAGGATGGTTTCGCGGTCGCTGAGCGCACTGCCCCCGCCATCACGGGTCACAACGCCAAAGGCATTGGCCTGCGGGGTTGCGGCAATGGCGGTGCCGAAACGGCGGCGCAGGTTGCCAAGCCCTTCGCTATTGCCGCCCAGTTTATAGGCGACGGCGGCATTGACGACCATATCGGCGATGTCTTCTTCCAAGGCGGCGGGCGTGCCTTCGGGCAGCAGGGCTTCGATGGCCTGTGCAGCCGGAATCCAGCGGCGTGCACGCCACAAGACATCGGCGCGCAGGCGCTTGGCCTCTGCCGTGTCAAATCCGGCCAGCGCGGTAATGGCATCATCGGTGCGATTCAGCTGCGACAGGGCGCGGGCGCGCATCATCTGCCGTTCCTGCTCCAGCGGTGCGGCGGTGTCACTGCGCTGGCTGCGTTGCACGGCCGAGAGGGCTTCTGCCGGACGGCCATCCAGCAGATAAACCGCCGCGAGCTTTGCGCCCAGCGCGGGAACTTTTTCGCTGGGTGCCGCACCGGTGCGCAGCTGGCTGTCGATCAGCTCCGCCGCTTTTTCCAAGAGATCGACGCGGATCAGGAAATCGGCAAAGTTTAACGTGGCGACAGAGCCTTCCGTGCCGGTCGGCATCAGGCTGCCATAGGCGCTATGGATCGAAATCGCTTCCAGCGGCGCGATGTTTTGCGCCTGCCCGCCGATAAAAATATCCGAGATCACACGGCTCATGTCGGCGCGGATGACATCGGTATCGCCGAGCAGGCTATCGGCCAGCGTCATCGCCTTGCGCATATCGCCGAGGCCTTCGAGGTACTGGCCGTTCTGTACTTTCAGCTGGCCGAGGTTGTGCAAAATCTGCACCTCCAGCCCGTCGCCGCGCCAGGCAAAGCGCAGGCTGTCGATGCGGTCAATGGCTTCTTTGAGCGGGATGATGTTCTCGGCAAGTTCTAAATTTGCAAGCGCAAGGCTGGCCTTGGCGTGATAAAGCCGGTCAAGGCCGTTGGCGACAGGGCGCCAGATGCGGATAGCTTCGGCTTTGCGCCCTTCTTGCCGTGCGGCTTCGCCCTTTAGATAGGCAATGGCCGCGCGGTGATGGCTTTCGGTCGAGCTGCCCCATGTATCAAGCGTGTCCAGCAGACGGATCGCCGTGTCGGTGCGACCCAGACGCAGCGCGCTTTCGGCCATGTAAACCGTGAAAGGGGTGGAAATCGACGGCGGGTATTCAACCAAAAGGCTGTTGTCAGGCGGGAAAGAGCGGTTGGCCATGCGCCATTGCTCGGTTGCGGCGGCGGCATAGCCGATCCACAAGTTGACTTCGGGGTGCTGCTGAATGGCGGGATGCGACAGATCTTGCAGCGCATCCTGATAATGCCCTGCCATGGCCGCGGCCGCACCGCGCAGGGCGATAAAATTGGGGTTGCGTGCCAGCGCGGGGCTGCGCATGTCGATCAGCCGCAGCACGCCCAGCGTTTCCTGTCCGAAATTATTGGCGAAATACAGAAGCGCCATATTCATCAGTGCTTCGTTGCGGATATCGTCGTTGGGCGCGGCTGCCGCGCGCTGCTCCAGCAAGCGGCGGTTGCGCGACAGATGCTCGATACCGCCTTGCCGCCAGTTGGGAAAATCGAAGAGGCGCGGGTATTCGCCGGCCATGCGGCTGCCCGCGTCGGTCAGCAGAACCGGTCCTGCATCAGGCGTCGCGCGGATGCCGTTTGGCGCGGTGACAATCACATAGTCGTTGATACGTGTGACGCGCAGCCCGTCGGCCAGCGGGCGCACCACCATACCGGCGAAGGCGGGCATGATTTCAACATCGCTGAAACGGCGACCCTGATCGATCTTCTCGCTCGGCAGGGATACGGCGATGACGTGCAGCGTATCGCCGGCGTCCGGGTCTTGCAGCGTCAGCAGTCTGCCGCTGCCTTTCAGTGCGGCCAGCAGTTTGGCTTTGCCGTTCGCGCTGTCGAATTCGACGTGCACAATTTCGCGCCCCGGCGCTTGCAGGGGAAGGGAGGCGAGGGTGACTTCCCAGACCATATTGCTTTTATCGACGGCCACAAAGGTTTGTGGCGGCAGACGGTAACGGTAGGCTGTGCCGCCGGCGAAGCGCGAGATTTGCGGGGTACCGATCAGTTTGGCCAGCGGCCCCTGCGCTTCGGGCGTCTGGGCGCTGCCGGTGCTGCCTTCGGTGACGATCCACAAATAATCACCGCGCACAAAAACCGCAAGTTGCAGCGGCGCGACACTGGAAAAGCGCAGCGTGGTACGGCTGTCTTCAGCTGGGGTGCGCGGTTCTTCGGCTTCAGGGCCAGTCAGGGTTTCATCGACGATGATATCTTGCGGCAACAGGGTCGCGATTTGCGCCTGTGCGGGCTCGGATGCGGGCGCAGGCTCAGACGCCGGTTCGGGGGCTGCCGCGATGACGGCGGGCGGCAATGAAATTTCGGGCGCTTCGCTTTGTGCGGGTTCAGGTACAGTGGAATTTTCTGGCGCGGGCGGTGCGGCAGGTTCTGGTGGTGCGGCTGCCGGTTCTGGCGGCGCCGCTGCGGCGGTTTCCGCTTTAACGGGCTTCGCCGCGGGTGGTGCGGGCTTTGCGGCGGCGCGGGCGGGGAAGACGTCCAAAACGACTTTGCGCATCAGACGGTAATGCTTCACCGTGGCGCCTGCGGGGATATCAAGGCTGAGCGTTGATGTTTTGCCGCCTGCTTTGCCTGTGGTGACGCCGCTGACAAGTCCGGCTTGTACGCTTGCGGCGGCAAGATCGGCATCGGCATCAAAGGTCAGCGTGACGCGGCCATTGGTGTTATCGACCTTATAGCCAACCAGACGGTCAAAATCGACAACGACGCGGGTGTAATCGGCATGCGCGCCAAGTCGTACGCCCACGCGCTCTGCCCAGGCGGGCGCGGCGCTCCCCAGCCACAGAAAAGCCGCCATCGCCGCGCCGGTCAAAAGCTGCCGGCGTAAAGAGGACGGTTTATGAGGGCGGTGGCTCTTCATCTATCGCGCGCCTGCCGGTTTCGCAGGGGCGGTTGTTTTTGCAGGAGCGGCCTGTGGCAATTTGCGCTGTTCGGCCAGACGAATTGTGACCAGCCGCGCCTTGTTGGTGTCCATATTGGCGATGATGGGAGAGCTGCGGCGCTCTGCCATACGGCCGATGACGGCCAGCAGCACATCCATGTCCAGCGTATTAAAAATCGCCGCGGCCTCTTTCGGCTTCATATTCTCGTAAATCTTGACGAGGGAGGCGATGCGGTCCTCTTCCATTGTTTGCTGCTGCCCCAGCAGGCTTTCCAGCTCGCCGCGCAGCTTGTTCAGCTCGGCGATTTTGCGATCGACTTCCTGCTCGGCGGCTTTCAGAAGGGCTTCTTGTGCAGCGAGTTTTTGTTCGCGCTTTTCAATTTCCTCGCGGCGGCGGGCGAGGGATTGCAGCACCTCAATTTCCGCGGCGCTGAAGATGCGCTGTTCGGGGTCGAGTGACGGATCTTCGGCAAGGCTGGGCGCGCTGCCCGATGTTGCGGCGGCGGCGCGCGCGGGTGCGGTGGCTTCGTCAGCGGCACGTGCCGTGTCGCGCACGGCTTTTTCAATATCGGCGGCGCTGATCGGCGGAGGTTCTTCGTTGACTTGCTTTTGCGCCTGCGCGGCTGCTATGGCCGCGGGGGCTTTGCCGCCGTAAATCACGACATCGACAATACGAAAGACAAACGCCAGCGCCATTGCGGCCAGCAGCAGGGTAAAAACATTCAACGGCAGTTTTTTCAGAAATTGTTTCATCGCGCGCTCCTATCCGTCCTGCTTGGCGCGCAGGGCGTCCAGCAGTTCTTTTTCGGCGCGTGTGCGCGGCGCCTCTTTTTCCGCGCGTGCGCGTGGCTCCGGCGTTTTGGCGGCGGCTTCAGCAGCGGGGCTGTTCAGGCGGGTTTTTGCGGCCGCATCCTGTAGACGTTCGGCCAGATTGTCACCGGCTTGCAGCATGATTTCCAGTTCACCCTCCAGCGCGCGCGCGGCATTGACCTTGGATTGCAGCGCATCGCCCGCCTGGTTGGTGGCGTCTTTCAGGCCATCAATCGCTTCTCCGGCGCGGGCGGTTGCGATATTGAGGGCGGAAATCAGCTGTTCGAAAGCGGCGCGGTCGGCTCTGACCTGTTCGAACTGGCGCGACAACAGCCATGCGCGGTGCATCGCCGCGCCCAAGGCGCCGAGCAAAACAATGTCAAGCACAAGACCGAGCGAAAGCATGGGGTTATTCCTCCTCCTGCTTGGGCTCGATGTATTCTTCGATACTGGCGGCGATCTGCCCCTGTTTCTGGCCGATCTTGGCCATGAACATCGGGTGCTGGCCAACGCGCATTTCGATCAGGTCGTCGGGGCGGGTATTGAGGATGACGGTCGAGCCGACTTTCCAGTTGAGCAGATCGTTTAGCGGTACGCTGGTTTCACCCAGAATGGCAGAAAGATGCACGTCGGTCTGAAACAGCTCGCGCGTCAGGTGGCTCTCCCAGATGCTGTCGCGGCCGAATTTTTCGCCCATAAACATTTGCAGCAGGATTTCGCGCACCGGCTCCAGCGTGGCATAGGGGATCATGATCTCGATGCGGCCTGACCGGTCGCCCATGTCGATGCGCAGTCGCGCCAGCACGCCGGCGTTGTTGCTCTGGGTGATGGTGGCGAAACGCGGGTTGGTTTCAATCCGCTCCATGCGGAATGACACCGGCGACAGCGGATCGAAAGCGGCGGAAAGATCGTTCAAAACCACATGCACCAGACGTTCGATCAGGCGGGTTTCGATGGTGGTATAAGGGCGGCCCTCGACACGCAGCGCCGATGTACCACGCCGTCCGCCCAAAAGGACATCGACGATGGAATAGATCAGCGCGCTGTCCACGACCATCATGCCGCGGTCGTCCCATTCTTCTGCCTTGAAAATGCTCAGCATCGCGGGCAGGGGGATTGAATTGAGGTAATCGCCGAAACGTACGGAGGAAATATGATCGAGGCTGACCTCGACGTTGTCGGACGTCAGGTTGCGCAGGGACGTTGACATCAGGCGCACCAGACGGTCGAAAACGACATCGAGCATCGGCAGGCGCTCGTAATTGACGAGCGCGGAGTTAATCAGCTCCATGATGCCGGTTTTGCTGCCATTGCCGGCATCGTCGCCAAAACCGAGCAGGCTGTCGATTTCATCCTGATCGAGGATGCGGCCCTCTTGCTCGGCGGGCATGTCCTGCGGATCGGGGACGCGTGTTTTTTCTGTCGTTTCCGTCATTGTACCAGCATCTCCTGAAAAAGAACGTCGCGCACCTTGACTTCGGGTGTGGCGGCGCGCACGCGGTTCAGCAGTTCGATTTTCATGCGGTAAAGCCCCGAAGACCCCTGCAGGTCGTCGACGCGCAGCTCGCGCAGATAGGTTTGAAACTGGTCGACCACGCGCGGCATAACGGTTTCAAATATTTTCTGGTCGGATGCCGTTTCCAGCTCGACCTTCAGCTTGATTTGCAAAAATCGCGGTTGGCGCGCGGTGGAACTGAGATTGACCACAATCGGCGGAATGTCGATAAAGGTGCCGGGCCCGCTGCTGGATTTCGCCAGCTTCTCGATACAGGCGGCGTAATCGTCGTCGCCTTCTTTTACGGCGGCGCAGTTAAGCTCTTTCCCGAGCACGCTGTCGAGGTAGCCCATGTAATAAGCGCCCACCAAGGGCCCGCCGAGCACAATCAGCGGCAGCACAATAATCAGCGCCAGTTTCTTTTTGCTGAAACGGCTTTCCTCTGCCGCGCCGAGGCCTTCCGCGCCTTCGGCGGCGAGCGGGACTTCTTCTTTGCTGTCGCTGACCATTCTTCCCCTGCCTTTATGAAAAGCGGCGCTGTCCAAGTGAAAGACCGCGCATAAACACCTCAAAACCCTGCACATATCGTGCCACAGATTTTACCTCCGTGTCAGTTCATTTTATCAGCAATAGTCGGTGTTTCCTAAATAATCAGTTTTCCTAAAATTGCAGCAGTTGCAGTGGACGCTATGCCCGCGGCGGCAAAATCTGCCGCTGTATGCGCGCCGTGGCGAGGGGCAGGGGGCTACGCGTCACCCCGCACGCAGGATCATGATGGCAAGGGGTTGTTTTTACTCAATAAACAAGATTGGCATGGTTTCTGCAAAGACCAAAGCGGGTTAAGACGCTGTTCAAGCCGCATAGACATAAAACGCAAGCGGCGCAGCGAAACGAAAAACAGAAAGGTGGATGGATATGGAGAACATTTCCTACATCGGGCTATCGCAGCAGCTCTCGCTGCAACAACAGATGAATATGACGGCCAACAATCTGGCCAACATGAGCACGCCTGGCTACAAAGCGCAGCAAACGCTTTTCAGCGAATACATCACACAGCCGCGCGGCGGCGATGTGATCCGCCAGTCCGGCAACAGCGGCAGTTACCGCAATCTTTCCGTCGGGTCGATGACGCAGACGCATAACCCTTTCGACGTCGCGTTGCAAAACGAAGGTTACTTCGCAGTGCAGACGCCGGGCGGCATCCGTTATACCCGCGACGGTGGCTTCACGCTCGATGCCAACCGCCAGCTGGTCAATAAAAACGGCTATCCGGTGATGAACGAAAACAACGAACAGATTCAGGTACAGCAGGATGCAACGCAGATCCGTATCACCGAAGACGGCGAGATCACCAGCGAGGCCGGCACCATCGGCCGCATCAAGGTCGCACGGTTTGAAAACCAGCAGCTCATGACGCGCACCGGTGAAAACTTGTTTAATGCCGAAGGGCAAGGCGAAATACCTGCTGAAAATGTCCGTATCGTGCAGGGCTTTGTCGAAAACGCCAACGTCAATCCGGTGATTGAAATGAACCGGATGATCGAGGTTCTGCGCAGCTACCAATCATCGCAGCGCATGCTGCAAACCGACCACGAACGTATCCGCAACACCATCCAGAAATTGTCACAGGTCTAATACCTGAAACGAAAGAAACAAGGAGAGAACACATGTCATTGACCCTCGATATCGGCGCCACCGGCATGCTTGCACAGCAGCTCAACGTGGACGTGATTTCCAATAACATCGCCAACATGACCACGACCGGCTACAAACGCCAGCGCGCGGAATTTCAGGATCTTTTGTACCAGACCAAAGTACGCCCAGGCGCATCGTCGTCGGATCAGGGCACGACTGTACCGGCGGGTATCCAGCAGGGTCTGGGCGTCAAGGCCGGTTCGGTTTACCGCATCAACGAACAGGGCGCGCTGCAAATGACCGGCAACCCCTTCGACGTCGCGATCAAAGGCGAAGGCTATTTCATGATTACCCTGCCGAGCGGCGAGACGGGCTATACCCGCGACGGTTCTTTCCAGCTGGATCAGAACGGGCAGCTGGTAACCTCCGAAGGCTATAACGTGCAGCCCGGTATCACCATTCCGCCGGATGCGGTCGACGTGACGATCAACGCTTCCGGCGAGGTGCTGGTCAAGCTGCAAAACCAGACGGTGCTGGCCAACGTCGGGCAGATCCAGCTCGCCAGTTTCGCCAACGATGCGGGTCTTGAAGCCATCGGTAACAACCTTTTGCTGGAAACCGAAGCCTCCGGCACGGCCATCGTCAGCAACCCGGGCGAGCCGGGCTATGGCCAGCTGGAACAGGGCGCGCTGGAGACGTCCAACGTGAATATCGTGCAGGAGATCACCTCGCTCATTCAGGCGCAGCGCGCGTATGAAATGAACTCCAAGATTATCCAGACGGGCGACGAAATGTTGTCGACCATCACGAACCTCCGTTAATCGCGGCGGCGGCTTCGGGAAAAGCCGCCGCAGCAAACTGAACTGAGTTTTATCAAGGGTTGGGAGACCGGATATGAAACAGAAAGAAACCACCAAGGCGGCAGCGCTTATCACAGCAAGAATGCCAGACGGCAAAAGCGTTTTTATGGCACTTGTCATGACGGTTCTGGTCGTCGGCAAGGCCTGGGCAGGTGATATTACGCCCCGCGCAGAGACAATTGCGCCCCGCGCAGAGACAATCGTGACGGCCGATGTCATTACGGTCGGCGATGTTTTCCAAGGGGCGACACGCCACGCCGACCACGTACTGGCGCCCGCGCCAATGCTGGGCGGCGAAATGGTTTTGAGCGCACATGATCTTGCCCGTATCTCCGATGCTTTCGGTTTCGGCTGGAAAGCGCAGAACCCGATGGAGAAAACTGTCATCCGCCGTGATGCGCAGGAAATCGACCGCTTCCAGATCGAAGCCGCGCTGCAGGAAAAACTGGCGCTGGCGCTGCCGGGGCAAAAGTTCGAGACCGTTTTCGACAGCCGTGCGGGTGCGTTTTACATCCCGCCGCATGAAATTGCCGCCGTCTCGGTCGAAGATTTGCGTTATGACCTTGCCCGCGGTGTGTTCCGCGCCACGCTGGCGGCGGGTGATGTGCGCCGCGACATCGCCGGTCAGTTGCATATGATGACGTCCGTTCCGGTGCTGGTGCAGGCCAAGCGTTCGGGCGATATCATTACCGCATCCGATATTACCCATCTGGATATCCGCTCCGCCGATCTTTCCGCGCAGATGATTGTGGATGAAAAACAGCTGCTCGGCCTGTCGCCGCGCCGCAGCTTGCCCGCCATGCGTCCTGTTGCCGCCGGTGACATCGTTCAGCCGATGCTGGTCAAAAAAGGCGAAATGGTCACCGTGTCCTTGCAAAACGGCAGCATGTCTCTGACAACGCAGGCGCGGGCGCTGGAAAACGGCGGTTCGGGCAGTCTTATCCGGGTCATGAATATGTCTTCCCGTCAGGTGCTGGAGGCTGTCGTGACCGGAGCACAGAGCGCCTCTGTCCGCGCGGCAGGCAGCTAAGCGGCAAAAACCGCGCCGCCGCCGCCTCAAAATGGCACGAAGATTGCAAAGCTTCATTCAAGAATAAACGGCAAAAAATGCCGGAAACTAAAGTACAGGTTATCAGGAGTAACAATTATGAAACCCAACAAGCCTCTTCAGACCACCGTCACTCTCGCGCTTTCTTTTGTGTCCGTTCTCATGCTCTCCGCCTGCGGGGTCAGCGAGCGGGTGTCCAACATCGGCAAGGCGCCGGCCATGAGCGGCATCCAGACCGCGCATAACAGTGCAAACAGCCCCGAGCTGATTAAACTGCCGATGCCCTCGGTGCAGGAAGCGAATACCAACGCCAATTCCCTGTGGCAGCCCAGCCGCCAGACTTTTTTCAAAGACCAGCGCGCGCATAAAGTCGGCAACATCATGACCGTCAATATCGACATCAAAGATGAAGCCGATATGCAGAACAAAACCGAACGCCAGCGCCGCGGCACGGAACAGACCGGCCTGCCCAGCCTTGCCGGTTTTGAGGGCTATCTGGGCAAGATGCTGCCCGGCGGCGTCGACCCCAGCAATCTTGTCGGCATGAATTCCAATTCCACCAGCTCGGGTGATGGCAAGATCAAGCGCGAGGAAGAAATCAAGCTCAAGATCGCGGCGATGATTACGCAGGTGCTGCCAAATGGAAACTTTATCATTCGTGGCCAGCAGGAAGTCCGCGTGAACTATGAACTGCGCGAACTGACGCTGGATGGCGTGATCCGCCCCGAAGACATTCTCAACAACAACTCCATCTCGTATGAAAAAATCGCCGAAGCGCGGATTTCCTACGGCGGCCGCGGTCAGGTCACCGAAATCCAGCAGCCGCGCTATGGCCAGCAATTCATCGACGCCGTATTTCCTTTCTAAGCCGAAAGGAGCCCGCCTTGCGGCGTTTCCTCCACCCCTAACCTTTACCACCGTACTCTTAACCTGTACGAACACCTTGCAGGCCGGTATCCGGAAGAAATCCGGTGCCGGCCTTTTTTTTCGAAACGGTTTTGGTATGATGGCGGCGGGAGAAAACCATGACAAAAAAGATTCGCTATACCGTGCGTGCGCTGCTTTTCAATCCGGCAGGTGACGTGCTTTTGTTCAAATACCGCAATGATCCGAACATCCACAACGTCGGCAAGCCGCCGATGGACAGCGATTATTGGGGCACCGTCGGCGGCGGCATGGAAGACGGCGAGAGTGAAGATACTGCCATTCGCCGCGAAATTGCCGAAGAAACCGGGCATCAGGATATCACCATCGGCCCGATGATCTGGCACCGCAAGGTGGATCTGGTTTTTTACGGCGATATCCTTCATGTCGATGAAAAATATTTTATTGCCCACACAAAACAAACCGAGATTTCAACGGCAGGGCACACGCAGATCGAACGTAAGTTCGTTGCCGAAACGCGCTGGTGGGCGCCGGCTACAGTCGAAAGCACGGCAGAAAAGATTTTCCCCACCGTGCTGCCGCAACATATCCGCACTCTGGCTGCCGGTGCCTATCCGCAAGATATTTTACAGATCGACGTCTGACATCAGCCAAGCCGGTCAATCACCTCGCGCAGCCCCGCCGCAATCCGCCCCTGCATGCGCGGGGCTTTGTCGTTGATATCCGGCGTTTCGGCGGCAAGGCGGATATAAGACAAAGCATAGAAAAGCGGCGCCAGAGATTCAGCCAGTGCCTCGGCGCGCGCTTTCTCCGGCGGCGTGATGCCCCAGCCCTCAAAACAGGCCGCCTGCAAAAGCGTCAGGCGCGGGTCACCATCGCTCAGCTCATAGCGTCCGCCCATCCGGCGCAGCAGCGAAGACAGCGGCAGGAACGGATGACAAATTGCCGTCTCGCCAAGATCGATGATAAATGTTTTACCGCTCGGGCGGTCGATCGTGATGTTATTGTCATGAAAATCGCAGTGACAGAGGGTATCGGAAACCCCGATGCCCGCCAGCGCGGCGCAGGCCGCTGCCAGCGGTTTTTGCGCGCGGCGCAAATTTGCAATCTCGGACGTCTCGAGACTTTCGGTTTTTAAAAAGCGCTCGTGCTGCACAAGATCATCGAAAACAGCGGGCAGATTTGCCAGACGCCAGTCAGGCAGGCCGATCTTCAGCAGCGTGCCGTGATGTGGCGCGGCCGCATCGCCCAGCAGCCGGTATGTTTCGATGCCGCGGCATAAAACGGCTGTATCCAATTTGCCTTCGAAATATGTGCGCAATGTCATATCGCCACAGGACTGCATCAGAAAACAGCCGCGTTCGCGGTCGGATGCGATCAGGCGCGGGGTGATATCAAGGCGCAATTCGTCCTGACAAAAACGCAGCACATCGGCTTCGATCCAGAGGCCGGGCGGTGTTTTTTTGAGGTAGAAAACACCGGCGTCCGTTTCGATACGCAGAACGCAAGACCACGGCGTCTCGACCACAACCTCGGCCATGCACGCGGCGGGCACTTTTAGGGCGGCCAAAGCCCAGTCGATGAGCGGTTGATAGGCAGACACGGCAAAGTCCTTGGCGCGAAACGGGGAGGCGGTTTAAAAACCCAATCATTCTAGGCGGAGCGTGGCAGCCTGTCGCGGCGGATATATTAAGCCTTTGTTTTTAAGCGCAAAGAGCGGGGCTTGACGCGCAGGGCGCGCTGCTTTATGGATAAACTATTCTCGTTTTAACAGATTTGAAAAGCCCATGACCGGATTCGCCGATATCAAACGCGCGATTATCGATGCGCTCTCGCCCGATCTCTTGAGCGCGCAATACCGTGCAGGTCTCAAAGACGGCGACGCGCCCGAGACCGGCCATTGCGCCGTGGCCTCCGAAGCTTTCTATCATATCGCAGGCGGCAAGGCGGCGGGGTTTATGCCTGTGGTCTGCGGCTATACCGTAACGCCGGACGGCAAGATGCACTATGGCGCTCGGCGTGCAAAGGCCGAACGTGAAATGTCTCATAATCCTGTGCGTGAAACGCAGTTAGACTTCATGCGTGAAACGCACTGGTGGATTCGCGGGCCGAAAGACGGAAAGCGCGGTGCAGGCGCGGTTTTCGACGTGACGGCAGGGCAGTACGACTTCTCGTTCCCCTACGAAAACGGCCACAACACGGGCTTTATGCAGCCGCAGCAGAAACCATCCAAACGTGCGCAGGTGGTCATTGACCGCGTTGTGCAAAAACTCGGCGCACAAAAACTGGATGCCTATCGCCGCGCGAACATCGCGGCCTTTCAGAAAAGAACCAAAGCGGCGTCACCATCTCCGCGCTGAGCGATCTGTGGCGGCCGCAGGTCTATGCCGCGCCGCATCATGCCATAACCTCAAAAGAATATTAGTGCCGATCACGGCTTTAGCTTGCGCGCAAAAACCTATATAGTACTGGCCTATATTGCATTTATTTGTTGAGTTTTTTCCGGAGCACACCCATGGCCAAGGCAGCACAAGCAATGACACAATCCCCAGGCGTTTCTTCCCCCGCAGCCGCCGCTGCATCGCCCGCAACGCCGATTTTCGACGGCACGCAATGGATCTGGGAAAAATTTTATCCGCAGGGCATCTCATGGAAAGCCCCGCTCAATAAAAAACCGCTGTTTCATGTGATGGATCAGGCGGCGCAGACCTATGGCGACAAAATCGTCTGCGACTTCCTCGGCCGCAGCTGGACGTATGCCGAGATGGGCGTACTGGTTGACCGCGTTGCCGCAGGACTGCAAAAAATCGGCGTCAAGAAAGGCGTCAAGGTCGGTTTGTTCCTGCCCAATACGCCCTATTCGATTATGTTTTACTATGGCGTCCTCAAGGCCGGCGGCACGGTTGTGAATTACAACCCGCTCTATGTCGACCGCGAACTGGTCAGCCAGATTGACGACAGCGAAACCGATATCATGGTGACGGTCGATCTTAAAGTCCTTTGCGACAAGATGAACCACGCGCTGCATTACTCCAAGCTGAAGCGCGTTATTATCTGCCCCTTTGGTGCGGCGCTGCCCTTCCCCAAAAATATCCTCTTCCCGCTTGCCAAACGCAAAGACGTCGCGCAGGTGACATGGGATGACCGCCATATCGCTTACCGCGATATCATCAACAACGACGGCAAGCCGGAGCTGCCTGTGATCGACCCCGAAGAAGATATCGCCGTGCTGCAATATACCGGCGGCACCACCGGCATCCCTAAAGGCGCGATGCTGACCCATGCAAATTTATACGCGAATATGGAGCAAATCCTGAAATGGGTCAAAACCATCGAGCCGGGCAAGGAAACCATTGTCGGTGTCCTGCCGCTGTTCCATGTTTTTGCCATGACGGTGGTGATGAACTGCTCGCTTCAGGCGGGCACGAAAATTATTCTGCATCCCAAATTCGATCTGGCTGATGTGTTTAAAACCATCAAAAAACACCGCCCGACGTTGTTCCCCGCCGTACCGGCGATTTTCAATGCCATGGCGAGCTCTCCCGATGTGGGCAATTATGATTTCTCCTGCCTGAAATTCTGCATTTCAGGTGGCGCGCCGCTGCCGCTGGATGTGAAGCGTTTGTTTGAAGAAAAAACCGGATCACAGGCGCTGGCCGAAGGCTACGGCCTGACCGAGACTTCCCCCGGTGCAACGTTTAACCCCGCGGTGGGCAAGCGCAAGGCGGGCTCCGTCGGTATGCCGGTGCCGGGTACGATTGTTGAAATTCTGTGCCGCGACACTGGCAAGGTTCTGCCAGTCGGCGAAAAAGGCGAGGTCTGCATCACCGGCCCGCAGGTCATGAAGGGCTATTACAACAAACCCGAAGCCACGGCAGACGTTATCAAAGACGGCCGTTTGCATACGGGCGACGTCGGTTATCTGGACCACGAAGGCTATCTGTTCCTCGTCGACCGCATCAAAGATCTTATCATCGTGCGTGGCTATAACGTTTATCCGCGTATTGTCGAAGAGGCGATCTACCTGCACAAGGACGTCGAAGAATGCATCGTCGCCGGTGTGCCTGACCCCGAGCGCGGCGAAACCGTCTGGGCCTGGGTCAAACCCGTATCGGGCGCGAGCCTGACGGAGGGGGATCTGATGACGTTTTTGGAAGATAAAATTTCTCCCATCGAAATGCCGCGCAAGATTATCCTGCGTGAAAAAGCCCTGCCGAAAACAGCCGTCGGCAAGCTGTCACGCAAAGACCTTCTTGCCGAAGAAGGCATCCAGCGTTAATAAAGACGAAACCTGAAGTCGAAACCAAAACTCAAAAGGACGAGACATGTCGAACGCCCTGCGTCTTGAAGACGGCCAAAACGTATCTGAACAAAGTCAGGATTTCCCTTGGCTGCAACATTACGCCGAGGGCGTGCCGCAGGCGCTGGATGTCCCGTCGCTGCCATTGTTTGCGCTGTTGGAACAAAGCGCGGCAAAATGGCCGGATCGTCCTGCACTGCGCACGGCATCGTCCGTTTATGATTACGCATCACTGCTGGCACTGGTTAACCGCGCGGCGGCAGGGCTGCAACAGCGCGGCGTTGGCAAGGGCATCAAAGTCGGACTGTTTATGCCGAATAGCGCGGCGGGCGTCGTCATGTATTTCGCCATTCTGCGCGCGGGCGGTACGGTTGTGAATTACAATCCGATTTACGTGGAGCGTGATCTGATCGCGCAGGTTGAAGACAGCGAAACCGACTATCTGGTCACAATCGACCTTGCCGCACTCACCGACAAAGCCGCCGGGCTGATGCATAAGACACGGCTGAAAGGCCTTGTTGTCTGCCCTGTCGCCGAAGACCTGCGCGCGCCGACAATTGCGCCGATGGCAGAAGGGATGATTTGCTTCGCCGATCTTTTGCAAGCCGGCCCCGCGCCCAAGGGCGTTGATATTGATGCTGACCAAGACATCGCCGTTCTGCAATATACCGGCGGCACGACCGGCACGCCCAAAGGCGCGATGCTGACACATAAAAACCTCTATGCCAATGCGCTGCAAATGAGCCATTGGTATCACACGGCGGCAGAAGGTGAAGACAGCATGGTTGTTGTTTTGCCGCTGTTCCATGTTTTTGCGATGACGGTTGCGATGAACATGCCGCTGATGAAGGGCATGCAGATGCTGCTGCTGCCGCAATTCGGCGTGGCAGAGGTATTGGGACTGATCCGCGATCACAAACCGGCTTTTATGGCGGGCGTGCCGACAATGTATATCGCGCTTGCCAATGACAGCCGCGTGGCCGACCACGATTTCGGCTGCTTTAAATTCTGCCTGTCCGGCGGCGCGCCGCTGCCTGCTGACGTCAAGCGTATTTTTGAAGAGCGTACCCGCGCGCGCCTCGTCGCCGAGGGCTATGGTCTGACAGAATTTTCACCTGTGGCCACCTGCAACCCGCTCAGCAAAAAAGCGCGCGCGGGTGCCATCGGCCTGCCGATCCCCGGCACCGTGGTTGAAATCATCAGCCTTGAAGACGGTACAACGGTTTTGCCGTTTAAAGAAAAGGGCGAGGTTGTTGTGACCGGCCCGCAGATGATGAAGGGCTATTACAAACGCGATGCGGAGACCGAAGCTGTCATCAAAGACGGCAAACTCTATACCGGTGATGTCGGTTATATGGATGCAGACGGTTTCGTCTATCTGGTCGACCGCGTTAAAGACCTTGTGCTTGTCGGCGGCTATAACGTCTACCCGCGCCATATCGAAGAAGTGATCTATACCCACCCCGCCGTCGAAGAATGCATTGTCGCGGGCGTGCCTGACAAGCTGCGCGGCGAAGCGGTACAGGCCTGGATCAAACTGCGTGCCGGCGAATCGGTCAGTGCCGAAACGTTGAAGGCCTTTTTGAAAGACCGCCTGTCACCTACCGAAATGCCCAAGAAAATCATCATCCGCGACCTGCCGCTGCCGAAAACGGCGGTGGGCAAACTGTCCAAAAAAGACCTGCTGGAGGAAGAGGGCATCGTGCGCGGTTAAAGTTCACCTGTGGGAACCTTTTTGCCCTATGCTGCGTTTGTGGCACTGAACAAAAAAAGAGGAGGCTCCTATAATGAACAAGAATAACATGATTGCAGTGGCGGTACTGGTTCTGGCTGTCGTTGTGGCGCTGCTGGTTTATGACCGTACGCGCACACCCGAAACGCCGATGGAAAAAATAACCGGCAGCATTGAACGCGCCGCAGAAGACATTAAGGAGGCCGCCGAAGAGGCCGCCGAGGAAATCAGCGACGAAATAGACGATCACACGCCGCAGGAATAAAACCGCCTCCGTACAAATAAAAAGGCCCCGTTTATGTGGGGCCTTTTTTTTATGCGTGAAATGACCGCCCCTAGCTGCGTAGCATGCCGCCCGTTTGCGCTTTGACGGCTTCGACGATTTTCTGGCTCACGGCGGTGATTTCTTCGTCCGTCAGCGTCTTTTCGGCAGGCTGCAGGGTGACGGCAAGCGCGATTGATTTCTTTCCACTCTCCACGCCCTTGCCCTGATAAACGTCAAAGATCTCGGCATGGGTGATCAGCTTTTTATCCGTGCCGCGTACGGCGCGGAGGATTTTTTCGGCCTCTACCGCTTCATCAACGATAAACGCAAAGTCGCGCCCGACCGGCTGGAAGGGAGAAGGGCGCAGCAGTTCTTTCTGCGGGCCTTTTTTGCGCGCCTGCGGCAGGCTTGGCAGAAAAATCTCGAAACCTGCATAGGCTTCGTCGCGTTTCATCGCGCCTAAAACGGCGGGGTGAATTTCACCAAACCAGGCCAGAACGGTAGGGCCCAGACGCAGCGCGCCCGAACGGCCGGGGTGATACCATTCAGGGGTATCGGCGGCAATTTGCACGTTCGCCGTATTGACGCCGCAGGCCTCCAGTACCGCCAGCGCATCGGCCTTGGCGTCGTAGACATCGGCGGTGCGCGCCGTACCCGACCAATGGCGCGGGCGGGCATTGCCGCTGCGCAGGCCGGTTGCGGTGAGCACTTGCCCCTCCGCTTCGGTCGACCAATAACAATTGCCGATTTCAAACAGGGCGGTATCGCCAATGCCGCGGTCGGCGTTGCGTCCGGCGGCGGCAATCAGGTTCGGCAAAACCGACGGGCGCATCACAGCCAGATCAACGCTGATCGGGTTGGTCAGCGTCAGCGCCGCTTTGTTTTGCTGGCGGTTTACGCCAAAAAGATCAGCCGCGGCTTCGTCCAGAAAAGACCATGTAATCGTCTCGTTCAGGCCGCGCGCCGCCAAAATGCGGCGGGTGAGCGTGGCGCGGCGTGCCAGCGGTGATAAGGGCTCCAGTCTTTCGTCGGCGGCGGGGCGCACGATTTCAGCGGGGATATTGTCGTAGCCTTCAATGCGCAGAATTTCTTCGACGATATCGGCAGCGCCTTCGACGTCACTGCGCCAGCTGGGCGGCTTGATGTTCCAGACTTTTCCCGCGTCGGTGACTTCAAAGCCGAGCGCGCTCAGGATGGCTTGCTGCCGTGCCTCCGGCAAATCCATACCACCGAGCAGTTTCAGGCGCTCCGGTGCATAGGCGATGACGTGGCGGTTATCCGGCACGGCTCCGGCGATAGCAAGGTCACTTGCTTCACCGCCGCAAAGATCGAGGATCATCTGTGCGGCAATCGCTGCGCCATCATGGGCGAAGGCGGGGTCGATACCGCGTTCAAAGCGGTAACGCGCGTCACTGTCGATTTGCAGCTTTTGCCCCGTCATCGCCGTGCGTACGGGGTCAAACAGCGCAACTTCGAGGTAAACATTTGTCGTGGCTTCGGTGACGGAAGACGGCACGCCGCCGATGATGCCGCCCAGCCCCAGCACGCCGGAATCATCACAAACGGCAGTCATGCCATCGGTTAGCGTATAGGTTTTGTCGTTCAGTGCCTCCAGTGTCTCGCCGGATGTGGATGGACGCACATGGATGTGGCCTTTCAGTTTATCGGCATCAAAGACATGCAGCGGGCGGTTGAGCGAAATCGTCAGATAGTTGGTGATATCGACCAACGCCGAAATCGGGTTTTGCCCGACAGACTTCAGACGCTTTTGCAGCCACTCGGGCGAGGGGCCGTTTTTGACGCCGCGAATGGCACGGCCGATAAACAGCGGGCAGGTTTTGGTATCGGCAATGCTGATCTTGACCGGATTTTCAAACGTCGGTGTCAGGGCGGGCGCGGCCAGCGGGCGCAGTGTGCCCAGCCCCGCTGCGGCCAGATCGCGCGCAATGCCGTAAATACCGGCGCAGTCGCCGCGGTTGGGCGTCAGGTTAATTTCGATCACGGGGTCATCAAGGCCGAGCGCGGCGGCGGCATCGCTGCCGGTGGCGGCGCTATCGGGCAGCTCGATGATACCGTTGTGTTCATCAGACAGCAGCAGTTCGCGCTCCGAACACATCATACCGTTCGATTCCTGCCCGCGAATGACACCTTTTTTCAATGTCATATCGCTGCCGGGGATATAACTGCCGACAGGCGCAAAAACGCCCTTCATGCCCGTGCGCGCGTTCGGTGCGCCGCAGACCACGTTCAGCTTTTCCGTGCCGGTATCGACCACAAGGCATTGCAGTTTGTCGGCGTCGGGGTGGCGGGCGGCGGTGATGACATGGCCGACGACGAAGCCTTTCAGGGTTTCGGCGGGGTTGTCGATGCCTTCGACCTCAAGGCCGATCGCGGTCAGTTTGTCGGTGATTTCGGACAAGGTCGCGGGCGTGTCGAGGAAGTCTTTGAGCCAGGAAAGCGTGAATTTCATCTGTGTATACTCTTTGTCGGGGTGTGCGGCTTCTCTTAACCAAGCGCCTTGTTGGGCTGCTCCATCGGGCCGAAGCCATAGTGCTTGAGCCAGCGTAAATCGGATTCAAAAAACGTGCGCAGGTCAGGAATGCCGTATTTCAGCATCGCCACACGTTCAATCCCCATGCCAAAGGCAAAGCCCTGATATTCGTCCGGGTCGATGCCGCAGTTTTTCAGCACATTCGGATGCACCATGCCGCAGCCGAGAATTTCCAGCCAGCTGGAACCGGCACCGATTTTCAGCTCGCCCTTTTCGCGGCTGCAACCGATATCCATTTCTGCCGAAGGTTCGGTAAAGGGAAAGAAACTGGGGCGGAAACGCGTCGGCAGGTCGTCCACCTCGAAGAACCGTTTGCAAAACTCGATCAAACAGCCTTTCAGGTGGCCCATATGTGCTGTCTTGTCGATCAGCAGGCCTTCCATCTGGTGGAACATCGGCGTATGCGTCATGTCGTAGTCGGAGCGGAAGGTGCGGCCCGGAATGATGACGCGGATCGGCGGTTTCTGCGTTTGCATCACATGCACCTGTACGGTCGAGGTATGTGTGCGCAAAAGACGCTTGGCGGCATCGCCGGTCTTTCCGGCCACATCGGGCAGATAGAAAGTGTCATGCATCTGGCGTGCCGGATGTTCGGGCGGGAAGTTAAGTGCGGTAAAATTGTGAAAATCGTCTTCAATCTCCGGCCCTTCGGCAACGCTGAAACCCATATCGGCGAAAATCGTGATCATCTCTTCGATGGTCTGGCTGATCGGGTGGATGCTGCCCTTGCTTTCGGGGCGCGGTGACAAGGTGACGTCCAGTTTTTCGGCGGCAAGTCGCGCATTCAATGCGGCGGCTTTCAAGGTCGTGGCGCGCGCATCGATCTCGGCGGTGATTTCGTCTTTCAATCGGTTGAGCGCCTGCCCCATTTCCTTGCGCTCGTCCGGCGACAGCGTGCCGAGGGTTTTCATGAGGTCGGTCACGCGGCCCTTTTTGCCAAGCGCGGTGATGCGGACTTCTTCCAGCGACTGGATGTCGTTTGCGGCCTTGACCGTCTGCACGATTTCCTGTTTCAGGGCT
>JAUXOC010000020.1 GCA_030682495.1 Alphaproteobacteria bacterium | reverse complement strand
GTAGTATTTCAATAGCGCTTGAAACTTTGACTGATCCATTTTTCTGAGCTTCTTGAATATGCCAACATTTAAGCCCCGATGAGCTTCCTATGCAGCAATATTACAATAGATCTATATTTGAAGGAAAGAGGTGTTCCCCTTCAGGAACACCTGTAAATCAGCCTTTCTCCAGCGATGGTGATTTCGCTGTAATCCATGCCGAGGTCGCGGGCGATGGCGTCGTAGTCCAGATAACTCTGGATTGACGCGGGGATTTCGCCGAACAGGCCTTCATCCACGAATTGCTCGGCAAGCTCTTTCAGGCTGTCAAGCTGATAGATGTCCACGTCGAAATCGTCGGGATCACCCGATACCAGATCGAAGCTGTAGCCGCATTCGCCAACGGCGATGATGACTTTCTGCTTTTGCTGGTCATCCCAGCTGTCGCAAGCTTCGAGAAACTGAGGAAAGTTTCCCTGATGAACGTTGAGCGCCGTGAACAGGGCGGTGTCGATGCTCTCGCCGTCGATGAACTGGATTTCGTATTCCTCGACCGGAGCGCCAAAACTGTTGAAGTTTTTGGCTGATTTTTGCACGTATTCTTCCGCGCTGTCGAAGTAAAATCCTGTAGCGGAAATGTCGTAGGGTTGAGCGTGCAGTTGTGTCATGGCCGTATCTCCTTTATTTGCATGACCCTTTCGGGCGATGCCTCCCGTCCGCCATGAAGCGGGCGCGGCGTCACACATGAAAATTGGGGGAAACCTTCAGGGGGAGCCGATTTTCTTGTTGACGCAAGAAGCGCACGTGTATGGCAGGGGGCTAAAGATTCCACGAATGGGGGATGCAAATTCCTTAAGGAGAAGTACGGCTGGCCATGCTGGAAGCAGTCCGTAGCGTTTTTGGGAATATTTTACCTTTGCGGTGTCTTGATAGCGCATTCAGACAGAAATGGGCTTTTTGCTCTGCACAGTGTTCCGAAACGATTGTTTTGATCTGACGGCGACACTTTCTCCCGCCCCTGTCCGCGATCCACGCCCTCTTCATCTTGACCTTAGCAGCGGCTCGTCCCGATAGCCGCAAGCCGTAAAGGCTTCTCCACTGCGTTCCATCGAGTGCGGCTGGCCGATACGGCTGCTTTGAGGCCTGCGTCATGAAGGCCGTGAAGGTTCGCGGCCAGAAAACGCAAGGAGAGAAATCATGTCGAAGTTCATCACAATATCCGATCTGGATCACCTCAGTGAGCCGGAGCTGCGCTCAAAGTTCTGCCAGCTGGCACAAGAGCTGTACCGCATAGATCAGGGAAATTTCGAAAGAACGGTGGTTCTGGCTTCCATCGAAACCGTCCAGCGGGCGTTGACCAACAAAAGGCACAGAAGCCCTCAATTTCCGGGCTTTTGATCCCGAAACAAAGAAGCTCCCGCAGATCAACACTGCGGGAGCTTCTACCTATACGTTTGCGGCCTTTGCCGCTTGAAGCTTCTCCGCCTTCGCGGATATTTGTGGGAAGTGGCGGAGGGTCTTCACCCTCCGCTTGCCCGAAGGTTCAGGCGCTTGGGTCGTCCTTCGACTTCCTGCGCTTCTTCTGATTTTTGACACGGCTCTCGCCTGTTTTCACCACATTGATGGCTGAGGCATCCAGCGTGTTTTTCAGGTGGGCGGCATAGTGCTTTTCTATCATTTCTACTGACGTTCGGCAGTTTTTAGCGATTTGATAGATGTCTGCCCCTTCCAGAAGGCGCATACAGATGTAGGTATGGCGCAAGCTGTATGATGTCCGCGCCTTGCCGTCACGGTCGTATTTCAGCTTCACATCTTTATGCTTCAAGAGCGAATCAAACATGGTGGAATGATTAGATGGAAACAGTAAATCCGTCGGCTCTGGAAAAGCGGGTTCCTTCTGATTTCCCTTGGCAGGCTTTGCCCTTGCAAGTAAACGGCGATATGGATGCACGGCTCCGGCAGTGCTTTTGCAAAAGCCGATGCCGCGCTTGCCGCGCACCTCAATCACCAAAATTTCCTGCCCTGTCGCTTTGTCGTGAACAATCTCCACGTCGCGATGTTGCAGGTTTTTGGCCTCGTCCGGTCGCAAGCCCGTGTTGCCCATGAACAGTACATAGTCGTGCAACTGTTCGGCATGCCACTTGTCTTGCGGCCTCGCTTTCTCTGCATTTTCGCGGGTAGCTTCATAGAGGGATTTATATTCGGCGGGGCTGAACCACGGCCTATGCGATACCTTGCCATTGCCACGGAAAGGCGCTGACAGGTTTGGCACAAAGCTAATCCAGCCGTGGCGCTCCGCCGTTCTCAAAACTTGACGGAGGGTCACGATTTCATTGTGGAGCGTTTTGGGCGCGGGAATACTGCCTTTTTTATGAGGGCGGTTATCTTCGGCCTTGGGGTTTTTATCCTCTTTGGGCGTCATACGATGAACGCGATATTCCTGCACCTTGGACACAGTGACTTGAGAGATAGGCATATCCCCAAAGAACGGTAAAAGGTGGACGCGGAGGCGGATATCATGCCCTTGCACCCATCTTGGGGCACGTTGGCCTTCGGTCATGACGGTATATTCTTTGGTAAATTGCTCGGCAACCTCGCGGAAGGTAATTTCCTTCTTGGGAGCAAGCTGGCCTACGGCATTGAGGCCAAGCAAACGGTAATACCATTCCTCAGCCACCTTGATAGCGTGGTGGAGGTGGGTTTCCTGCGTGGAGTTGCGGTAATTGCGGCCTTTGAGATAGGCGGCGGCTTGCCAGAGCTGGCTGTCACTGCGGCGGTAAAGATAGGCTTTTCCACCAAGGACAGGATGCTTTTCGGACTGGGTTTGATTCTCCATTTCACTTCTCCTGAAACACAAACACCGTGCAAGTACCGTGTAAGTGTATTATGACAGAAGATAGTTAACGAAGGCTTAGCTAACCCATTGAAAAGATGGTTGCGGGGGCAGGATTTGAACCTGCGGCCTTCAGGTTATGAGCCTGACGAGCTACCGGGCTGCTCCACCCCGCGATAACCTTACGGATTGCCTTGGCAGGGGCAACCGGCCCATGACGGGCGAATTCAGTGGGCAGAACATAACGGATTGCCTCTGCCAAAGCAACCCCTTTACGGCAAAAAAGCGAATATATTGAAAAATCAGAATAAATTAACGCCTTTACCGACTTGTTCGCGCTTCTATAATGAATGTGGTTCGGCTTGCGGCTGCCGCCACCCGCGTGACTAGCGACATGCGCCACGCGCGCTCTGCCGCCCAAGGGGAGAAACACGATGGCTCAGGCTTCGGTATCTTTGCGCTACCAATCCGGCTTCGGCAATGAATTCGCGAGCGAGGCCAAGCCGGGCACGCTGCCCGAGGGTCAGAACACGCCGCAGAAACCCGCGCACGGGCTTTATGCCGAGCAGCTGTCCGGCTCTGCCTTCACGGCACCGCGCGGCCATAACCGCCGCAGCTGGTTTTACCGCATCCATCCTTCGGTCAAGCACAAGCCCTATACGCCCTATGCGCAGCCGCAATTCAAAAGCGCGCCCTTCGCCGCCGCAAACCCGAGCCAGCTGCGATGGGATCCGCTGCCCCTGCCCACGAAGCCCACGGATATCATCGATGGCGTTCTGACCATGGCCGGCAATGGTGATACCGCCAGCTGGGCCGGCATGGCCGCGCATGTTTATGCGGCCAACAAATCCATGACCGACCGCTTTTTCTACAACGGCGATGGCGAGATGCTGTTTGTCCCCGAAAGCGGCGCGCTGTTGATGTGCACCGAAATGGGCCAGCTGCATGTTGCGCCCGGTGAGATCTGCGTCATCCCGCGAGGAGTCAAATTCGCGGTCGATTTGCCGGACGGCACGGCGCGCGGATATATCTGCGAGAATTACGGCGCGCCCTTTGGCCTGCCCGACCTCGGCCCTATCGGCGCCAACGGCCTTGCCTTGCCGCGCGATTTTCTTTATCCCACCGCAGCGTTTGAAGACCGCAGCGGTGATTTCACCGTCATCGCAAAATTTGATGGCGCGCTGTGGCAATCACCGATTGGCCATTCGCCGCTAGATGTTGTCGGCTGGCACGGCAATTATGCGCCGTATAAATACGACCTGACAAAATTTCAGGCCATCAATACCGTCAGCTTTGACCATTGCGACCCGTCGATTTTCACTGTGTTGACGTCGCAAAGCGGCACGCCGGGCGTGGCCAATGTCGATTTCGTGGTCTTCCCCGACCGCTGGATGGTAGCCGAACATACGTTCCGCCCGCCCTATTTCCACCGCAACCTGATGAGCGAGTTTATGGGCCTCATCAAAGGCGTTTATGATGGGAAAGAAGCTGGCGGCTTTGCGCCCGGTGGCTGTTCGCTGCACAATTCAATGTCCGCGCACGGGCCTGATGCACATGTCGTCGAGAAAGCCGAGAACGCGGAATTGAAGCCCGTCTATCTCTCCGGCACGATGGCCTTTATGTTTGAAAGCAAATACATCCTGCGCCCGACCGAAGCCGCACTCAAAACCGGATTGCAGGAAAATTATTACGAGGTTTGGCAGGGCATTCCGAAGAAGTTTAAGGGGTAGCGCTACAAAATAGGCAGGAGATCATGAAGCCGCGCATTAGCATGATAACTCTTGGCGTGAGAGATTTACAAACGTCGATTAAATTCTACGAGAAGGGCCTCGGCCTGCCACGTATGGAATCTCCACCGGAAGTTGCTTTTTTCACCTTAAACGGCACATGGCTGGGACTATACGGATGGGATGCTCTGGCAGAAGATGCAGAGCTCCCCTCTTCAGAAGGCGGTACGTTTAACGGCTTCGCCCTTGCGCATAATTTAGAGAGTGAAGAAGAAGTGAACGCGCTCTTTAATGAGGCACTGGCGGCTGGCGCGACCGCCGTTAAAAAGCCGCAAAAAGTTTTCTGGGGCGGCTATTCGGGTTATTTCAAAGATCCCGACGGACATTTGTGGGAGATCGCGCATAATCCCTTTATGTCGGTCGGCCCTAAAGACGAATAGAATCCGTTTGCATCAATCAAGATCGCCCAAGCGCTCAGCGATAAACTCTTCCTTTTGCGCGGCGTCCATATCGGCCGGAAGGCCGATGACAGAGGGGACGCAGGATTTCCAGTTCATATCCGTCAGGCGCCACTTGTCGCCGTCTTTTTTGAGCAGGAGGACGGCCTCGCTGCCTTTATCGTATGTGTACAGCGGCTGGTAATAGCTTGCCCAGCCTGTAATTTTTACGGCCTCTGCAGGCGCTCCTTTATAGACATGCAGCACATCGGCTTTCGTCCAGCTGTCGTCACGGTGCGGGTTGCCGTCGGCGGCTTTGTAATTACTAAGACGCACATGCGCGATCAAATCTGACGCGGCCTTGACGTCGGCGAATTGCTCCGGTGTCTGCTGGACGCAAGGGGACGTGGCCTGCGCGGGAGCTGCGAGAAAAATACAGAAGAAAAAGGCAAAGAGAAGATGTTTCATTTTTTATGTGCCCTCACAATACACCATCGCTTTTTTAATAGTCGGTTTGGCCCCTACGCGGCCTGAACAGAACACTCTCCTGCGATCAGGCTCGCCTCACGCCGGCGGATGGTGTCGGCGGGTTTGATATTTGTTTCGAAGCCTTCGGGCGCGGAGAGGATTTCGATGTTGATGACTTGCAGCTCCAGAACCTCTGCCCTGGTCAACACTTTGGCAGTGACAATTTGCGCGCCGATCTGTTCGCGTTTGCCACGTTTTTGTGTGGGCGGCGCGAGGACAGGCTCTGTCCAGCGGAGAACATCGCCAACGCTGCAGGAAATCAAAGCCATCGGAACCTCTCTTGCTGTTACGCCAGAATTTCAGGCACAAAAAAACCGGTCACGAAGACCGGCTTTTTGATTGCGCATTATGAATAGATTTACCTGTTGGAAGTTTGAGTTTGGAAGACCTGGCAGCGACCTACTCTCCCGTGTCTTAAGACAAAGTACCATCGGCGATGAGGCTTTTCACGTCCGAGTTCGGAATGGGATCGGGTGTTTCATCCTCTCTATGACCACCAAGTCATCCAAACTCAAAGTTCCAACTGACACCGGAAAAGCATAATTGCAGCTTTGTATCGTATCTCACACGAAAGTTAATTCGTGTGTACAACACACAGTGGCTTTATCACTACGCGTGGTAATGATTCAAGCCTATCGAGCTATTAGTACCAGTAAGCTGAGGATATCACTACCCTTACACATCTGGCCTATCAACGTCGTAGTCTTCGACGGCTCTCAGGGAATACTTGTTTTGAGGTAAGTTTCACGCTTAGATGCTTTCAGCGTTTATCTCGTCCGTACGTAGCTACCCAGCTATGCCGCTGGCGCGACAACTGGTCTACCAGAGGTACGTCAAACCCGGTCCTCTCGTACTAGGGTCCGCTCCTCTCAATATTCCAACACCCACGGTAGATAGGGACCGAACTGTCTCACGACGTTCTGAACCCAGCTCACGTACCTCTTTAAATGGCGAACAGCCATACCCTTGGGACCTGCTCCAGCCCCAGGATGAGATGAGCCGACATCGAGGTGCCAAACACCACCGTCGCTGTGGACGCTTGGGTGGTATCAGCCTGTTATCCCTAGAGTACCTTTTATTCGTTGAGCGATGGCCCTTCCATTCGGAACCACCGGATCACTTTGACCGACTTTCGTCTCTGCTCGACTTGTCAGTCTTGCAGTCAGGC
>JAUXOC010000007.1 GCA_030682495.1 Alphaproteobacteria bacterium | reverse complement strand
ATAGCTACGGAAGTTTTCGAGTGTATCGCGCAGATCGTCCTGCAAACGCGCCGCACGGGGCAGCCGCCGCAGCGTTTTTTCATTCATATAAAGGGCGCGGTTGATTTCGATCTGGATGCTATGGCGGCCCTGTGCGGGATTTGCATGCCGCCGCACAATTTCCGCCCCGCGGAAACCGGGCACGTTGATGCCGACTTTGTATCCTTTGGCCTCCAGCAGCGCGCGCAGCTTTTGCGTCAGGTGGTCGTCTGCCGTTTCGCCGTCGCGGGTACCCAGAATAATATCGTATTTGTTTTTCTTCGTACCGCGGTGGATGGTCGAGGGCATGGAGTGTAAATTCAAATGCATCACCGCGCCCTTCTGTGCGGCGGTCTTGTCGATCAGTGCCGCCAGCCGCGTATGATAAGGCTTGTGACAGCGTGCAACGCGGTTAAAGGCCTCGCTCAGTTTAAGCGGGCGGTTATAAACGGGTTCGCTATGGCGCGGCGTGGCGGGGCTGCGGATCAGCCCGCCTTCCTGCGGTGTATAATCGGGGTCTTCGCCTTTGGCGGCCGCGCGTTGCCATGGTGCGCTGACGCTGTCGGCGCGGTTGAGATCGACGTAAGAGCGCGGCACGCGCGCGGTGAGCAGCGGCACGCCCAGCGCAGGCAAAAAAGAAAACAGTTTGTCGACATGCGCGTCTTCGGCCTGCCGCAGCGTTTGAAAATCGCAGGAAAAATTAAAATCGGACGGATAATTGCGGCCGCTGTGCGGGCTGTCGGCGATCAGGCAGGTATCGGGCGCATTTGCCGGCGCGGCATAAAGCCGCGTGATTTGTTTCCGGTTTTGTGCGCGCCTGGTCATCGCGCGCGTTTATCCGGCCATTTTGGAGATGGTATTGGTGGTGCTGAACCCGTCTTCCATCTCGGCGCGTACAACTTTGCCGCCCCAGCTGGTAATGAGGTCATAGCCGACGACTTCTTCCAGTTTGTACTGGCCGCCTTTGACGAGGATATCGGGGCGTACGGCCTTCAGCGTTTCGATGGGCGTGTCTTCATCGTAGACGATGACCGCATCGACCATTTCCATGGCCGACAAAATCAGACCGCGCGCTTTTTCGTCCTGCACGGGGCGCGTGGGGCCTTTCAGCCGCTTGACCGATGCATCGCTGTTGATGGCAACGACCAGATAATCGCAAGCCGCCTTGGCCTGACGCAGCGTCGAGACGTGGCCAGGATGCAAAAGATCGAAACAGCCGTTGGTAAAGCCGACCTTGCGGCCCAGCGCGCGCTGTTTCTCGGCGGCATCGGCCAGCACGGCGCGGCTCATGATTTTGGCGGTGATATCACCGGCGGGGCTGGTCATTTGGCTGCTCCTGATCACATGGATGATTTCTTCGGGCTGTACGGTTGCCGTGCCGATTTTGCCGACAACGATACCGGCGGCGATATTGGCCAGCTCCGCCGCGGTCAGCAGGGGCAGGCCTGCGGCAATCGCAGTGGCAAAAGCGGCAATCACGGTGTCGCCCGCGCCGGAGACGTCAAAGACTTCGCGCACATTGGCAGCGATATGGACGGGCGGCGTATCGGCGGCGATCAGCGACATGCCATCCTTGCTGCGTGTGGCCAGCACGGCGGCAATATCGCACTCGATGATGATTTTCATCGCGGCGGCGCGTACCTCGTCGTCGGTCGCGGTTTTCATGCCAGTGGCGGTTTCCAGTTCCTTGCGGTTCGGCGTAATCACCGCCGCGCCGCGATAACGGCTGAAATCGCTGCCTTTGGGATCTACCACCACGGGCTTGCCGTATTTGTGGGCGATGGCGATGATGCCGGCAATCAGGCTGTTCGTCAGAACGCCTTTATTATAGTCGGACAAAATCACAACGCCGCAATCGGGTATGGCGGCTTCGGCGGCTTTCAGCATTTCGGCTTCGACGTCTTTGCCGATGGCCTGCGCTTTTTCGCGGTCCACGCGCAGCATCTGCTGCCCGCCGCTGACAAAACGGCTTTTGACGGTGGTGAAGCGGTCGTTGGCGGTTGCCAGTGCGGCAGCGACGCCGATCTGCGTCAGCTGCGCTGCAACCTCGCGTCCGTTCAGGTCATCGCCGACGACGGCCAGCAGGGTGGTTTGCCCCGCGCCAATCGCGGCAATGTTGGCCACCACGTTGCCTGCGCCACCCAGCATATGTTTTTCACGGTCGACCAGAAAAACCGGTATCGGCGCTTCGGGCGAAATTCGCTCGACGCTGCCGTAAACAAAACGGTCCATCATCACATCGCCGATACACAGCACACGTGCAGCGTTGAAGCGGGACAGGGCGTCGATGAGGTGCTGGGAACAGGTCATATATTGTGCCTTGCCGGAAGCATCCGGCGGGTTAGGGGGCTTCGTTGTAATTTAGTTGCTCGTTTTTAACATATTCCATAAGTGGATTCAAGACGAAAAAAGCGTCCGGTTCATCACTTGTTAACGGTTATGCATAATAATAGGGACAGTCATATCGGGGCAACCGTCGGTTCGTATCCGGCCATAAATTGAGGCGAGAGGCAAGCGTGATGATGCAGGGCACGACGGACCAGCCAAAAAGTCAAGACATTTCAGGTATTTGTGCCGAGCGCGCGCGCATCGGCGACCGTGTGCCCAATACCCCGCACCGCCGCGGCTTTATCCGCCGCGTCAGCGGCACTTTCCGCACCTATCGCCTCGGTGACCTGATGGTCGCCGCCGGGCTTTTGACCGAAGATCAGTTGAAACAGGCGCTGGCGCTGCAATCCGCCCGCCGCCAGCCCCTTGGCCGCATTCTGGTCGAAGAGGGCTATGTTTCCGCCGTCCAGCTCTACCGCAAACTGGGCGAACAGTGGTGCATCAAAACCTCTGCCGCCGGCGTTGCCTTTATGTTGCAGACGTTCACGCCCTCTGCCGCGCGCGCTGACGATGGTGGCACGGCCGTGCGCCTTGCTGCTGCCTTCTCGCCGGCCGCATCGCAGCCTGCACAAAAGAAACTCGACCGGCCCAAACTTTTCGGGTCGATGGAAATCCGCTCCAACGATATTTCGTCCTTCACCAAATGGACGACGGTTATGGCGCGGTTTGAACAGCAGATGAAATCTTCGGGCGGCGATCCGCAGATGCAGGCGTGGAAAGCGCAGCTGCAATCACTCTCCGGCGCGTCTGCGCGCGACAAGGTGGCGGCGGTCAACAGCTATATCAACCAGATCAGCTATATCGAAGACGCTAAAAACTACGGCCAGTCCGACTATTGGGCAACGCCGGTGGAATTCTTCCGCAAGGGCGGCGATTGCGAAGACTTCGCGATTGCCAAATACGCATCCCTGCGCGCGCTGGGCTTTTCAACCGAACAGCTGCGCATTGCTATCGTGCAGGATAAAATCAAAAACATCGCCCATGCGATTTTGATCGTCTATACCGAAGACGGCACCTATATCCTCGACAATCAGGATAAACGCCTGCGCCACGCCGCCGAGGTCACACGCTACCAGCCCGTCTTCTCGATCAACGCCACCAACTGGTGGCTGCACCGCCTGCCCGCAGGCGCAAGCTCATAAGTTCTGCCGGTGGGGGGGGCGGGCTCTTAAGCGCGTCCTGCGGTATCATTCGCTGCCTTGTTCTTTGAAAGAGAAGCGAATACGTCCATCCAGTGACATAGGTCGCAACGTTTCTGCCGGCGCAGTTCCTTCTGTGAGAGAAAGAGACTGTTTGTACAGGATCTCCGTGATCTCTAATGAAAGCCGGATCTCGGGGGTCTCCATGTCTATTTTTCTAAATGGCAAGCGTGTCTCGGCATGGGGTTGCGGCGCGGCGGCCATTTTCTGAAGTGTTTCTCCAATCGGGATGGCGATTTTTAGCGGGGCATCTGAATATTCGCCGCCTTCGACAAGCATGTGAAGCGTGTCATCGTTATCGATCGTGAATCCGATGCGCCGCCAGTCACCGTCGCCGACGGGACTGTAGAGAGTGGATTGATTCATCTCTTTTGCACGGGCGCGTACATGGGACAACAGATAATCATATCCATCCATACGCACGATCACGGGAAGGGCAGGAAGAGAGATCCGGTGCAAAACGCTGGCGGGATCTCGCATATGTCCTCCGAAGAGACGATCTTCGCGCAGTCCCCATACGAACATGAAATTTTGAATCGTGGTATCGCGTTCGCCGCGGGTGCAGCTCTCGCCATAGGTGCAAGGGATTTTCGTTATATCCGGATTTTTTGTGCGTGCGGCTTGTTCTATCCACGGAGACAGACGGTGCAGCGCCTTGCGCTCGGCGAGAAATTCGAGGCTTTGTCGGATCATAAAAGCAGGATTATGATTTTTTCTGAGATGATCCGGTCCTTTGACAATCATCCCGGACTCGTCGACAAGGTTGTGATCCTGCAGCATTTTGTGCAGGCGGCGTTCCTCTTGCGCAATCGCCTGCGCGCGCGGCGAAAGCGGACCGGATGAAATCACAAACACGGCGAGGGACAACGATAATAAAACAGATTTGAAGCGGAGCCTGTCGCGCCGCGCGAGGGCGGCAAGGCAGAGCGCGAGCATCCAGATCATCAATGACAGCCTCAGAAAGGCCGTCTCGCGCATTTGGCCGTTCAGGTTTTCAACAGGCCAGCTGATATAAATGCCGAGCAGGAGGGGCAGAGGCAAGATCCAGAAAACAGCGCGGTGAAAAATCCGCGCGGGAAGAATGTCGGACTTTCTCGACAAATATGTGGTGACGAAAACGAAAAAGCAGAATGCGGCAAGAGCAAAAGACATGCCGGAGATGGCGAGAGCTCTATGATAGGAGAATCCATCGGTGGGGAAGCCGGAAATGAAGAGCGCGGGCTCGCGGAACAGCAAAATATAATAGGTTCCAAGGGCGTATATCAGCGCGGAAATAGACAGGCTGGAATAAATGATCGGCCGCTGGGGCGCAGCGGCATCGCCATCGGCGCGGGGGGCGCTGTTGCGCCATTTCGACAGCACGTAGCAAAGCAGCAACATCACAATTAGGCAGCCGAGCGGACGTACAACGGCGCTCACCCAAAGGCTGCGCGAAACAAGGCTTTGTCCGGAAAGAATCTCGTTAAGGAAGTTCAGTCCGGTTATGAGAAGGACGGAGCAGGCGGTTACCGATCCGACTGTAAAGATACCTGTGCCGATGCGCCGTATCGCCCTGTAATACTCTTCGCAAGCCTTGTCGTTCTCGGTGGTGGTCGGCGCAATTTGCGCGCAGGCGAGCAGATTGACCGCCGCGCCGATCATGGCCAAATGTGTCCAGCCAAACTGATAGGACTCGATGGACTGGATGGACAGGATGCCGAGCGCCGCTGCGCCCAAAGATAATAGGGCGACATGAAGGCGGCGTATTTTCTGCGGACGCTTCTCGGCATAAATTTCCGCCGCCAGAGCGCATATCGTCATAAACGCGATTAGAAAGATAAGTTCGATTGGCGGGATAAGCCGCGAGGTTCTGTATAAATTTTTGTCCGCGGCATAGCCAACATAGTGAAGGGCATTTTCGACATAAGGAAAGAAAAGCAGAAAAGCGGGCGCGAGGACGAATATAAAGACGCTCAGCGGAAAGCGCAGCGCAAGCTCGCTGCGGGTAACGCTATGCCAGATTTTTTTTATAGTCAGGGCAGTCGGCATTTAAAACCCTTTTGTGCCAGAGGTGCTCGGTGTCCTGTTCGCGGCTCCGCTTACTCCACCCACGCAATGCGCAGAATATTCGTTGCGCCCGGCGTGCCGAAGGGGACGCCGGCTGTAATCACAACGCGCTGGCCTTTGGCGGCGATGGTTTGTTCGAGCGCGGTGCGTACGGCTTTTTTGACCATGTCGCCGAAATTGTCGACGTCTTCGGTCTGTACCGGATAAACGCCATAAGACAGCTGCATGCGGCGCGCCACGGCACGGTCGGGCGTCAGGCACATGATCGGCACGGTCGGGCGTTCGCGTGCTGTGCGCAGCGCGGTCGAGCCGGAAGTGGTGTAATTGACAATCGCCGCTGCGCCGATGGTCGTCGCCACGCTGGAGGCGGCAGAGGTGATGGCGTCCGACGGCGAGCCATCGGGGTCGGGGTGTTCGGCATTGATGATCTTGCGGTAAAGGTCGTCGGCTTCCACATCGACCGCGATGCGGTCCATGATTGAGACGGCTTCGAGCGGATATTCACCCGAAGCGGTTTCGGCCGAGAGCATCACCGCATCCGCGCCGTCGTAGATGGCGGTCGCAACGTCGGAAGCTTCCGCGCGCGTCGGGCGGGGGGAGGAAATCATGCTCTCCAGCATCTGCGTTGCGATGATGACGGGTTTGCCGGCCTGACGGCAGTAACGCACGACGCGCTTTTGCACGCTCGGCACTTTTTCGGCGGGAATTTCAACGCCCAGATCGCCGCGCGCCAGCATCACGGCGTCGGCAAGGTCGATGATCGGTTGCAAAAATTCAATCGCAGAGGGTTTTTCCAGCTTCACCATGACTTTGGCGCGGCCATCGATCAGCTTGCGCGCTTCGGCGACGTCCTGCGGCGTCTGCACGAAAGACAGCGCAATCCACTCCACACCCATGGCGATGGCGGCTTCGAGATCGCGGCGGTCTTTTTCGGTCAGTACCGAAACTTTGAGCAGCACGTTGGGCAGGTTGACGCCTTTGCGGTCCGACAGACGCTTGCCCGCGATCACTTCGGTTTCAACAAAATCTTTGCCTTTTTTGACGACATGCAAATGCACCTTGCCGTCATCCAGCAGCACATCCGCGCCTTCGACCAGCACCTCGAGAATTTCCGGATGCGGCAGATGGATGCGCTGGACGTTACCTGGCGTGGGGTCGCTATCCAGCGTGATGCGCATGCCTTTTTCGATATCGACAAAACCGTCCTTGAACGTGCCGAGGCGCAGCTTGGGCCCTTGCAGGTCGGCGAAAACGCCGATGGGGCGGTCGACTTCTTTTTCAAGCGCGCGGATGATGTCGAGACGTTTTTTGTGGTCTTCGTGCGTGCCGTGGCTGAAGTTCATGCGAAAGACATCCGCGCCCGTTTCAAACAGCGCGCGCACCATTTCCGGCGTCGATGACGCAGGGCCGAGCGTGGCGACGATTTTGGTCTTGCGGTTGCGTTTGAAATTCATGGCTGAAATCCCGCGGCTATAGGGTGAAACCTGTCAAAGAGTGAATCCCTGAAACACGCGCCTATACAAGCATTTTTGTCGTCTTTGGCGCAACCGCTAATGCGGCGGCGCAAGGCAGCTTTTTGCCATAAATGGCAAAGGCTTTTGACAGGCGGCGCAGGCAGGCTTATGAAGGGGAAGAAAAAATGATGATCTCGTTCAAGCTTTGTCATACCGGCGCAGGCCGGTATCCAGTGCGCGAAGCGCCATTTATAGATCAAGGCCTTTCGGCCTTGGGCTGGATACCGGCCTGCGCCGGTATGACAATTTACTTGTTTCAGTGTGATAACGACCAAGAAAAAAGGATAAAGGCCATGCTGCATCTCTATCCCGTCACCATCCGCGAAACGCATATCGACAGCCTCGGCCATGTCAACAACGCGGTTTATCTGACGCTGTTCGAAGAAGCGCGCTGGGAATGGATCACGGCGGGCGGCTATGGGCTTGCGGAAATCAAGCAATACCGGCAAAGCCCTGTGATCCTCGACGTCACCGCAAAGTTCTTGCGTGAAGTGCATCTGCGCGAAGCGGTCGAAATCGAAAGCCGTCTTTTGTCCTACGAAGGCAAGATTGCAAAACTGCAGCAGGATTTGGTGCGGACGGCCGCGGACGGCAGCAAAACCGTCTGCTGTGCGGCGGTTTTTACCATGGGGTTTTTTGATCTGGAGTCGCGCAAGCTCATTGCCCCGACGCCGCTTTGGAAAAAAGCGCTGGGGCTTGAGAGTGAATAAATTCATTAATATCAAACTATTATCATCAGTTTGCAGAAACGCATTGACGCGGTAGCGGGGTGTGTCTAGGGTTCTTTCCATATTTTATGGCCTGATGCGACCGCGTTTGCGGCGCTTACCCGCCCCGAAAAACCTCCGAAGAATGCGTGAAAAAGCGCGAATTAAAGACGGTATGTGTCATGACAATTATTTTTGAGAAACTGAGCCGAGCCTTCAACAAGCTGCGGCCCGATACGGTGAACAAAAGCCCCTGGTTGCTGACAGCGGAAGGTATCGCCACGTTGCCCCGCCCGCTAGACCTTGCTATTCGCGCGCACAACCATGCGGCTGTACAAAATTTGCTGGATCTCGGTGCGAAACCCAACCTCAATACGCATTTCAGCGGCCCTGCGCTCAATGAAGCCGTTCGCACACAGGATTTGTCGATGGTACAGCGAGTGGTACGCGGCGGCGGTGACGTCGATGGCGTAAACAAGGCCGGCAGTACGCCGCTGCATGAGGCTGCCGCGCTTTACGACCGTTGTGCGGCCGTGCTTATTGCTGAATTCCTGCTTGGAAAAGGTGCGCGGCTGGATCTGAAGAACGACATGGGTTTTACTCCCGCCGAATGGGCGCGCGAACTGGGTAACCAGCCTGTGTTCGACTGCTTGCAGGCGGCGGCGCGGCAGAGGATTGCGGACGTGCCGAAAAGCGCGCCGAAGCCGCCACACGCCTAACTATATCCCGCAGACCGGAAGAAACATCATGAATCATCCCCAAGACTCCGTTCCTTTCTCGGGCGAAACAAAGCAGCCGCAGCCTGCGGCTGACATCGTGATTATCGGCGGCGGACCGGTGGGGCTCTGGACGGCGGTGCAGATTAAAAAGCGGCGTCCCGATGCGCATGTGCGCGTCTATGAACGCTACAGCGCATACCAGCGCAGCCATATTCTGCGGCTCGAAAATTTTTCGATGAATGTCTATGCAAAGAAAAGCGGCGATGACGCCGAAGCGCAATTCCTGCGCGAGGTGCTGGGCGAGAAACTGGCCAATTCCTTCAAAGCCGCCGCAGGCACAGGTACGGTTTTTATCCGCACCAACGATCTGGAACAGGCGCTGAAAGAGCATGCGCGCGCGCTGGGCATCGAAACTGTTTTGCGCCGTATCGATACGCCCGCGCAGGCAATGGCCGAAAACCCGACGTGCAAAACCTTTATCGCCGCCGACGGCGCACACAGCCAGATGCGCGCGGCATTGCTGGGCGAAGACGCTGTAACCGATTATCCGATGCAATATGTGGTCGAAGTGAAATATCAGGCGGACGGCCGCGCCGGCACACTCGATTTCCTCAGCGACCAGTACAAGACCAACAAGCTGTTGTCGAACATGGTCTTTGAATACGTTGGCCGTGAAAAAGAAGGCAAAACGCCTGTCACGCTGCGCTTTTTTGTCGATGCCGATACCTATGGCGCGATCCCGCAGGCGGGGTTCAAAGACCCGCTGGCGGTCAACGATGCGCGCCTGCCCGAAACGCTGCGGCAGGATATCAAAACCTATATGAACGTACGCGCCGAAAAAGCGGGCGAGGTTTATGCCGCCGGTTCCGCCAAACTGTCCAAACTGACGCTTTCCGTCTATGCCGCGAAAAAATTCGCGGTGGTGAAAGAAGGGCGCGGCTGGTACATCGTCGGCGATGCCGCGATGGGTGTGCCTTACTTCCGCGCGCTCAATGCGGGGCTCATCATGGGCTCCCAGCTGGCGGGGATTGTGACGCGCAAATACGCAGCGCCCTCCGTCAAGGCCGCGGCATTCAACCTTGTGCGCCCCCTCGACAAAGCATGGGAATTTACCGGTGCACACGGCAAAAACATGGCGCTCAAGGTCTATGATGCTTTTCGCGGCGCCAGCGCGGGCGTGCCGTGGGAAATGGTGAAATGGGACGAAGCCGACGTGCAGCGTTTCAAATCCGCGCCGCATCCCGCTTTCGAGGCCGCGCAAAAACCCTCTGTACAAAAACCTTTCGGGCCGTGATAGGGGCGCTATCCGGCTGATGGCCCTTTGGGTGGCGCGGCTTTAGGCGTGTCTTGCGCCGCCGACTGGCCAGCGACGATAGCACCGACAGTCTGCGCGCGGTTTTGGGTATCGATGGTTTTGCGCGCCTGTGCTTCCAGTTGTATCCGCGCGGCGTCGTCCAGCGTGTGACTGTCATCTGCTCCGCCGGTGGCACTGTGCCAAATGCGCATGACGGTGAAGGGGCGCTCCGGCGTATCGGGCGTACGGTGCAGGCCTTCGGCGCTGCCCAGATCCAGGCGGGAGTCGCCCTGTCCGACAGTGTCTTTCCAAAGGCTGCGGGCAAGCGTATTTTTCTCGGCGGCATCAAGACCGTCATACCGTTTGTCGAATGAAAAATCTGCGACGATATCGAGATCGCCGATGGTCTCGCGCGGGTTTTGGTCACGCAGGCTGCTGCCGAAAAGATACAGGCCGCGAATGCCGATGCCTTCGATCTGCTGCGGCGCGCTGTCCAGCCGGTCGCGCAGTTCGGCGATTTTGGCGCAGGCTTCGGTGAAAGACATGCGCGGTTCATGCTGCGCGTGAACAATCTCGGCCACTTTGTCTGACAGGCTGGCGCGGCCGGGCGGGAAGCCTCTTTTTTGCGTGACCTCTTCAGGCTGGAGCCAGCCCGCGGCGGCGAGCGCGGCGGGCTGCGGGCTTTGTCCGTCGCTGCCGCTGAAATGCGACAGTGCATCGCCAATCATCGCGGGGGTCAGGCCGGTATGCGCCGCAGATTTTCCCCACAGCTTCTCGGCGAGCTTTTGCGTCTGTACGGCATCGAGCGTGCCGAGAGGCTCTATTTCACTGATATGCAGACCCATGCCGTCCTCACGCCGGTCCCGCGCTGATTGCGCGGGATTTGTGTGCCGTGCTGCGCGCCGCTTCCGGTGCGGCGGGTTTCAGGCCGAAATTATGGTCGGGTCGGATGCTGGGCTCCAGATGCGGCAGCAGGCTGGCGGTCAGGGCTTTGATGTCTGCCCCCACTTCCGGATGCGCCGCCGCGCTGGCGGCCAGCGTATAGGCCTGTTTCTGCGTCTGGCGGTCGAGCGTATCGATACTGCCGCGCGCCTTGGTCAGATCCTCTTGTGCCGCACCGAGTTTTTGAAGGTTGGTGAGACTGGTAAACGTGCCCGCGAATTGGCTGAACATATCAATGGCGAAGTCGAAGTTATTGTGCCACGCCAGATCGGACGGCATATCCTTGTCGAGCGTTTTGACTTGTCCGAGAGATTTTTTCAGCTCGTTGAGTTCATCGCCGGCGCGGTTGATCTCGCTCACGGCTTCCCGCGTTCTGAGAGTGGAGGCAAGACTGATAAGTTTGCTGCGGCTAAACGTGTCTATCATTTCGGTCGTCGAGGCGCTCTGGCAGGCGGAAATCGCATCACTGACGGCGCTGCGCGTGCTTTTCATGTGGTCGCGCAGGCCTTGCAGGCCGATGTATTCGGCAGCCACGGCGGCGGGCGTATCGGGCACGGCCATGATGCGTCCGGACAGCTCGCCGAAAAGCTTTTCAGCCTTCAGGTTGCGCGCGCGGTCTTCGCGCCGGATATCGACGATGCCGTTTTGCAGTTTGTATTTCAGCCACGGCAATTTGGTGACGCAGGTGAAGGCATGTGTCAGCTTGCCTTTCAGCCCCTCGGGTTTGTTGTCGCGGATTTTGTTGATGTCTTGCAGAAGGCTGCGCTGGTTGTCGCGCAGGCCCGCACGCCGCTGCTGGTGTTCTTCCATCGCGTTTTGCCATTCTCCGGCCAGTTCTGAAACGCTGCGCATGCCCATGCGGGGGCCTGTCCTTTGGCTGTTTGCTTTGGCTTTAGTATAGCCAAGGGGGCTTAAATTTATGTAAACAGTCGCATAAGAAAACGCCGGTTCAAAAAAGAACCAGCGTTTGTCTGCCCGCTGCCCGTTACGGTGGGCGCGGAAATGCCCGCCGCGCGGCCTTAGGGGGCCGCAGCGGAGGGTTTTCTCAGCTTTGCGCGTCGATGCCCGGACTACGCCTGCGGGCGGCCTCTACGGCCGTCTGGATAGCGGGGCGGGGCTCCGGTGTGCCACCGCCGGCACCGGCATTCAGCGACCGCTGGCCGCGGCTGTTCAGCTCGGCCTCTGACAGGCGCATGCGGATTTCTTCGATGCGCTCGCGGCGGTTGCCGTGCGGGTTTTGCGGATGGTGATGGTGCGAGGCTTCATTGGCCAGCGCCGCCAGCAGAAAAGCCGACACCAGATGGTTGAAACCCGGGCGACGCCGCGGCGTTTTTGCATCTGTATTATTGTTTTTGTTAGATTTTTTGTTCAGTTCAGGGCGCAAGGGATCACGTTGCGCCTGATGCTGGAATAGATCCCGCATGAGACACCTCTGTTTTTTGTTGTTTGTGATATTGCGAAGTCAGGATTGAAGAGTGTTTGGTTCTTTAAAGCGGCTTCGACGTCCACCAAGATATCTTGTGCGCCGCCGCAAAGTCAAGAAGTTGTTGTTTTAAAAGGGTAAAAAGGCACAATGATACCCCATGACGCAATTCCGGATGTTTCTTTGACTCTGTCTTGAAATTTTATTTCTTCGGTATGCGGGGCGACTCGCGGTGTGTTGACATAAGCCGCACAATCGGCAACCATCGCCGTCATGGCCAGAAAACCGACATTCAATGGCGCGGCGCTCCCGCAAAATAATTCCGCAGCGCTCCCGCCTGACGCCGCTTTTTTCGACCGCATCCGCCAAGGCGATGTCGGTGCGGTGAAGAACGTGCTGGCAACGCGCAAAGCGGCGGCGAACTGGCAGCAAACATCCAGCGGCCAGCGCGGCCTGCATCTGGCCGCCATGACCAACCAGCGCAAGATCGCGGCGGAGCTGGTCAAGGCAGGGGCGGAGATCGAAGCGCGCGACCATCTGGGGCGCACACCTCTTTTGCAGGCCGCGCGCAGCGGCCAGCCGAACATGATCGAATTTCTGCTGTTGAACAGAGCCGACATCAAAGCGCAGGACAAAGAAGGCAATACGGTTTTGCATCTGGCCGCCGAAAGCATCAGCGCCGATACCATCGTTGCGCTGATCGAAGCCGGCGCGGATAGCTCTGCGCGCAACAAGAACGGCGGCACGGCCATCGACGTCGCCCTCGCACACGGTAACCGCGCGATGGCAGAGCTGATCCGTTCTCAGGCACAGAAACATCCTGCTGCCCCCGCCGCCGCCCTGCCGCCGCTGCATGAAACGGTGCGTGAAATAGAACCGCTCAAACCCCTCAATCCGCGCAAGCGTACGCAAGACAGATGAAGGCGTCGGTCAAAGCTTTTTTTGGTGTGCTCTTGCGTCCGGCGCTGTGGGTGTCCCTTCCGCTGTGTGGTTTGGGTTTTGCGCTTGCCGCCTTGCTTTTGCTGGAACCTCAGAGCGGGTGGCATAACCGTGATTTGATGCCCTGGGCTGTTGTACTCGCAGGCGCGATCAATGTCTTTGCTATGTGGGCTCTCTGCCGTTGGGAGAATTTCAGGAGACTGTTTTCAAACACGGTGGGTGCCGAAAGAGCTGGCGTCTACGCCTTCATCATTTTTGTGCTGGGCATGCTGTGCTTCGGTAGTGGTCTGCGATGGCTGGCGGCGCAGGCTGTGGAGAGTCTCCTGATTGAGTGGCATTTGTTTTTTCCGTTGGCCGGGCTGGTGTGGGGTGCGGGGTTGGCGGGTGCTCTTCACGCCACGGTCACAGGTAATCACCATGCACGGTACGTGATATGGGCGGGGCTTATTTGCCTGCTTCTTCTTTTCGGTGGGTATTAAGCGTTTTTTAAACCTGCACTGGTAATCTGAAATCATCTCCTCGAAATATCGCTTCGGAGGCTGTGGATAAGTCCTCTCGGGGGCTTGAGATATGGCGAT
>JAUXOC010000005.1 GCA_030682495.1 Alphaproteobacteria bacterium | reverse complement strand
GTATGTGTAAAAGCGGCTTGACAGTTCGGGGCTGATTTTATATCCCTATGGCCTGTCCGATCCGGACGGGCGCTTAGCTCAGTTGGTAGAGCACCTCGTTTACACCGAGGGTGTCGGGGGTTCGAGTCCCTCAGCGCCCACCATTTCTTCCCAGAGCATTGTTCGTCAAAGAGGGGCACGAAGCCCCCGCTAAATATAAATTTAGCACGGCAAAGCCGTGCGTGGTTCGAGTCCCTCAGCGCCCACCATTTACCCCCTAAATCAATGTCTATAAAAGAGGGACTTGAAGCCCCCGCTAAATATATATTTAGCACGGCAGAGCCGTGCGTGGTTCGAGTCCCCCAGCGCCCACCATTTTTTCCCAGAGCATTGCCAAAGAGCGGCACGAAGCCGCGCGCGGCGTTATGTTTTACTTTGGCACCAAATCACATACATGGTGCGGAAGAGGGCGGGGTTTTGTTGTTCGAGTGTGTCCCAATTCTCCAGCGTTTGCGGCGCAGCGCCGAAGGTTTTTTGATAAAGCGCTTCGGTTTCTTTGTCGGTGGCGAGTTTGAGAAACGCGAGATCGTTATCGCCCAGCGCGCGGCGGATACGCGGGGGATCAAAGCGGTGTTCCTGCACATGGAACAGCAGGTCGCGGAACATCGACAGATGATAAAAATCCCCGAAGCTGATGAGCTCGATAAAGCCCTCTGCCGACAAGAGCTGCGGCATATCCTTGCGGAAGCGGCGCATGCCCGCTGCGTCGTCGCTATACCCGCCTTTGCGGATGGCGTTATGCGCGGAGACAACGGCTTTGCGGCCACGCTCGCTATAGAGTGCGATGCGCATGAGGCCTTGCGGTTTGAGCAGGCCGCGCAGGATTTTCCAGCCGGCTTCAGGGTCGGCGAGGTGGTGCAGTACGCCGCTGGATGTGATGTAGTCGAATTTCTCGTCCAGTGCGCCCAGTTTAAGGATATCGCCATGGCGGAAATCGACATTGGTGATGCCGTGCATCTGCGCACGGCCGCGCGCATAGGCGAGGCTGGTGAGGCTGAGATCAACAGCCAGAACGTCGGCATCCGGAAACAATGTGGCGGTATTGAGCGCTTCACGACCTGTACCGCAGCCAGCGACCAGAATACGCAACTTGCGCCCCGCCAGCAGAGGCATAATGTCGGCATCGATATTGCTGCCGGAGAGCTGCTTCCAGCGCGGGTAGGGGAATTCTTCGTATTGCGCCCGTACACGCTGCGAGACATCGTTGTCGATGCTTGTCAGTGCGGGGATGCTTTTTTTGTCGGCCTCCAGCGCCAGTGGTTCGGTGATCTGGACGGCGGCGAGGGATTGCGCCAGCGGTTCTGCCGCGGCGCTCAGGCTGCGCGCTGCCGCCGCGGGATCTGCAAGGGCGGCAAGGGGGGCGTAGCAGGCATAGAGGCAAAGCGCGGCGATATTCGTATCGCCGCCGTTGATCGCTTGGCGCAGGGCTTCGGCGGCGGCTTGTTCTTCGGCGTCAAAATCAAAAATATATTCTGTGTAAAAACAATAATGCGCCAGCGCCGCCGCAATGCGCAGATGCAGTGGTGATGTTTTGTCCGGTCCAGCCAGCAGCAATTGGCGGCGCAGCTGGATCAGAAACTGTTCAAACGCGGGATAGTGCACGGCAATACGGCGCAAGCCTTCGAGGAAGAGGGGCGTATCAAGCGCGGAGAGATCCGTGCCGGGTTTTAGTCCCGATGGGTCGAAAGCCGGCATCGCGCCGCTCATCCGGTTTTTATAGATTTTGCCGATGCCGGGGCTTTTCTCAAACAGGCTGAGCCAGAGGATCTGCGCCCCGCCGCATTCTACCTCCGGCGTTTTCAGGCAGGCGACAAGGGCATCGGCTGTTTGCGGATTGTATTTGGTAAAAGGCGTGCCCCCGGCCAGCAGCAAAAAGTTTTCTTTATGGCTGATGACGCTGGGCGCGGCGGCGATGGCCAGCACATAAAGGCCGATGGCCTGCGTGATATCGTTTTCAGCGACACGCATTTCGGCCAGCAGCGAAAGGCTGCCGTGATCCTGCGGGTTGAGGGCGAGCGAAGATTCCAGAGCCGCCATCGCGTCATCTTTGCGGCCTTGCAGTTTGTAAATAAACCCTTTGATGCGCCATGCAATCGCAGAAGGTTGATGCGAGAGCGACAGGTCAAGCGCGCGCAAGGCATCGTCCAGACGCGACTGTTCAAACAACTGGTGCGCTTCTTGAAAAGCCGCATATGCTTTTGCATTGAGCTGGCTATTGAGCTGGTTCATGTCAGGTTCTCGTCTTGTCCTTGGTGTAAGGCGTTATAGTGTAACATCTGGCCGTTGTGAATCCAGTTTTTTAAGGCTTCTATGGATAATCTAGCCCGAAAAAAATTGCGTGGGCAAGGCGGCATAGATATTCTTTTGCACATGACAGCCCATTCCTGCAACCACGATCACGGCGCGCACGGCCACGACCATCACCATGGACATCACCATGGGCATGGCCATCACCATCATGTGCCCAAAAACTTCGATCGCCGCTTTGCCATCGGCGCCGCAATCAATATGATTTTTGTGGTGCTGGAGCTTGTCTTCGGTTTTATCTCCAACTCCCTCGCACTGATTGCCGATGCCGTCCATAATTTTTCGGATGTGGTCGGGCTTTTGCTGGCCTGGGGCGGGGCGTGGCTGGCGCGGCTGATGCCGTCTGCGCGTCGCACGTACGGCTTTCGCAGCGCAACGATACTGGCGGCGCTGGCCAATGCGGCGCTGTTGTTTGTCGTGGTCGGCGCGATTGTGATCGAAGCCGTGCATCGTTTCTTCAGCCCCGCTGAAATGGCCAGCATGACGGTGGTCTGGGTGGCCTGCATCGGCATCGTCATCAATACGGCAACGGCCATGATGTTCTGGCACGGGCAAAAAGACGATATCAATATCCGCGGCGCGTTTTTACACATGGCGGCGGATGCGGCTGTGTCGCTGGGCGTTGTCATTGCCGCGCTTGTTATCATGGCGACGAACTGGTTCTGGATCGACCCTGTTATCAGTCTTGTGATTGCCGCTGTGATCCTCTGGAGCACCTGGGGGCTGGCCAAAGAGGCGCTGCACCTGTCGCTGGCGGGCGTACCGCCGCAGATCGACCATGCTGCCGTGAAGGCATGGCTCGGCGCGCTGCCGGGGGTGACGGAGGTGCATGATTTGCATATATGGGCCATGAGCACGACCGAAAACGCCCTGACCGTGCATTTGCTGCGCCCCGGCGCGGCACTGGATGACGGTTTTTTGCATATGGTGGCGGAGGAGCTACAAAAGCGTTTTCAGATTCATCACCCGACGATTCAGATCGAAATCGGTAATCTGCAAGACGGCTGCAAGTTGGCGCCAGCCGATGTGGTTTGACGCGCACCGCTAATTTGCCATTTAAATCAAAAAGTTAAGAGGTGGCGCGTCAGCACGGCGGCGATCTGTGCATTTTGATTTTTATTCCGTTGACACGGCGGATAAAAAACGTCATTAAATACGTCCTGACTGCAAG
>JAUXOC010000105.1 GCA_030682495.1 Alphaproteobacteria bacterium | reverse complement strand
TAAATGACATTTTCTCGTTTCTTCGCCTTTCGTCTTATCTTTGCCGCCACGCTTTTGCTGACCGCAGGGGCAGCCGTGGCGCAGACGGCGGGCGGGGACGGGACGGTCGGTTTTGCGCGCGCCTTGGCCGAAGCCTATCTGCATAACCCCGATCTGGAAGCTGCAAGGGCAGAGCTGCGCAGCGTGGATGAAGGCTATGCGCAGGCCATGTCGGGTTATCGCCCGCGTCTGACCGGCGAAGCTTCCTATACCTCTTCGCATTACGATGGCGATATTTTCGACACCCACGCTGATCCCAAGACGGTGGCGCTGGAGCTGCGCCAGCCGCTCTATCGCGGCGGCTCCACGGAGGCGAATGTCCGTGCCTCTTCCAATAGAATCAAGGCGCAGCGCGCTATTCTTCAGAGTATAGAACAGCGTGTGCTGCTAGAGGCCGTGACGGTATATCTTGATGTGCGCCGTGATATCGATCTTGTGCGGTTAAATGCAAATAATCAAAGCGTGTTAGAGCGGCATCTTGAAGCTTCGCGTCAGCGTTTTAAGCTGGGCGACATCACCAAGACCGATGTTAGTCAGGCGGAATCCCGTCTTGCCAATGCGCTTGCGGGGCGGGTGCGGGCGGAAGGCAGTTTGCAGGCCAGCCGCGCGCGGTTCGAACGCGTGGTGGGGCTGACGGCAGGCGACCTGCCCGCACCCGCTTATGCCGTCGATATCCCCGCGACGCTGGAGGCTGCGGCGGCATTGGGCGAAGCGCAAAATCCGGATATTCATTTTTCAGAATTTAGCCATGCTGCCGCAGTCGCCAATACCCGTGCGGTGAAGGGGGAGCTTTTGCCTCAGGTTGACCTGACAGGTAGTCTTGGCCGCACCTATGACCCTGCGCAGCGCGCGGACGATCATGTCAATACCACCTCGGTCGGTGTGGTCGCCAGTATCCCGCTTTATACCGGTGGGGCGGTCGATGCGCGGGTGCGCCAGTCGCGGCAGGTGGAATCCCAGCGCCGGATGGAACAACAGCGCGCTGCCCGTGCCGTGCGGCAGGGGGTGATCGACGCCTGGACAGAGCTGACTGCCGCCGATGCCGAAATGCAGGCGCGCAAAAGCCAGATCGACGCGGCCAAGCTGGCGCTCGACGGGGTGCGGATCGAGGCGGATTATGGGTCGCGCACCACGCTCGACCTTTTGGATGCCGAGCAGGAGTATCTGGATGCGCAGGTCGCCCATGTGGTTGCCGAGCGCAATAAAGTCGTTGCCCTTTACCGTTTGCTGTCCTCAACCGGAGAGCTGACTGCGGCACGGCTGGGGCTGGATGTGCCTGTGTATAACCCTGCCGCAAATTTCCAGAAGGTTAAGAATCGCTGGATCGGTACCTCTATCGGTGACTAAACCCGCGCCTTGCGGCCAGAATCTGACTCGCTTTTCTGCCTTAAATGTCTTAAAAACAGAATATTCAAGACTTTAGAAGAAAACGGTCACACGGATGCCAGAAACAAAACCAGAGCAGGACGCCTCCATCGAAGAAATTCTGGAATCGATCCGCCAGATCATCAACGAAGATGAAGAAGACGCACCTGCGGATACCGGCGGCGCGGATCTGCGCCCCAAGCCCGAAACGGCCGATAAGCCGGGCAGCATCGAAGCGCTGCCTCCGGAAGCAGCAGGCAGCGGTGTGCTTGACCTCACCGAAAAAGTGGAAGACCTCAGCGGCGCCGCCGATATGCTCGGAGAAGACCTTATGAACCCGGACTATGATCCCGACCCCCCGCCGCAAATCGATTTGCAGGACGCCTCGCCCATGAATAGAGACGATCAGGAAAGCCTGCTCTCCGACCGTACGGCAGATGCCGCAGCGGCGGAAATGGCGAAGCTGTTCAGCATGAATGTCGCCATCGAACGCGACGAGCCCGCGCGCATTGGCCGCGTGACGCTCGAAGACATTGCACGTGACCTGATGCGCCCGCTGATTAAAACATGGCTGGACGAAAATCTGCCGCGCGTGATCGACAAGGTCGTCACGCGGGAGCTGGAAAAGCTGTCCCGTCGCGCCCGCGACGAGTAAATAATACGCGCCCGCGACGAAGAGGGCGCGCCTGCAGCGTAAATAAAATTTTCAGGAAACGCGCGCTTTGGCCTTGCCTGTGGCGCGTTTCTTTTTTGCAGGGCTTTTGCGTGCCTGCAGAATACGGCGACATATTTTGTCAGCCGCATCGATATCTTTCAGAAATGCCGCAGCCGCAGCTTTAAAGGCGGATTTGCCGGTCTGCGTCCTGGTCTTCGGCGCAGCGCCTTTAAGAATATCCACCATTTTGGTCTGCAGCCCCGCGCTGGCGCGCAGTGGGTCAAAAGGCAGCGATGCCGAAAGCCGTAAAAACATCTGTACGTCCAAAAGCCGCTGCTGCGCCTTTGACAATGTCTTCGCCTCTGCTGCCGTCAGGGCGTGCAGGAGGCGGAGCGTTTCTATCGCCTCCATAATATCGGGAGCCAGCACGGCGGGTTTTGCCGCAGCGTATTTCAGCTGTAGATATTGCACGGCAAAAAGCTGGTCCATCAGCCCGCCCTTGCGGTATTTCAAATCCCACCGGTTGTCGCTGCCAAATTCCTTGCGCACGCGCGCCTGCATATCGGCAACGTCTTTCAGCAATATATTCTCATCGCGCGGGCGTGACAGAATTTTGGCGATGCCGCGCGATAGAACGCCCGCGGCTTTCGTATCGCCGTAAATGATGCGGTGGCGGATCAGCGACATATGCTCCCACGTCCATGCCTTGCGGTCGTGGTAATCGAGGAAGCCTCCCACCGATACTGCCAGCGGCCCGTCATCGCCGGCGGGGCGCAGGCGGGCATCGATGTTATAAAGAATACTTTCCGATGTCGGCGCGGTGATGGCGGTAATCAGCCGCTGCGTCAGACGGATGTAATACTGACCCGCAGGCAGGGGTTTGATGCCATCGCTGGGCGCGGCATGATCGGGCGCACTGTAAAGGGCGATGATATCGAGGTCTGAATCGGTAAACATGCGCCGCGCGGCAAAGCTGCCCATCGCCAGCAGCAGGTAACTGCCGCCCTTGATGCGTCCGTGCGCCTTGGCGAATTCCGCCTCGACGGCGGGGGTCAGCAGGCGCAGGCAGGCTTCGGCGATATCGCTCAGATAGGCTGCTGTCTCTTGCGGTTTTGATAATTGCCGCAAAATGTGGATACCGGCATGGAAGCGTTTTTCGCGCGCCCAGCGGCGGGTGATATCAAGAACATCCTGATAGTCGTGCGCGGCGCTAAGCGCCGCCGGTATTTTAAGCGCGCCGGGGCGCGCGGCGCCAAGCGCCGCCGGTATTTTAGGCGCGCCGGGGCGCGCGGCAGACAGGCGATGCGCAAGCTCTTTTTCCAGCCAGTCGCGGTTGGGCAGGCGGCCAAAGAAATCGCGGCTGATAACGCCGTCCAGCACCTGCGGGTGCGTGCCCAGCCATTCGGCCAGTGCGGGGGCGGTGCCCATGACTTCCGCCACCAAGCCCAGCAGCTGCGGGTGATGCGCGAACATCGAGAAAATAGGAATGCCCGAGGGGAGTTTTTCGAGGAAACGGTCAAAGCGGATAAAGGCTTCGTCCGGTTGCGGCGTGGCGGCAAGCGTAGCGAGAAGTTGCGGCGTGATTTCGGTCAGGATTTGCCGCGCGCGTTCGCTGCGTACCGCGCGGTAACGGCCGTGGTGCCAGCCGCGGATGGCGGCGGTGACTTTCTCCGCCGCGTCAAATCCCATGCCGCGCAGGGTTTGCAAGGTATCAGGGTCGTCTTCGACGCCGGTAAAGACCAGATTGCCGCCCGCTTGCGACAGGGTCTGCGATTCCACAAACAAAGCGGCATAACATTTCTGCACATAGCCCATATGTCTGGCGAGGTCGGCGCAAAGCGCCGCGGCATCGGCATATCCGGCAAAGGCGGCGAGGGCGGCAAAATCATCCGGCTGCACGGGCAGGCTGTGGGTCTGGCGATCATCGATCATTTGCAGGCGGTGTTCGATACGCCGTAAAAAAAGATAGGCATCATGTAGCGCGGTGCGGTCTTTTTCCGGCACATGACCGGCCGCGCAAAGTGCATCAAGCGCGCCCAGTGTGGTGCTCTGGCGCAGCGTCATGTCACGCCCGCCGAAAATCAGCTGCTGCGTCTGTGCATAAAATTCAATCTCGCGGATACCGCCATGACCCAGTTTGACATTAACACCCAGAAACGGGTTTTCGGATTTTGCCTTGCCGCGCCGCACACCCTGCTGTGATTGTTTGGCGTTGATTTGCCGCTTGATGGAATGGATATCCTGTATGGCGGCGAAATCAAGATTACGGCGCCATATCCATGCGGTCATCAGGCGCGTGAAATCAGCGGCTATGCGCGTATCACCGGCAACAGGGCGTGATTTTGTCATCGCCGCGCGTTCCCAGTTCTGGCCGAGGCTGCCGTAATAAATTTCTGCTGTACCCAGCGATACCGCCAGCGGCATGGCCCCCGGATCGGGCCGCAGGCGCAGGTCGCAGCGGAAAACATAGCCATCCGTCGTTTGCATCTCCAGCATCTGCGCCAGATCGCGTGTGAAGCGGATAAAGAAATTCTGCGCGGCGTCTTTGTCTTTTATCGGCGTACGCAGCGGATCGAACAGCACCATCAGATCGATATCGCTGGAATAGTTCAGCTCATGTGCGCCCCATTTGCCAAGGGCGATGATGGACATGCCACAGTCTTTTTGCGGCGTTTTAGGCGCGGCAAGACGTATCGTGCCCGCAGTATGCGCTTCGCGCAGCAGATGGTCAGCGGTGGCGGCAGTGGCAGCATCGGCAAAATCCGACAGCGTTTGCATGACGCGGATATCGTCCCAGACGCCTGAAAGATCGGCGAGGGCGGTCAGCAGCGCAATCTTCTGTTTGGCACGGCGCAGCGCTGCCATCACATCGGCGCGGTTTGTGGCGGCAAGACATTCGGCGGTCAAGGCGGCGCGGGCGGCGTCATGCGCCTCCTGCGCGGGCAGGGCGGTGATCTCCGGCCAGCGGGTAGCCAGTCCGGACAGATAGGGACTGTGGCGCAAAAGCTGCGCCGCTGTTGCCTTTGTACCGCTGTTTTTCTGTCCTTGGCCGCCAGCCACGGAACCTCCGCGCTTTTGGCGCGTTGTGTTTTTATAATCGCCGGAAGTTTTTGTTTTGCGGGTCAAGGCGGGGCTTACTCTCGCAGGGGAAAAAGGGGTATAATCCGGATGAAACGCCGGCTTGCGCCGGCTGAACTATTCTATCTGCAAAACCGCCGGGGATAAAGACACAGCGTGAAAAAAGCCTTGCACTATTTTAACCGCGGGCTGGTCATGGGGCTCGAGTTTTTTGCCCTGCTGATCGTGCTGGCCTTTTTGCTATGGGGGGCGTTGCTGTGGCGGCTGTCGATGGGGCCGCTCGATGCGTCTTTTCTGACCGAAAAGCTGGAAGCGTCGATGAACGCGCGCCAGCCGGGCTTCGTTTTCGACATTGGCGGCACACAGCTTGTCTGGGGCGGGCATTTTGATCTGTTTCAGGTTGAAATGAAAGACGTCACCGTGCGCCGTGCCGATGGCGCAGATCTCGTCACCATGCGCAAGGTCGGCGTACATCTGTCCAAGCGGCATCTGGTCTTTGGACAGTTGACGCCAAAGCTTGTCCGTGTTTATGAACCGGCGCTGCGTGTGGTGCGCTGGGAAGACGGGCACGTGACGCTCAATTTCGATGCGCAGCCCGCGCAGGTTTTTGGCCCGCCGATTCCGCCTGAACTGGCCGATAAAAATTCAGCGGCGCAGGTTGCGCTGCTGCAAAGTATTCTACAAGGGCTGAACGATCATTCCGCGATGGGGCTGCTGATCGGCGGGCTGCAGGAAGTTTCTATTCGTGATGCGCGCGTGACATATGATGACCGCGCGCTGGGGCTGGTGCTGGATTCCAGCGATACCGATATCGCCTTTGGCCGCACGCGCAGCGGCATCCTGGCAAAACTCAGCATAGCGGCAGACCTTTCGCCTGATCGCCGCATGGAGATTCGTATCGAAGGTCGCTATCGCCGCGACACCGGTCAAAGTGATATTACGTTGCAGTTTGCGGGTGCAGATCTGTCGGCGCTGGCGGCGATGAGCGAAAAGCTGGCCGCCTGGCGCGGCGTGTCTGTGCCGATGAACGGCAGCATGAACCTGACGTTCGATCCGGCTTTCAATCCGCTGCGCGCACGGTTTATCCTGGGAGCGGAAGAGGGCAGCTTCAGCGGGTTTGGCCTGTACGAAAAGACGCCGCTGCCGCTGGGCAGGGTATACGCCAAAGGTGCACTGGATTTCACGCAGCAGCAGCTGCGGCTTGATACCTTCAGGGCCGATCTGCGCGGCCCGCAGGCAGAGGGGCAGGCAAGCATCAAACGCGGCGAAGACGGGCGTTTCCGCATCACGGCCAATGCCGCGCTTTTGCAGATGCCGATGGACGCGCTGGCCGATTATTGGCCGGAAACGCTGACGCCGGATCCGCGCGGCTGGGTGACAACGCATCTGTCCAAAGGGGTTGCGACCAAGGCGACGCTGGAAACCGATATGTTTTTTAACCCCGCGCCAGCCGAAGGCGCGGCGGCGGTCGATATCGAAAAGCTTGGCGGCATTATTGATTTTGAGGGAATCAAGGTCGATTATCTGCCGCCGCTGATGCCGGTCGAAAACGTGCGCGGGCAGGCACGTTATGATACGCAGCGTTTTGATCTGGCCATTACCGGCGGTACGCTTGGCGATATGAAGGTGAGCAAATCGGCCATTGCGATTACCGGCCTTGCAGACGGCGATCCGGATTCGGACATTGAAATCGACATCAAAGTATCCGTGGCGGGGCCGGTGGCGACGGCGCTGAAAGTGCTGGACTCAAAACCGCTCGGCTATACCAAGATGCTGGGAATTGACAGTGCCGCGGCCGGCGGCACGGCGGATGTGGATCTGTCACTTGCCTTTCCCATTCACCGTGGGCTTGATATTGCGGATGTGAAAGTCACGGCAGCGGCGAAGCTGGATGAGATGCGCCTGCCTGCGATGGTGGCGGGTATGGACGTTACCGGTGGTCCGATGGCGCTGCAGGTCGATAGAGGGGCGCTGAACGTTAAGGGGCGCGGTAAATTGGGCGATATGCCGATGACCTTTGACTGGAGCAAAAATTTCGACCGCAAAAAGCCCTTTGACAGCAGCGTGAGCGCAGAATTGACGTTAAACGATGCCGCGCGCCGTGCTTTTGGTGTGCCGGAGATGGCAGGGCTGCGCGGGCCGCTGCCTTCCAAAATCGCGTATCGCCTTGAACATGACGGCAAGGCAACGCTTGATTTAACAGCCGATCTGACGCCTGCCACACTGTCTGTGCCGGATATCGGTTTTTCCAAGGCGGCGGGCACGGCGGGCAGTTTGTCGCTGCGCGTCTTTTTGGCAGGGGGCGCGCTGCAGCGTGTGGGCAATATTTCGGTTGAAGCCGGCGGGCTTGTGCTGCGCGGCGAAGCCGACGTGACCGGCGGCGTACTGCGCAAGGCCAGCTTCCCCACCGCGATGTGGGGGCAGACACAGGCCTCTGTCGATGTGGAGATGCGCGCAGGCGGCGGCTATGTGCTACGCATTTCCGGACGGCAATTCGATGCGGCGCGCTGGATGCAAGATGACGGCGTGCCCAATAGCGATGCGGCGGCTGCCGTAAAAACGCAACCGTTGCAGATATCGATGAATGTGGATCGTCTGTTGGTGAACGAAGGCCGCGTGCTCGAAAAGGTCAAGATGTTCATGCGCCGCAACCAATGGCAGCGGATCGAACAACTGGAAATCGACGGCAAGATCGGCAAGGATGATATTTATCTGCGCTACATGCCCTCTGCACAAGGGCCGTCTTTGCGGTTCGAAGCGCAGAATGCGGGCGCGGCGCTGGCGTTTTTTGGCATCAGCAAATCAATCCGCGGCGGCAAACTGGTGGTGCGCGGCGAGCCGACTGAAAAAGGCGGCCCGCGCGATATGCGCGGCAGCGTGGTCCTGAGCGATTTCATCCTGCGCGATACGCCGGTGCTGGCGCTTTTGCTGAATTCTATGTCGCTGGTCGGCGTACTGGATTTGCTGAACGGCGAGGGTATCGCTTTCAAACGGGCGCGGGTGAATTTCAGCTGGACAGACCGCGGTCAGCCTGCGCAGCAGAAAAACATCCGGCAGATACGTCTGCGCGACGGGCGCACATCGGGCGCATCGCTGGGATTGAATTTTGAAGGCGAGATTGATAATTGGGCAAAAACCCTCGACCTCAACGGCACGATCATCCCGATTTCGGGGGTGAATAACGTGCTGAGCGGCATCCCGCTGGTCGGCGAGATATTGACGGGAGGTGGTGGCGGCATTCTGGCCGCGACCTATGCGATCAAGGGATCTATGGACAAGCCGCAGGTATCGGTCAACCCGCTGTCGGTGCTGGCCCCCGGCATTTTGCGCAAAATTTTCTTCGAGAACTGAGGCGAGGCTAGTCGCCCACCACCACCAGCGCGTGTTTCTTCTTGCCGGCAGAAAGCTTGATGCTGCCTTCCGCGCCCAGATCGTCGATTGTGACAATGCGCTGGTCGTTGTCGATTTTTTCGTCGTTGAGGCGCGCGCCGCCACCGGCGATCAGCCTGCGGGCTTCTCCGCCGGATGCCGCAAGACCGGCATCTTTGAACAGGGCAAAAACAGGCACACCCTCTACCAGTAATTTTCGGTGGATGGTGATGGTCGGCAGGCCTTCGGCGGCCGCGCCTTCTTCAAATGTTTTGCGCGCGGTTTCGGCGGCTGCTTCGGCAGCGGACTGTCCGTGACACATGCGCGTGGCTTCAAGCGCGAGGATTTTCTTCGCCTCGTTGATTTCCCCGCCGCGCAGGGTTTCGAGACGCGCGATCTCGTCCATCGGCAGCTCGGTATAGATTTTCAGCATACGGCCAACGTCAGCGTCTTCTGTATTGCGCCAGTATTGGTAATAATCATAGGCGGTGAACAGGTCATCGTTCAGCCAGACGGCGCCGGTTGCGCTCTTGCCCATTTTTTTGCCGCTGGATGTGGTCAGCAGCGGGCAGGTGAGGCCATAGCTTTCCTTGTGCAGTACGCGGCGGATCAGCTCTACGCCGTTCACGATATTGCCCCATTGGTCGGAGCCGCCAAATTGCAGGCTGCAGCCGTAATTCTTGTAAAGCTCCAGAAAATCATAGGCCTGTAGCAACATATAGTTGAATTCAAGGAAGCTGAGCGGCTGCTCACGCTCGAGCCTGAGGCGCACGCTGTCCATGCTCATCATGCGGTTGATGCTGAAATGCGGCCCGTAATCGCGCAGGAATTCGATGTAGTTGAGCTTTTCCAGCCACTCGGCATTATTGACCATGACCGCATCGGTCTTGCCGCTGCCAAAGGACAGGAATTTTTCAAACACGGTGCGGATGCCGTTGATGTTGGACTGGATATCCGCATCCGACAGCATCTTGCGGCTTTCATCCTTGCCTGACGGGTCGCCGACCTTGGTCGTGCCGCCGCCCATCAGGACGATGGGGCGGTGGCCGCATTTCTGAAACCACCGCATCATCATGATCGACAAAAGACTGCCCGCATGCAGGCTCGTCGCCGTGGCGTCATAGCCCGTATAACAGGTGACCGTACCGGCGGCGAGCTGCTTGCCAAGCGTATCAAGGTCTGTGCATTGGTGCAGAAATCCGCGTTCCTGCATGATGTGAAGAAAGTCGGCTGTCATAGGTGTTTGTTTTTACCTCGTGCTGGCGCGGACGACATCGTGAATGATGTCGAGGATCAGATCCGTTTTGGTGTCGATCAACACGGCATCGCGGCCGACCAGAATGCGTTTGGTGCCTTTTTGCGGCGGGTACAGCTTGTTTTGCAAAGACAGCGGCAATTCGTTGCGCACCAGACCGGGTGGCAATGTGCCGTTCTTTTTCAGCTGCTTTGCAAGCCCGGGAGGCAGCTTGTCTTTTTTGGCAAGGCCGGGCGGCAGACCGTCACGGCCTTTGCCTTTTTTACCCTTGGGGCCATTGTGGCCGGATTTTTTTGTATCCTGTGCGGCGAAATATTCATCGATAACGGCGCGCTCCGCTTCGGAGAATATCCGCTCGATCACGCGCTGAGTCGAGGTTTGGCCGCCAGCAGTTTGCGGTGCCGCCAGCGCATAGGCCGAAGGAATAACGCTGACAGCCGTTAAAAATAGAAATGCGAAAATGTTTTTCATGGTCTTACCCTTATTGTGCAGTTTGAAGAATGTGGCGCTTTGTCCTTTTGTCAAGCACTACGCCAGCTGCGGGCAAAACCCGAACCGGCGCAGGCCTGAGAGCATAGAACAAGGCTGTGGTCATAAAAGTATCTTTAAGGTTATCGCGTGTATTGCGGGATGACATTCGGCACAACGTCGACAATTTGCAAGCTGCCCAGATCCAGCATGACAAGATCGGCGTCAATCGCGACAATCTTTGTGCCGGATTTCGGCGGGTTCAGCTTGCGCGCCAGACGGACGGGCAACTCGTTGCGCGGCACACCGGGGGATAGACGACTGTTGACCAGCGAGTCAGGGCCCGCATGGGTTCTGAAGCGGATATCCTCGCGGATGTCGCGCTGGAAAGGCGGCAAATCGTAATAATCATAGATCGCCTGACGCTCTTTCATCGTGAAGCCGGCCAGATTTTGCGTATCGTAGGCGGCCTGTGCGGGCTGCGCATTTTCACCGGCGGTGCGTTCGGGGGCGGTCGCCAGCGCGTGCATGGACGGCAGAGCGATGGCGGCGGTCAGAAACAGAAAAGCGATGGTGTTTTTCATGGGAGCCTCTTTCTTGCCTTTCAAAGGCAGGTTATCATAGGATATTTGCTGTATTGCGGCAATATGCCAAAAGGAGCCAAAATATGCCTTCCTACCGTGTGATCGGCCTGATGAGCGGCACATCCCTTGATGGAATCGATGCGGCCTTGCTGACAACAGATGGCGAAAGCCAGATCGTGCGGGAAGGGTTTATGTCGGTTCCCTATGACGAAGGCCTGCGCGCACGTATCCGCAGCTGTCTCAATCTGCCCGCAGGACGTCGCGGAGACGCCGCCGCGGTCGAGCGGGAACTGACAGAAGCGCATGCGCAGGCGATTGGCAAACTGATGGCCGCGCATAAGAGTTCCCCTGTTGATTTAATTGGTTTTCATGGTCAAACCATCGCGCATGACCCTGCGCGCGGCTATACCTGCCAGCTAGGTGACGGGGCGCTGCTGGCGCAGATGACGGGCATTCGCGTCGTCAACGATTTCCGCAGCAATGATGTTGCGGCGGGCGGGCAGGGCGCACCTTTGGCGCCTGTCTATCACCGCGCGCTCTCGGCACAGCTGGGCAAGCCGTGCTGCTTTTTGAATATCGGCGGCGTGGCGAACCTGACCTATATCGGTGCGGCGGGCGAAGTGATCGCGTTTGATACCGGCGCGGGCAATGCGCTGATCGATGACTGGATGCTGGCCAAGACGGGTAAAAAATTCGACAGCAACGGAGAGACGGCGGCTACGGGTAATGCCGATGAAGCTGTCCTTGCGCAAATGATGTCGCATGCGTTCTTTGCTGCGCCGCCGCCAAAATCCCTCGACCGGAATGATTTCGTATCAAACGTCTGGCAGAATCTTTCGACCGAAGACGGCGCAGCGACGCTGACAGCCTTTACGGTGCGTGGTATTCTGCACGCAGCCGAGCATCTGCCGCAAAAGCCGCTGCGCTGGATTGTCTCCGGCGGCGGGCGTTTGAATGCCGCCATCATGCAAGGATTGCAGCAGGGGCTTGGCGTGCCCGTGAACCCGATTGAAGATATCGGCTTTGACGGCGATGCGATCGAGGCGGAGGCCTTTGCCTATATGGCGGTGCGCAGTCTGCGCGGCCTGCCGATCAGCTTCCCCGGCACCACCGCCGCCCCGCGCGAGATGTCCGGCGGCGTTCTGCACGAACCTTCGCGCGCGAGGGCAGGCACGGCATGACGCTGATCGTACAGGCAACGGCAGAAAATGTTGCGGCCGCCGCAGAGCGTCTGCGCGGCGGCGGGCTGGTGGCCTTGCCGACCGAAACCGTCTATGGACTGGGCGCGGATGCGACGAACGACCGCGCTGTCGCCGCGATTTTTGAAGCCAAGGGTCGCCCGAGTTTCAACCCCGTCATCGTCCATGTCGGCAGTCGTGCAGAGGCGGAAAAGATCGTCGATTTTGATATCCGCGCGCGGCTTTTGGCCGAATTGTTCTGGCCGGGGCCGCTGACGCTGATTTTGCCGCGGCGGCCAGATTGCAACATTTCGCTGCTGTGCAGCGCGGGTTTGCCGACGCTGGCGGTGCGCTGTCCCGCGCATCCGGTGGCGCGGCAGCTGATCGCGGCGCTGGGGTGTCCTATCGCCGCGCCCAGCGCCAATGCCTCCGGCACGCTCAGCCCCACAACGCCGCAGCATGTGGTGCAGAGCCTTGGCGAGAAGGCGGGTATGATTTTGGCGGGCGGCAAAGCGCAGGTAGGTCTTGAATCAACCGTGGTTGATCTATCGGGCCCTGTGCCGGTTTTGCTGCGGCCGGGTGGCGTCACGCTGGATGAGCTGGAAATGCATCTCGGCGAGGTGCAGGTTGAAACCGAAGCGGTCAATGACGCGCCAAAATCACCCGGGCAATTGCTGAAGCATTACGCCCCTAAAACACCGCTGCGTCTGCACGCGGTGGATGTGCGGGAGGGGGAGGCGCTGCTGGCCTTCGGTGCGCTCAAATTTATGGGGATGCAGGGCGGCGGGTTTGCCAAACAGAAATTGCCGCCGGAGCGGCTGATGAACCTCAGCGAGACCGGCGACCTCAACGAAGCCGCCGCGAATGTTTTCGCCATGCTGCACGCACTGGATGCCAGCGGCGCAAACGCGATTGCCGTCATGAATATTCCCGATACCGGTCTGGGGCTTGCCATCAACGACCGCCTGAAACGTGCAGCGGGTGCGCAGGAATAGAAGCGGCTATTCTTTCACTATTTTCAACAGCGAAGCGTGGGTGATCTTGTCGTTTTTGCGCCTGATACCCGTCAGCGCAGATTGAGGCCCTTTTACGCAGCCTGTCGGCTTAACGCGCGGATCTGACGACGTGTGCTGAAGACGGTATTCAGTCGCTATCGTCACCAACATTTTTTTATCAAAACTCAGAAATGTCAGGCCGTATTGGTTATCCAACAAATTTTCATTGGCGACGGAAAAGCTTGAAAGATCGTATTTTTCATTTCTCATGTAGAAAAATCTTTTCATCGACTTCAGGCCGTCCGTGTATATACCTATACCGCAAACCCAATCCCATTCGATGCCGCCGATGGTACGCAGGGGAATTCTATCATCTTTTTCAGCGATTCTGAGGCGGGCTTCCAGCTCTTGTTCGATGATGCCCTGCATTTTGTAAGCAGGCGCATTTTTCTGAACGGTGTGAAAGGTCCAAAAAGCGAGCATGCAGGCAAGAAAGTAAAGCACATGCGCTTTTTTGATTTTTGGTGATGAGGGCAATTTTCTCATCTGTATCTCATTCTCAATAATCTTTACGTTTGTTGATTGTCTTGGAGGCAGGCGCGGGCTCGGATTTATCGCTGGCGGCCTCTTGTGTGTCGCGCGGCAGGGCGGTGGCGGCAACGCGCAGGGCGGGCAGCAGGCTGCCGGCTTTTTCCGCCATTTCGCGGATCACGGGCAGGGCGGGCGGTGTGAAGTTTTCGACGATTTCGTTGTAATCCAGATCGCCCGATTTATTGGCGTCATAGCGCGCCATCAGGTCGGCGGCGATTTTGTCGCCCTCGTTTTTGGCGCGCTCTTTAATTTTGCTGATGGCGGCGGCATCCAGCGTGGTTTGCGCGCCCATTTCTGCAAAGAGCATCAGGCTTTCGCTTGCGGCGCGGATTTCGGCGCCGGTCAGGCGGTTGTTGTTGTCGCTGTCGGCC
>JAUXOC010000102.1 GCA_030682495.1 Alphaproteobacteria bacterium | reverse complement strand
TATTGCCGGTTGCTTTGCCGAGCTCAGTGACACTTGCCTAAAGGCTGCCGATAACAGCATGCAGCGTCCTTGCTGCCAGCTGGGCAGCGGCATGGATGCAACAACCGCATGGACCGGAAAGTTTGCGCAGGAGATGGCCGCCAGCAGCGGCGGTCCTTTCTGCAAGGCGACCAAAGCGGATCCTCTGGCAATCGTTTGTATGACGAAGCCGATTTATCAGCGCTGTCTGCAGGGCTATAAAGGCACGCTGCCGCCAGACTGCGCGTCGACCGAGAAGCATCCCGGTGGCGTATCCAAAAGCCTGTGCTGCCGCTTCGACGAGAGCGATCTTGCGGGCGTAGCTGGCGTGAAAGACGTCCAAGGTTTTGTCAAAGGCCAGAATATCGTCAAGAGCGGGAGCTGCGCGACGGGCGGCATGCTCAAAGGGCTTAGCTATGACCCGCGTATTGTGAATTGCGTGAATGGCGTAGCTTCTGACGCCTGCAAGAAAAAATTCCCTGGCGAATGTACGCCCTCTGCATCGGGTTTTGTTTCTGCGCCCTGCTGCGACATTTCGGTTTTCGGTAGTGAGGCCGCCGGAAAGGCGCGCCCCTATAACCCCGCAGAGCGCAGTGCCGAAGACCTTGCCCTTGCGGCAAAAGCGCTGGCGAATGCCAAGGGCGGCTGCGCCGCAGCCCAGGGGCCGAGCGGCAGGCAAGAAGATGCCTTCCGGCTTGTGTGCAAAACTGAAGCCGCGCTGAAGCAATGCGTGAAAGATCTCGGGCGCCACGGTCAAACGGCCTGCAACAAGAAATTAAGCGCCAATGGCTGGGTTACTGCGCCATGCTGTGAGCGTGCGATGGAGAGCCTCTCTGGCCGTGCAGGCGGGACGCCCGCCAATGACATGAAAGCCCCCAAGCCTGCGGACATCAAACTGCAAGGCGGCGGTCTGGGCAGTGGCGGCGTTACGCCGCGTGCGGGCACGGGTATTGGCGCGGGCCGCGGTAATACGGCGCCGCAGGATGCAGGAAAAGTTCGCGCGCCAGGCGCGGTAGGCGGGCGATCCTTGAGCCCGTCTCCCATGCCAGCATCGCGTGATATCCCGGGCCGTGATACAGAGGAAGCAGAAGATGCGCCGGCCCGCGCGCCATCTCACTATAAACCTTGAGAGAGCGCCGTGCTTAACAAGAGAGCCATATCAAAACAGGCGGTCCCCGTTTTCAGAGGGCCGCCTGTTGTTATGACTGCTGCGTAATATCTATTGCGCCAGTACACGAATTTTATAGCGGCGTTTCGGGTCAAGTTTTTCAAGGGCGAGAGGGGATAGCTTTCCGGAAGTGTCCTCGGCTTTCATTTCTTGCGCGGCGATGGGCTGTCCACGCTCTTCGGCCAATACCTCGATACGATAGGCTTTCGCGCCCTCCTTTGGTTGCCAAACGACTTGCGTATTGCGGTCAAGCGGCATGAAAGATTTCGGCGCGAGCACTTTTACCGGAACGCCCGCAGGCACATCGGGCTGAAGCAGCGGATGACGTCCGGCGACAAGGCAGGTCACAATCGGTGCGGCAAAGGCAGGCGGAGGCTCGGTAACCGTAAAGCGGAAGTCAACGCGCCCTGCGCCCGAAAGTGGCAACCGCGGGCTTTTCACTGTCACGTTTCGACCGGCGGTAACGGGTATCTGTACGGTCTTGAGGGTGCGAAAATTTCCATCAGGTAGCGTCTCCCGCATTTCCCACGTCCCCCGAAGCAGGCCGCTGCCTTCTGTTTCGATATAGGCCTCTGCTGTGATGTCGTCACCTGCGGCGGCAGAACAAACGGTTTGACCGCCTTCCAACATCAGGCGCATACGGCTCACCGTCAGGCGTCCGGCGATGCCGCCGCCAATATTGATACGGACGTCGACGGGCGTGGACGAGATAAACCCGTCATCCGTAAATTCGCGGCGATAATAAAGAGGTTGCCGTGCTGCAATCGCTTGTCGAATAATGTCCAAGGGCACATTAAGACGCTCGGTAAAAGTAAAGTTGTAAAAGGGCCGCGCAACCGCAGAATTGATGGTGCGCGTTAATCCTGGCGGCACGACGGCCGCAACCACACCGGGCGGCACGCCGATATAAAAAGCGCCGTCGTCGGCGTCGACCGTAAAGCTGCCAGCGCCGCCGGTGATGCGGATGCTATAAGTGATGCTGATACCCACGCTCCGGTCACCCGGAACGGTCTGTACGCCAGGCGTTGCGCGCGCAGACGTAATTGCGGCGGCCGCAGGGTCTGCGCCGAGCATCGCCGCCAGTCCGAGAGCAGCAAGAAGAGCGAAACGAGCACCTATCATCTTTATATCCTTCTAAATTCTGCTCTCGCTGTTTCAGCGCGAGAACGGCGCGGCCAGCTTTAAGCGCGCAAAAAGGCGCAGCTCCTCGTCTTCACGGTCGAAAGCGTCACGCGTTCCGGTATTGTTGGTATAAAGGCCGGAAAAGGCAACAGCGTAGCCGGGGCTATTGTTCTCGGCAGGCTTCAGTACCCAGTTAAACTCTGTTTCGGCGTTATAAAGCCTGCCTTGTGATGACTTACCGCCTGCAACCTGCATCGAATAGTTTGTATTGTTCCACAGCTTGCCCTCTATAATCTCGCTTTGCAGGCCGAAACTGCCGTGGGTATTTGTGCTGCTTCCTTGCGTATCATCACGCAGGAACTCCATCTGTACGCCGGGCCGTAGCGTCAGCCGACTGTTAAACCTGTATTCAGCCGAGAAATCTGTATAGTGCGAACGGTATTCGGCGGCGCTGTCCTCGCGGTCGTTGAGTGCGCTATAGGTATGATTAAAAGACCAGCTGGTTTTCTCAAAGCTGAGTGCCAGGCCGCCGTTCAGCGATGACGTTGTGCGGTCAAGTCCGTCGCCGCCAAACCCTGCCGGGGTTTTTTGGCGTTCATCATCCGACAGGGCCGCGCCAAAGAAAAGAACGGGCGTACCCCATGTCTCTGGCGCGAGGGTATAACTACCCTGCGCCCAAGCCTGCATGCTGCGGTCGTGCGGCAAGTCCGGATTGTCGCTGACATTGTCTGTCGCCCATGAAACCTCGCCGTCAAGCGTCAGGGCGCCATATCCCAGACGGCTCTTCACGCTCCACAGCTCGCGGTCGCTTTCGGCCCCTGCGTTCAGCATGGAGCGGTAAAAACTGCCTGCGCGGTAATACCCCGGCTCAATCGTCCAGTCCAGATGCGTGGTGCCAGAATCTGCCGGCGGTACAAAGGGTGTAAACGAAAAGGAGATGCCGTAGGCCTCACCGCGCCGCTCCGGCTCTGCACCCGCTCCGTCGCCATCATAATCGGCGCTGGCGTATTGCGTACGAAGTGCAAGCCGGTCTTTCAAAATCTCTGCCGCGCCGCCGATCTGAAAACCGTTGCCGCGGTAGGATATGGCGGGGTTTCCGCCGACACCGCTGCCGTCGATACCGCCCTTGCCGCTATAGACGGTGCTTTCAATCTCGAGCCGATCGCCAAGGCTTTGAAGCGGGCGTATCCGCATATGCGCGCCGCGTGCCAATTGCCCGCTGTCATCGATGCCAAACATGTTCCGATTACCCGTTGCCGCCGCGGGGTTCATCGCAAAGCCCGTGACCTGCGCCCGTCCCTGTGCGATATCGGCGCCGACTGAAAAGCCGCGGCGATAGAACTGGTCTATCAAAAGATTGCTTGCGCCAATATCATGATTTCCCAGCCGTGCAGCTGTTCGCACGGCGCCGATGTCTTTCTCCGCCGTCAGCAAAAACTCGCCGACTTCCGCAGCGGCGCCAGCTGGGTTAAGATCGTCCTCGCTATTTAACAGCCCATTTCCGCGCAAACCAAGCCGCCAGCCCGCCTGATCGAGGGCCGCGTCAAGCTGTCCTTGCGCCATGAAATTTTGAATATCCCCTTCTGACAGGTCGCTATCGATATTGTCAAAGACACGCGCGCTATACGTCGCGTCCATTTGACCGCGCAGGGTTGCGGCAGCCGCCGCTTCGGTGGCATCGCCGACGATAAAGTGCCAGCGGTTGATTTCGACCAGCTTGTTGTTCTTGCCGAGACGGACCAGACGAAGCACATGTTGTCCCGTGCCATAGGGTGAAGCAGGATAAAAAACAACCCGCGCGCCCTCAAGGGTTACGCGCTGGGTGATATCAACACCATCAAGTTCAAGAAAATGCGATGCAAGATCGTCCGCGCTGATATGTGGCGGTACTTCGATGACAAGGGCGTCATTCTGGCGGAAAGCACGCTCAGGGTCACCGGCGCGGACAAAAACAAAATCTTGCGCATAGGCCGCCGTATCCCAGATCACCAAGGATAAAGCTATGCACAAAGGAGCCAGTGCCTTGAATATCATGATCGAAGAACGTCCGGAAATGAGATGGTGCTGGAAAGAGATTATTTCATATACAAAAAATAGCAGAAAAAACGGGCGCGTAAAATCAATCTTGGGAAACCAAATGAAGTCTGCGCACTTTAGGTTGTGTGGGCGGGTCTCGGTGAGTAATGAGATTCTTTACCATTTTGGGAGGGGGGGTGGGGGTGAATGTACGCATGCATCAATTTGCGTCAAAAAGAATTTCTAGGAAAGCTGTTTGACTGTGAGGGGAATGTTTATAGTCCTGTTTTTACGAGCAAGGGCGCAAAGCAATACCGCTATTACACGAGTCAGGCACTTTTACAGGCGAGACCTATGCCTTATGGTGTTGTCGGCCGCATTGCTGCGCAGGATATAGAAACGCTAGTTGATGATTCTGTGCAGACTCATTTGTCGGAACTGACAGCGGATCAGCCAACCCCTGATATCATCCGAGTTACAGTTTATCCTGGTAAGTTAAGAGTCACCCTTTCGGGCACAGAGATAGAAGTGCCATTCGAGCCAATACAATCAGGTCGGAGTTTTGTTATTCCCAATAATGCACCGATCCGTGACCCGCTGGATCTTCCAGTGCCACAGCTCAAAGCTTTGGTTAAAGGCACTATCTGGCGGGATGAGCATTTTGCTGGGATGTCCATGCGTGATATTGCCGCGCGCGAAGGTACAGATGAGCGCCATGTGCGCCGTCTTATCACTAACAGCCTCACTATTATTTAATAATAAAAGTATGAATCGCGATTTTTTCGGCCAGTTCGAACCGGACTGGCCTTTTGGCATTCTGAGAGAATTCAGAGATGCGAGATGAAATAGGCTGTTTCTCAAGTGTCCGGTTAAAAATACAAAAGCGCTCATACCCGCCAATTAGCGGGCATATGCGCCAATATTTCTCAAGGTTGCCGCTTCGGGCAGAATAAATGGCGGGCAAACAGTCATTCATACTCAAGAGTCCTGTTCGATTATTTTGTAGTATTCAAACGCGAGAACCCGCGATTTAGCGGGGTTTTTTGAAGGTGACCTTGGGGTTGAGAAAAGTTAGCGATAGACTCAATACCCGAGCACTCCTCTGCCCGCTAACCGGACATGCGAGAATCTAACCGGACTGGCAAAATTGAAATCTGAGAACGGCGGTGAGAAAGCCCGAACCGGCAGCGTTCTCAGCGGTCCGGTTGCTAAGGATAGAGTCAGAAAGCCCGCTAAAAGCGGGCTAAAATCGTCATTTTTATGTTTAAAATCAACCGCTTAGACTAAGTGGCGGAGGGGATGAGATTCGAACTCACGAAACCTGTTACAGTTTACTCGCTTTCCAGGCGAGCGCCTTCAACCACTCGGCCACCCCTCCGCATCTTAGACGTCTGTTTTTGCCGAAGCCCCGTGGTTGGGGGCTTTGTTTTGCAGGGGAGACCCGCAGGGGCGTGCGGCGGCCCTTGTCGCAAGGCGGTGGGCAAATAGTCCCGCCGCGCCTGATGTACCCGCACGGGGCGGATACGGTGCAACAAATTACCCTTAATACGTTTCCGTATCAAGGGTAATTTAGTCAATTGAAAACAATCATTTAAAGCGTTTTTGCCGGTGCCGCGGCAAAAGAGCCGTCTTAGCTGGTGAAGCGCTTCAGTAGATCCAGCGGCAAGGGCAGCACAATCGTGCTGGTCTTGTCGTTGGCGATCTCCTGGAAGGCGGAGAGATAGCGCAGTTGCATCGCGCCGGGTTCTGTTGCGAGCAGACGCGAGGCCTCGACCAGTTTGCCGGCGGCCTGCATTTCACCTTCCGCGCTGATGATTTTCGCGCGGCGTTCACGCTCTGCCTCGGCCTGACGGGCAATCGCGCGGATCATGCTTTCGGCGATATCGATATGTTTCAGCTCGACGTTGGCAACCTTGATGCCCCACTGGTCAGTCAGACCATCGAGGATTTCGCGGATGTCGGCGCTGAGCTTGTCGCGTTCGGACAGCATTTCATCCAACTCGTGCTTGCCGAGGACGGAGCGCAGCGTTGTCTGCGCCAGCTCCGACGTTGCGCGCATAAAGTCGGTGACTTTGTTGATCGCATTATCGGGCGAGACGACACGGAAATAAACAACCGCGTTAACCTTGACAGAAATGTTGTCTTTGGAAATGACGTCCTGGCTGGGTACGTCGATGGTGCGTACACGCATATCGACGCGTACCATGGTCTGGATACCGGGGATCAGGATGATAAGACCGGGGCCTTTGACGCCGGTGAAGCGGCCAAGGGTATAAACAACGCCGCGTTCATATTCACGCAGGACGCGGAAGGCATAGCCAAGGAAGACCATGCCGATAAGAAGAATAAAGCCAAGAAAACCGATGCCGACCATAAAGTAATCCTTTCGTAGAGAGATAGATAAATAAGCAGTTGTTGGGTTGCGAAGCGTGCCGCAAATCTGCGGCGGCTGCGCTTATTCCTTGTGTTCCTCGACCGTAAGGGTGAGGCCGTCGATGGCAAGAATGCGAACCTTGTCACCCTTTTGCAAGATGGCTTCGCCGCTGGAAATAGCTTTCCAGACTTCGCCCGTGACACGGACTTGTCCCTGACCTTGCGACCATGACATGATTTCGCCGATGGCGGTGGTTAATTCTTCCACGCCGGTCGTTTTGGGGCGGCGCTGTGCCTTGAGCACAAAGGCGAGGATGATGGAAAGAAACGCGACGCTGACAAAGGTGATGCTGCCTGCGACAAGAATATCGACGCCGTAATCCGGCGTGTCGCTATCAATCAGCATCATCGCGCCGGCAAAGAACGCGACCGCTCCGCCAATGCCCATGATGCCGAAAGAGGGCGTGAGCGCCTCCCCCGCCATCAGCGCAAGGCCGATAAAGATCAGCGCCAGACCGGCATAGTTGATCGGCAAAATATTGAGCGCGAAAAGGCCGAGCAGCAGACAGATCGCCCCGACAATACCAGGCAAAAGCGCCCCCGGATTGGCGAATTCATAAACCAGTCCGTAAAAGCCCAGCGACATCAAAAGCAGCGCGACGTTGGGGTGGGTGATGACTTCCAGCAGTTTGTGGCGCCAGTCCGGCACAACCGTTTCAACCACGGCGCCGCGGGTTTTCAGTTTCATCGTCTTGCCTTCTTTCATCTTCACCGTCCGCCCGTCCATCTGGTCGAGCAGGGTGGGGATGTCGTCGGCGATGATGTCGATGACTTTTTTGCTCAGCGCTTCGGTCGCTGTCAGGCTCTCGGCGCTGCGTACAGCGCGCTCCGCCCATTCGGCGTTGCGGCCGCGCATCTCGGCGAGGCTGCGGATATAGGCCGATGCGTCATTGACCATTTTCTGGTCCATAGGCGAGCCTTGGGTGGGGACGTCTTTGTCTTGCTGTTTCTGCGGGCCGCTGTCGTTCATTTGTACGGGGGTTGCCGCGCCAAGGTTGGTGCTGGGTGCCATCGCCGCGATATGACTGGCATACAGAATATATGTGCCCGCGCTGGCCGCATGCGATCCGGCAGGCGCGACATAGGTGGCAACGGGGACGGAAGAGTCGAGGATATCCTGAATGATTTCCTGCATACTGTTGTAAAGCCCGCCGGGCGTATGCAGTTGCAAGATCATAATATTCGCGCCGCGTTCGCTGGCGTAGATAAGGTGGCGGCTGACCAGATCGCGCATGGCAGGGCTGACAACGCCCTTGACTTGCAGCACATAGGCGAGGGGTTTAACGTCGTCGTCCTTTTTGCTCTCCGCATGCAGCGGCGCCATGAAAAGCATCAGGCCGGTAAAAAGACAAAGCGCGTAAAAAAACTTTTTAAGAACAGGCAAAGCGTCCCCCCATTTGAAAGCGATAGCGCTGAAATCATAGCAAAATCTAAACCCGAAACCTATTAAATCCCGTTAACGACGCGTACGTGCTGCGCCGGTGGGCTCAGGCTATGCCGCGGAGGTGCATTATGGCATCGAAGGTGGTGTGGGCGGCGGGAAAATTGCGGCCGGACGCGCGTTTTTACCAACTTGCGGTTCCGCACCGCGGTGCTGGATGACGTCCGATGCCCAAAGCGCGCCCTGCGCCGCACTGTCGGGTGCCGATTTGCCGCGCGCCAGACCATAGATAAAACCGGCGGCAAACTGGTCACCTGCGCCGTTGGTATCGACCAGATTGTCGATCTTGCGTGCAGGTACATGTGTGATAACGCCGTTTTCGATGACATCGGCGCCTTTCGCGCCTGCGGTGATGGCGGCGGTAAAACCGTGCTGCAGGATCTTCGCGGCGGCTTCTTCAAAGGTCGAGACGCCAAAGAGCGCCATAAATTCTTTTCGGTCGCCGACCAGAATATCGGCATGCGCCGTGGCCAGCGCCAGATATTTTTCCTGGTTCTTGGCAACCAGCGCGGCATCGTTCAGCGCCATGGCGACTTTGCCGCCGGATTGTTTTGCCAGTGCGGCGGCGTGATGCACTGCATCCTGCCCGCTCTGGCTGAGCCAGAGGTATGAATCCAGATAGGTGATTTTTGCCTGTGCAATCAGGTTTTCATCGATGTCTTCGGGTGCAAGCTCGTAGGCCGCGCCGCTGGCAAAGGCAAAACTGCGCTCACGGTCGGGCGTGGTCAAAACCATCACGGCATTGGTGGCCGTCTGCGGATTGGTGCTGATGACGGGCGTAAAAGTAACGCCGTGATTTTGCAAACGCTCGGTCAAAAATAATCCGGCATTGTCATTTGCAATCTTGCCGATCAGTGCCACATTGCCGCCACGCAGCGCAATGCCGCCTGCAACGTTGCCGCCGGGGCTGCCGGGTGTTTTCAGCGCGTCATCGCTGAGATCAATCGCGTGAATCGTTTCGGCGGAAACCAGATTGGTCAGCCCTTTTTTCAGGCCGTGGCGGGCAATTTCGCTTTCGGGGACGGCAGATTGGATGTCCACGCAAAGCGCGCTCAAGGCCACGACGTCATAGGGCTTGCGGTCGGTCATCTGATTCTCCGTAAAAAAGGGCGGAGCCCAGACTAACAAAGCATAGCCACCACGCCAAGGGTACGGGACGACTATTCTGAAAAATAAGATCTATTTGTAAGCGTCTCTCAGCCTGTGGACGCTGCGCACATGCCCCTCGGCGGTGCTGCCGTGCAGCTTCAGCAGGACTTTGTCTGTCACATGCGCCTTGCCGCAGATCACTACATCGCGCCCGCCGCGCACCAGACTGACCAAAAACACCGTCATCGCCATCATGCCGGTCATGTCGATCATCGGCACATGTGTCAGGTCGATGACGATTTTCTTTTCGGTCTCCGCCGGTGTGGCAATGCTGCTTTCCAGCGTCTTGCCGATGGTGCCAAAAAACAGCGGCCCGTCGATGCGGTAAACCAGCACGTTTTCGGGTACGCTGTCGTCAGTCTCTGCCGTGTGCAAGCTGATATCCGTCAGGGTGGCGATGCGCCGCATAAACAAAAGCGACGCCATGACCATGCCCACCGTAATGCCCGCCACCATATCGACAAAAACCGTCAGCAGGAAACAGGTCAGCAAAACGACGCTGTCGCTACGCGGCGCCAGCTTCAGGATCATCAGGCACTGCGGCGCATGCGACATCCGCCAGGCCACGCCCAGCAGCAAGGCCGCCAGCGATGCCATCGGAATATGGCTGATATAGGGCGCAAGCGTCAGCACATACAAAAGTAAAAACAGCGCATGAAAAACACTGGCCAGCGGTGTCTTGCCGCCCGCCTGAATATTGGCGGCGGTGCGGGCAATGGCACCGGTCGCCGGAATACCTGCGGCAAGGCCGGAGAAAATATTCGCAAGGCCGATGCCGTTCAGCTCCGCATTCGGGTCGTGGCGCGTGCGGGCAAGCCCATCGGCAACGGTGGCGGACAGCAGCGATTCAAGCGCCGCCAGCGCGGCAATCACCAGCGCAGGCATCAAAAGGCTTTTGAATTCGGCGTAATCGGGCAGCGCGAAAAGTCCGCTGCCGCCCGGCATATGCAGCTTGGGCGCGTAGGGCGGAATACCCTGCTGCAACAAGCCGTCTGCGGCGGTATAGCTGAAACGTGAAAACAGCGTATCAACCGATATGCCGGATTGCTGCAAAAACCATGCTGCCGCAAACCCCAGCGTCATGCCTGCCACAGCCGCCGGAATTTTAGGCGTGAAACGCGGGGCAAAAATAAGCCCGGCCAGTGTGACGACACCGACTAGAAAGTCACCCGCGCGCAGTTGCGGCAGATGCGCGATAATGGTTTGGACTTTGTCGATGTAATGCCCGTCCAGCTGTGCGATGCCGAGGCCGAAAAAATCATTCAGCGCCAGCGTCGCAATCGTCACGGCAATCCCTGCCGTAAAACCCGTCACCACGGGATAGGGTACATAATTGACAAACTTGCCAAGCCGCAGCATGCCGAGGATGATCAGAACAATCCCCGCCATGATCTGGCACCAGATCAATCCGTGCAGACCGTATTTGGCCACAATCGGTGCGACGATGACGACAAAGGCCGCCGTCGGCCCGCTGACCTGCGCGGCAGAGCCGCCAAAGAGCGCCGCCACAATCCCCGCGACGATCGCTGTATAAATACCGTGTTCGGGTGGTAGGCCAACCGCAATCGACAGCGCCATGGCAAGCGGCAGCGCGATCAGCGAAACAATCAGCCCCGCAACAAGATCGGCGCGCAGGGTCTGGCGGTCATAGGTTTTAAGGCAGGCGCGTAGCGCGGTTGCCAGCGGGAAAGGCTGCTGGTGCTGAGAGGGGGGCGGCGTGTGGCTGTGGTGGGGCATGATCTTGTTCGGGGTGCGTCGGTCAGGCGTAGAGCCAGAACATCTCCTTTCTGTACTGTTTCTCAAAATGGTCGATGGCGTCTTCGTGTTCCAGCGTCAATCTGGCAGCGTCAAGACCGCTCAATAGGCAATGGCGTTCAAACGCAGGGGTTTCAAATCGATACTGCGTGCCGTCTTCGATGCTGACGCTTTTCTTTTCAAGATCGATGGTGAAAAGTTTTTTATCGGCAGCGGCGGCAAGTAATAGGCGCGTGGCGTCTTCGGGCAGCTCCACCGGCAAAAGGCCGTGGCGGTAGCAGCCCGCGCGAAAATCGCCGTCAAACTGCGGTGATATGATAGCGCGAATGCCGAAATCGACCAGCGCCCAGAAAAGATGATCGCCCGTGACGCCATGGCCAAAATGCGCGCCTGTCACCAAAATAGCCGATTTGCGCCAGGCAGGCTGGTTGAGGATAAAAGCGGGGTCTTCGCGCCCATCCGGCTGGTAGCGCTTGGCGGCAAAGAGGAACTTGCCCAGCCCGGCGCGGCGCAAGGTGAGCAGGGCGTCTTTGGGCAGCAGCGCATCGGCATCGATCTGGTTTTCAGGCAGCGGGGCGGCGATGCCTTTGATGGCGGTAAACTTTTCCATGCTCAGGCGCTCCTTTCCTGCGGCAATGTCAGCGTCACGGCGGCGTCATAGGCGGCATCTTTATCCGCACCCAATGTTTCCCAGTATTCACAGGCAAAAGGCCAGTCGCGGCCGGAGGGCGCATGGCTGCGGCCTTTCAGCCATTCTGCGGCCTTGTCGTCAGGCGCCATAACGGTGCCGAGGGCTGCCACACCCGATAGCACGGTGCAAAGCCGCAGGCGCGCTTCAATATCCATCGCTGTGATGGCTTCCCCTGCAAGCTCCAGCACATGGCTGCGCAGCGCGGGCAGGCCCGCCTGCGTGACCAGCAGCGCCAGAATATTTTCGGCGCTCAAGGCCGCGGCACCTTGCGGTAGTGTGACGCACAGGACGGGCGGTAGCGTCAGGCGCAGGGTTTGTGTGGCCAGCAGGTGCTCGCAGGCTCCGGCATCTGTGAAAAAACATACCGCGCCAATCGCGCCAAAACGCGCGATATCGCTGCGGTGGCCGCAGACAACCATGCCGGGCTGGAGGATGCCTTCTTCCAGCTCGCCCGTTTCAAAACGGGCAAGATGATATTCGTGTGCATTGGCATCAAGCGTGTCGAGAAGCTTTGCCCGCACCGGATCGCCCGCCGGTACATCGGCATGCGGAGAAAAGGTGGCTTCGGGTCTGCGCACATCGCGGTGGGCAAGGCGCAGGCCGTCAAAGGCCTGTGCGCTGGTTTCGGGGTGGATGATATGGCGGTCGGCATAGATAATCACCTCGCCGCCGTCTTCGCGGTGGACGGTATGCGCGGCAATGATTTTTGTATAGGTACTGAATGTGTCCGGCATGACCTGATCCTTTGACAGAGCTCAAGCATAAGCCTTCGCCGCTGGCAGGGTCAACAGCGGCGGCGCGGCTTTATTTGGCGGCGCTGTTATTGCCGAAATGTTTTTCCCAGCGTTTGCGGTCACGCTGCGCCATCCCCGCCAGCCAGAGCAGCACGGCGGCGGCGGCGCAGGATATGCCTGCTTTATGCGCATCGCCGGTGTTCAGCATCATCATCCCCGCATAACCGGCCAGCACGGCGGCGGCAACATACATCAGATGCGGCAAAAAAGCAGGTACGGGCGTCCATGGCGCAGGCGGCGTTTGGTCAAGGAGCGTTTCCATGGGGGTGACGGGCCCCAGCCGCTCATCGCGCGCGCGGTGCGTTTCGGTCAGGCGCTGTTTTTCCGCGGCTGTCAGTGCGCGCGTATTGCGCCAGAACCACAGTACCGCCAGCAGTGGCACAAGACCTGCGGCATAAAGCAGTTTGTGCGGTTGTTCAACCGCCGCCTGCAAAAACAGCCCGCCGATGACCAGACAGCCCAGCGCCAGAAACAGCGTCAAAAAACCGCTGGTGCGGACATAAAGCGGATCATGCGGGAAATAAAGCAGATCGACGGCTTTGCCGGTTTCGCGCCCGCCGGTCAGGCTGGAGCCGGTGCGCGCGGTTGCACGGCAGGCAAGCCCGTCCTTGGTCACAAAATCATAGGCCGTATAATAAACGCGGCCGCGGCCACGTACGCCGGCGATGACCGCTTGCACGCGCTCTGCGCGCAGCCGCCAGACCGCTTCGCGGCAAAGCAGTGCCAGCGCGGCGATTGTAAAGACCGACCCGACCAAAAGATACTGCGCCTGTCTGAGCGCGCCGAGAAAGGCAAAATCATCAAAAAGAAAATCCATAGACGCAAATCCCATCTGAAAACAATAAGGGCTTTATCATAGGGCGGCGCCGCAGCGCACTCAACTGTAAAGCGGGTGCAAGGCGGCGGCATAAAAAAACCCCGCGGTGAAGCGGGGCTTTTTTGTATCGGTGATCTGCCAAAGATCAGGCGCCAACGGCCTTTTTCTCGACAGCTTTCTCAACGGGAGCCGCTTCGGCAGTGGTTTCCGTGTCGCGCTCGCGTTCGGCGATGCGGGCAGATTTGCCGCTGCGATCGCGCAGGTAATACAGTTTACCGCGGCGAACGGAGCCGCGGCGGACGAGTTCGATGCTCTCGATGCTGGGGCTGAACAGCGGGAAGACACGCTCGACGCCTTCGCCGTAGCTGATCTTGCGCACGGTGAAAGCCTGCTGGATGCCTTTGCCGCCGCGGGCGATGCAAACGCCTTCGAAAGCCTGAATACGGTGGCGGATTTCTTTGCCGGTGTTCTCAACGATTTTGACGTTGACGCGCACGCTGTCGCCGGGCTGGAATTCCGGAATTTTTTTCATGGTCGCTTGCTGTTTTTCCAGCTGCGCCTGTTCAAATTTCTGAAGGTCGTTCATGGTCTTTAGCCTTTTTCGTTTGTCGGAACCCGTCAAGTTCGGACACGCATTTTATAAACGGCGCGCGCCGGCGGTTCACCTTTTGTTATTACCGAATGGCCCACAGACCCGTGAGTCTGCAGTGATGGGCGAGATTCATACAGAAAACGTCAACTTATTTCAATATTTTATTCGCTTTTCTTTGAAAGCGCGAGGTATTTGGCAAAGAGGTCGGGGCGACGCTCCGCGGTCAGTTTCTCCGATTCCGCCCGCCGCCAGGCCTCTACCTTGGCGTGGTGGCCAGAGGTAAGTACTTCTGGAACCTTACGAATAATGCCTTCCGGCCCTTCCCATTCGGCAGGGCGGGTGTAATGGGGGTATTCCAGCAAATGGCGGGTGAAACTTTCCTCGTCATGAGTTTCCATATTGCCTATAGCGTCAGGCAGGAGCCGGATAACGGCATCAAGCAGAATCATCGCCGCCGGCTCCCCGCCGGACAGCACATAATCTCCGACCGAAATTTCTTCGGCGCCATAGGCATCCAGCAGGCGCTGGTCCACGCCCTCGTAGCGGCCGCAGAGCAGGGTCAGGCGCGGTTCCTGCGTCAGCTCCTGCGCCAGTTCCTGCGTCAGCGGGCGGCCGCGCGGGCTCATATAGATAAAGCGGCCGAGGGGCAGATGCGCGTTCAGCGTCTTCGCCAGTACGTCCGGCTTCATCACCATACCCGCGCCGCCGCCAAAGGGGGCGTCGTCCACGGTTTTGTGCAGGTCGGTCGCAAAGGCGCGCGGGTTGACGGTATCAAAAGACCAGATGCCGCGCTCCATCGCCTTGCCCGACAGGCTCTGCCCCAGAAACCCGGGAAACATCTCGGGGAACAGGGTGATGATATGGGCATGAAAAGGGGCGGTATGGCGCAGGGTCATGATACTTCAAATTCGCATGCCGCGGGGGCGGGGTCAATCCGCGCGAGACTGGCCGTTTTTACTCTTATGTTAATAAAAAATTTACCGCTCAAATGTTATGGTTAGTCCAATCGTTCAAGAAAGGGCGGAATCATGGTGGTAAAGGCTGCGGTTTCAGGAGGTTTGGTAAAAAAGATTTTTGGTGCGCTCACCAATATCATTCCCTATGCCCTCAAAAAATCAGGCCTGCCTGACGATGTGGCCGAGGCCATGGGCGCCAAAGGCAATTTCTGGGCCGGTGTCACGCTGGGCGCCGGTGCGGCTTTGCTGGCAGGCGGGGCGCTGCTGGGGGCTCTGTCGGGCGGCGCGCTGATTGTGCCGGGCTTGCTGGGCTCTGTCCTTCTGAATGGCGCGGTTGCCAGTGCATCGGTCGCGGCAGGAGCTTTTCTTTTGCGCGAAACGGCAAAATCACTGGGCGGCAACCTTTTGCAAAAAATCGGCGGGGCCATCTTCGGTAAAATTTTTGGCCGCTCGAACAATGCGCCGAAAGACAGATACGCCGAACATAAAATGGGTGCGCGCACGCCGCGCCATATGCTGCATCATGTGCCGCGCGCCAGCACTTTTGGTGCCGATACGCTGAGATCGCGTTTCTCGCATGCCAAGAACAGAGAGATGGAGCCGGTCTTCGCCTACGTCTCGCCGCGCCTCGACTTCGGCTTTAAAATGTAAAGCGGGTATCACAACAAAAAACAGCGGCGGCCTTCGCGGGTCGCCGTTTTTTTGTGTCCTGAATACCTGCGTTAATCCAAAAGCCCTGGCGGCGGGTTGATGGTGACGGTGCCGCCTTTGATATCGACGTCGGGTACGGCTTCGTCGGTAAAGGGCACGAAGAAACTGGCGCCTTTGATCGGGCGGATTTCGATGAGGTCGCCGGCGCCGAAATTGGCGACGTTGACGACTTTGCCCATCGGCGCACCATCGGGCCAGCGTGCGGCAAGGCCGATCAGATCAATGTGATAAAACGTGCCGTCTTCGGCAATGTCGGGGAAGCGGTCACGCGGGACGTAAAGCTTGGCGCCGCGCAGTTTTTCGGCGGCAGTGCGGTCGGTAACGCCGTCCAGCTCGGCCAGAAAAGTATTGCCGTGTGCCTGCACGGAAAGAAGATCAAATGTCCGTTTCTGCGCCGCGTCGCAAAACGGGGCATAGTCGGGCAGGGCCTCGGGGTCTTCGCTGAATATCTTCAGTTTGACAGTCCCTTTGACACCATGCACGCCAACAACCTCGGCCATCAGGACGAGATCAGTGGCATTGTCCGACGCTGCACCCGTTTTGCTCACGGTTGAACCGGATCAGTCGGTGGCTTATTCAGCCGCCGGGGCGTCAGCAGCAGGTGCTTCGGCAGCAGGTGCTTCAGCAGCGGGTGCTTCAGCAGCGGGTGCTTCTACAACCGCAGGTGCTTCTGCAGCTTTTTCGTCTCTTGCGGCTTTTTCTTTCGCGCGCTCGACGGCTTTGGCTTTCGGCTTGGATTTTTGCGGGTTGTTTTTCTGTGCGGGCATGGGGGCGAGGCCGGCCTTGCCAACAAAGATCGCCACGCGGTCGCTCAGCTGTGCGCCGTTTTTGACCCAGTGCATGATGCGCTCGCCGTTCAGCTTGACGCGGTCTGCGTGTTCGCGCGGCAGCATCGGGTTGTAGGAACCGACTTTTTCGATGAAGCTGCCATCACGCGCGTTGCGGCTGTCGGCCACGACGATGTGATAATAGGGTTTTTTCTTTGCGCCTGCGCGCGCCATTCTAACTTTAAGCATTGTTTTTTCTCCAGTGTTGATCCGGTTGCGTTGTTTGATCTTCGCCCGTGCGGTGCAACCATGTGCCGCGCGGGGAAATTTCTAAAAACCTATTTCTTGTGCTTTCCGCCGTTCACCCGCCCGCTGCCCGCGATAAAATCGGGGTCGTCGAATGGATTTGCGCCGATGCCCTTGGCATCGTCGAAGGGGTTGGGGCCAAGTCCGCCGGCATCGCCGATCTGGCCTTGCATGTTCTTGGCCATTTCTTCGAATTCAGACATATTGCCGCCGCCGAAAAGTCCGCCCATATTCCGCATCATGCCTTTGCCGCCCAGTTTCTGCATGCGCTTCATCATGGTCTGCATGTCCTGAAACTGTTTCAACAGGCGGTTGACGTCCTGCACCGTGGTGCCGCTGCCTTCGGCGATGCGGCGGCGGCGCGAGGCGTTCAGCACCTCCGGTTTTTCGCGCTCTTTCAGGGTCATGGAAAGGATAATTGCTTCCTGACGTTTCAGGATGCTGTCGTCCACATTCGCATTCTCCATCATGCCTTTCAGCTTGCCCATGCCGGGCATAAAGCCCATCAGGCCGGAAAGCCCGCCCATTTTTTTCATCTGGCGCAGCTGTGACAGAAAATCACCAAGGTCGAATTTGCCCTTGGACATTTTTTCGGCAATACGTTTGGCTTCATCGACTTCAATCGTTTCGACCGCTTTTTCGACCAGACTGACAACGTCGCCCATATCAAGGATACGTCCGGCGATGCGCTTGGCATCAAAGGCCTGCAGCGCATCCATGCCCTCGCCCATGCCGAGGAATTTGATCGGCTTGCCGGTGATCGCGCGCATCGACAATGCCGCACCGCCGCGCGCATCGCCATCGATACGGGTCAGAACAATACCGGTGATGCCGATACGTTCGTTGAAATTCTTGGCGGTATTGACGGCATCCTGACCGGTCAGGCTGTCGGCGACCAACAGGGTTTCGATGGGCTTTGCCATGTCGCGCACGGCAGAAAGCTCGTCCATCAGCGTATCGTCAATCGACAGACGGCCTGCGCTGTCGAGGATCAGGACGTCATAGCCCTCCAGCCTGGCGGCCTTCAGCGCGCGCGCTGTGATCTCGAGCGGCTTTTCACCGGCGATAATCGGCAGGCTGCCGGCATCGACTTGTTTGGCAAGGATCTCCAGCTGTTCCTGCGCCGCCGGACGGTAAACGTCGAGCGAGGCGAGCAATACTTTTTTGCGCAGCTTGTCTTGCAGGAATTTCGCAAGCTTGCCCGCCGTGGTCGTTTTGCCCGAACCCTGCAAACCGGCCATCAGAATGACGGCGGGGACGGGGACGTTCAGGTTGATCTCGCTGTCTTCATGGCCGAGCGTTTCGATCAGCGCATCGTTGACGATCTTGATGACCTGCTGGCCGGGTCTGACGGCGCGCAGGACTTTTTCACCCACGGCTTCGGCTCTGACTTTCTCGACAAATTCCTTGGCGACAGGCAGGGCGACGTCGGCTTCCAGCAGGGCGACGCGCACCATGCGCAGCGCTTCGGTCACGTCGGCCTCGCTCAGGATGCCGCGTTTCAGAAGCCCGTCAAAAATCCCGCCAAGGCGGCCTGTCAAACTGTCGAACATGCTCTGTTCTCCAAACCTCAAATGCATTTGCGCCCCAGTGAGCGTAAATTCGCCGACTGGGGGACGCGGAGCGCTAAAACCTATCCATGTGTGGATAACGGCTTTGCCGCAAAAACTGGGCTTTTTATAGGCGGGTTATGGCCAGAGAGTCAAGGATGCCGCGGCTTTTTTTACGTGCTTTCTGTGCCGTGGGCGAAAATGGGGTATCAAAGCACCTCAATTTTCATTGACCTTGTGAGATTATTATGATAATAAGGTGCTTAAAGACAATCCAAAAGGAATCAACCCCGTGAGCCTCGCCACCCGCCTGATCGATGCCGTAAAGGTCGACAACGATGTCGCCGCCGCGCGCCGTGCGCTCAAGGCCGGCGCTGACCCGAATACCAAGGCGGGGATGGATCGTGTGATGCTCTACTACGCCGCCGACAAGGGCAACAAAGACATGGTCGAGCTGCTGCTATCGTACAAAGCCGACCCGAACCCGCTCGACGAAGAAGGCTTCGGCCCGTTGCATCAGGCCATTGCCGGCGGGCATTTCGACATCGCCGACCTGCTGATCGCCGCAGGGGCAAATGTGAATGCACAGGATAAATACGCCATGCTGGGGTTAACACCGCTGCATGTCGCCTTCAATGCCGATTTACGCGAAGAGAGAGCGAGCCGCGTCGTCTATATGCTGGAAAACGGCGCTGATGATACGCTGACCGACACCAGCGGCCGCAGCGTCATGGCCACAGGGCGCGAACGGGCAGGACAATTCCCCTATGCCGGCGAAATCATGACCCATATGAAAGAATGGCAGCAAAACAAAGCCGATGCGCTGGCGCGTGCCGCCATCGCCGAAAAACAGGCCGCCGATAACGCCATCCGCGATGCCGTCAATGCCGGTATCACCAATGATGTGGTTGTACCATCCCTCACCATCCGCCGCCGCGGCACACCGTCACCCTGAAAAACCCCTTCTGAGTCGTGAATTTGCCTGTTTCCGCTCTGCTTTTTGCCGGAGATTTTTAGGGCGGGGCTATTTTAACTGTTTGTTATGTATGCGTAATTTTCTTTAACAATCGATTTATTTTGACATAAGTGTGGACGCGAGGTACAAAAGGGCGTGACAGCGAAAAAAATTATGAAAATATTAACCCTTCTTCCCTAAACCCAAATCTGGAGTGTGTGATGAATATTACCCCGAAAAAAGTCCTCTTGTCCTTCACCGCCGCAGCGGCCCTCGTAACGGCTGCCGGTTCTTTCACGATCCTTGATGAAACCCAGCGTGGCGTTGATTACCGCCTCGGCAAAATGGTGACACAAGATGTGAGCGAGCTGCGCCAACCCGGTTTCAGCCTGAAAACGCCCTTCTTTACCAGCGTAAAGAAAGTGGACGTTTCTCTGCAACAGCGTGACTATTCGGATGTCGAAACCTACACGAAAGACAACCAGGTTATTAACGCGAAACTTTCCATCTTCTTCACCATTCCTTCCGATAAACTGCTGCACATCTACAGAAACAGCCCGGATTGGGAACAAAAACTGGAAACAACGGTTCTTGACGCTGCAAAAAGCGCGCTTGGCCGTCAGGAAGCACAGAACGTTGCCCTGAACCGCGAAGAAATCATGAAGTCTGTTACCGAAGACACGCGTCGTCAGGTTTCGGCGCTTCTTGGTATTCAGGTACAGGAAGTCAAACTGCCGAACTTCACGTTTGACGATGCCTTCGAAAAAGCCGTTGCTTCCGCTGCGAATGCCAAAGCGGTTCTGAACCAGAAACAGACCGAGCTGGAACAGCAGCGCGTCGAGAAAGACAAGACCATCGTTGACGCAGAAGCGAAAAACGAATCTGCTAAACTCGCCGCCGATGCTGAAGCTTACCGCTTGCAAAAAGAAAAAGAAGCGGAAGCAAAAGGCCGTCTGGCACTGGCCGAAGCCGAAGCGAAAGGCTTCAACCAGATCGTTGCTGCGATTGGCCGCGAAAACATCGACACCTATCTCAAAACCAACAAATGGGATGGTGCCGAACCTCAAGTTCTGGGTGGTGGCAGCACCATCGTGGATCTCCGTGGTGCCGGTACAACGGCTGCGGTGACGCCGCGCACGCCGGCTCCTGCGCCCAAGTAGGACTTGCTTTAATGTCACAGAAACGGCTCCCGCAAGGGGGCCGTTTTTGTTTCTCGCGTTTGGGGGTTTTATCGGCGGGGCTGCCGTGCTATCAACGGCGCATGTGGTGGTATCCGGACGCATTCGCACGCAAAGTGCCTTATCTTGAAGAGCGCGCGCAGATTATGCAGCGTGTACGTGATTTCTTTGCCGCGCGCGGCTATCTGGAAGTGGATACGCCTGCGCTGCAAACCGCGCCGTGTATGGAGCCGCATCTGCAGGCCTTTAAAACCGAACTGGTCAGCCCAGACCTGCAATCGCGCCGTACGCTTTATTTGCATACCAGTCCTGAATTCGCGATGAAAAAACTGCTGGTCGCGGGGTTGCCGCGTATTTTCCAGCTTGCCACCGTCTTTCGCAATGCCGAAGGGTCAAACTGGCACAGCCCCGAATTTTCAATGCTGGAGTGGTATCAGGCCGGCATGGATTATACGCAGATGATGGACGAAACCGCCGCGCTGGTGCGCTATGCGGCGGGGGCGGGGAATATGCTGATCGCGAACGGCAAGACCTGCAATCCGCATGCGGTTTGGGAAAAAATCACGGTGGTCGAGGCGCTGCGCAAATATGCGGACGTCGATATCGAGCCTCATCTGGGCGACCTTGGCCATCTCCGCGCCGAAGCTGCGCGTATCAATGTTTATACATCGCCGCAGGATGACTGGGACAACGCGCTTTTGAAAATCCTGATGGATAAAGTCGAGCCGCATCTGGGCATGACCGTCCCGACAGTTATTTACGATTATCCGGTATCCATGGCGGCGCTGGCGCGGCCGAAGCCGGAAGATGCGCGTTTTGCCGAACGGTTCGAAGTCTATGTCTGCGGCATCGAGCTTGCCAATGCCTTCGGCGAGCTGACCGACGCCAATGTGCAACGCGACAGATTTACGCATGACGTTGCCGCCCGTAAACGAATATACGGCGACGATTATCCCGTGGACGAAGATTTCCTCAAAGCCATCGAATACGGCCTGCCGCAATCCAGTGGTAATGCCCTCGGCCTCGACCGGCTGGTCATGCTTGTGACGGGCGCGGATCATATCGATCTGGTGCGGGCGGCGCCGGTGTGATGCGAAAGATTCGGCTGGCCTAGGGTACAAAAACGAAATAGTATTACGAAAACTAATAATTGACATATTAAAGCCGGGGCCTTACTCTCCCGTCTGATAAGCTTACATCACCTTTCAGAAACGGGAGCAGCCAACATGGCTTTCTGGCAAAACATTCAAAAAACCTACAACGAGACGGCAACGGGCACACATATGCAGTTCCTCGATGCGGTCACCACGGGCGATAGAGAGGCTGTCAGTATCTATCTCGACAGCAATCCGCAAGCCGTCAACCAGCCGGAAAAATTAACGGGCTGGACACCGCTTATTCTGGCCGCCGGCGAGGGGAACATTGAAATGATGGATCTGCTGCTGGCACGCGGCGCGGATATGGAAGCGAAAGACAAAAGAGGATTTACCGCGATGCTGACGGCAGCACGCAACGGCAGACTGAAGGCGGCGGCCACTCTTATCAACCGCGGTGCGGACGCGACGGTAAGAGATGCAAGCAGCCGCAACGTCCTTTCCTATGCCGCGCAGTCTGGATATGCAGATGAGTTTGCCAGTTTGATTGTGGTGAGCTCGGTAAGAAAATCCCTGCAAAAAATATCTGCGGCTCCCTGAGTCCAAGCAACGGTGTTTGAACAAAAAAAGCCCCGCAAGAAATTGCGGGGCTTTTTGTTTTAGGGCTTTGGGTTATTTGCCCATGTAGATGTCCATGATTTTATCGAGCATCTTGAGCGATTCCTCGCGCGGGCGCTGGAAGCAGTTGCGGCCGATGATGGAGCCGTTACCGCCGCCTTCGTAAATCGCGCGGGCGTCGTCATAGACGCTGTTTTCGTCTTTGGTCGCGCCGCCGGAGAAAACAACGATGCGGCGGCCGTTAAAGCTGCACTGCATGATGTGCTTGACGCGCTCTGCCTGTGTGCCGATGGCGATTTTTTCGCTCTCGTAGACTTTCTTGGCTTCGGGCAGCTCCAGATGGTCGGTCGGCAGCTTCACCTTGATGATATGCGCGCCGAGCAGGGCGGCCATATGCGCACCATAGGCGATGGTATCAATCGCGGTTTCGCCGTCTTTGGAAATGCTGGGGCCGCGCACATACGACCACATGACGGTGGCGATGCCATAGGCCTTGGCTTCTTCGGACAGCTCGCGGATTTCTTCCTGCTGTTCCAGCATATACTCGGAGCCGGGATAGATCGTAAAGCCGATGCCAGAGCAGCCGAGGCGCAGCGCATCCGCAATCGATGCATTGATCGACTGGTCTTTCGCTGTAATCAGGCTGTTGGACGAGTTCATTTTCAAAATCAGCGGAATCTGACCGGCGAAAGTATCCGCGCCGGCCTCCAGCGAGCCCAGCGGCGCCGCATAGGCGTTACAGCCGGAATCAACCGCCAGCTGATAATGGTAATGCGGGTCATAGGCGGCGGGGTTGACGGCAAAGCTGCGCGCGGGGCCGTGTTCAAATCCCTGATCGACAGGCAAGATCACCATGTTGCCGGTACCGGCCAGTTTACCGTGCATCAGCATGCGGGCGATATTGGCTTTGGTGCCGGGGCTGTCGCTTTCGTAGTACGACAGAATCTCTTTTACTTTTGCGGTCATTTTCATGGTCGTTGTTCCTTTTGTCTTATTTCAGCTTCGCCATCGCAACGGCGGTATCCGACATGCGGTTCGAAAAACCCCATTCATTGTCATACCAGCTCATGACGCGCACAAAGCGGCCGCCGATGACTTTGGTTTCATTCAGCGCAAAGATCGACGAGCGCGGATCGTGGTTGAAATCGCTCGATACCAGCGGCTCCGTATAGGTGCCGAGGATGCCTTTGAGTGCGCCGTTCGAGGCTTCGATGATCGCGTTGTTGACCTCTTCGACCGTCGTGTCGCGTTTGGCGGTGAATTTGAAATCGACCAGCGAGACGTTGGGGGTCGGTACGCGAATGGCCGTGCCGTCCAGTTTGCCCTTCAGCTCCGGCAGCACAAGGCCGACGGCTTTCGCCGCGCCCGTCGATGTCGGGATGATGTTGGCGGCAGCGGCGCGGGCACGGTGCAGGTCTTTGTGCATCGTATCGACCGTGTTCTGGTCGCCCGTATAGCTGTGGATGGTGGTCATGAAGCCGTGTTCGATGCCGATTTTGTTGTTCAGCACAAAAGCCACGGGCGCAAGGCAGTTGGTGGTGCAGGATGCATTGGAGACGACTAGATGGTTCGCGGCCAGCTTGTCGTGGTTCACGCCGTAGACAACCGTAATGTCTTCATCCGTTGCGGGGGCGGAGATCAGCACTTTCTTCGCACCTGCGGCGATGTGCTTCATGGCGTCGTCTTTTTTGGTGAAGATGCCGGTGCATTCAAAAGCGATATCCACGCCATGCGCGCCCCAGGGCAGTTTGGTCGGGTCGCGTTCCTGTACCATGGCGATTTCGTGGCCGTTGACGGTCAGCTTGCCTTCGGCAGCTTTCACATCGCCGGGGAAACGGCCATGTACGGTGTCGTATTTCAACAGGTGGGCATTGGCTTCGGATGTTGCAAGGTCGTTGATGGCGACAACGGAAACATCATTGCGGCCGCTTTCCATGATGGAACGCAGCACAAGACGGCCGATGCGGCCAAAGCCGTTGATGGCGATTTTGACGGTCATGAGGGGTATCTCCTTTCACACTCTATTAAACCTGCCGCCCCGCGCGGGTACGGCGATATTGAAGCCGCACGGGTGCGGCGATGCCGAAGGAGGTCGCTTGAAGCCGCGCCGGTCTCTCCTTCGTGGAGCCGGCGCGGCGGATTTTTATTTCAGGCGCTCTTTCACTGCATCCACGACATGTTTCGCCGTGATGCCGAAATGTTCGTACAGTTCTTGATAGGGCGCGCTTTCGCCGAAGCTCGACATGCCGATGAAAATGCCTTCGGGGCCGATGATCGCATCCCAGCCTTGACGCACCGCGGCTTCGACCGCGACATGCAGAGAAGAACCATCGGTCAGTTTGCGGCGGTAGTTTTCCGGTTGCTGCGCGAAAAGCTCCAGTGTGGGGGCGGAAATCACGCGGGTGGTGACGCCCTCGCTCTCCAGCGTTTTTTGTGCAGCAAGGGCGATTTCGATTTCCGAACCCGTCGCCCAGATGGTCACAGCAGGATCTGCCGAAGACGCTTCACGTAGGACATAGGCGCCCTTGGCCGAGAGGTTTTCGTCCGTGTGTTCTGTGCGTACCAGCGGCAGGTTCTGACGCGTCAGAACCAGCACGCTCGGCCCCGTGGTATGGGTCAGGGCGATCTGCCATGCTTCGGCGGTTTCAACCACATCGGCGGGACGCAGCACCAGTACATTGGGGATGCAGCGCAGCGCGGCGACATGTTCGACCGGCTGGTGTGTCGGGCCGTCTTCGCCAAGGCCGATGCTGTCGTGGGTCATGACATAGACCACACGCTGTTTCATTAGTGCGGACAGGCGAATGGACGGGCGGCAGTAATCGGTGAAGCTGAGGAACGTACCGCCATAGGGGATAACGCCTTTATGCAGCGCCATGCCGTTCATGGCCGCAGCCATCGCATGTTCGCGTACGCCGTAGTAGATGTACGCGCCGCCAAAGTTATCTTTGGCAACCGCGCCCATGTCTTTGACGAGCGTGAGGTTGGAGCCGGTCAGGTCGGCGGAGCCGCCGATCATTTCCGGCAGCGAAGGCACGAGCGCTTCGAGCACTTTGCCCGATGCGGCGCGGGTGGCGATTTTCGGCGCTTCTGCGGTGGCTTTTTTCTTGAATTCGGTCAGCACAGCGGTGACTTCGGCGGAAACGTCGCCCTTCATCATGCGGTCGAACATTTCGCGCGCGCGGCCATCCAGCTTGTCGAGACGTGATTGCCAGTTCTTGCGCTCTTTCTGGCCGATTTCGCCGACAGATTTCCAGGCGCTGGCGATTTCTTCGGGGATCACAAAGGGCGCGTGATCCCAGCCGAGGTTTTTGCGTGCGCCCTGAATTTCCTCATCGCCCAGCGGCGAGCCGTGCGACGACGATGTGCCTTCTTTGGTCGGCGCGCCAAAACCGATTTTGGTTTTGCAGCAGATGATGCTGGGCTGCTTTTCGTTCATTTGCGCGGCGGAGATGGCTTTGGCGATGGCTTCAGGGTCGTGACCGTCGACGGTGAAGGTTTCCCAGCCATAGGCTTCAAAGCGCTTCGGCGTGTCGTCGGTGAAGCTCAGCGACGTCGGGCCGTCGATGGTGATGCCGTTATCGTCATAGAGCAGGATCAAACGGCCCAGACCAAGGTGGCCGGCCAGCGAGCAGGCTTCATGGCTGATGCCTTCCTGCAAACAGCCGTCGCCGGCGAGGACGTAGGTAAAATGGTTGACAATTTCGCTGCCGAAACGCGCCTGCAGCAAACGCTCCGCCAGCGCGAAGCCGACGCCATTGGCAAGGCCTTGCCCCAGCGGGCCGGTGGTGGTTTCAATACCGACATCCTGCATCACTTCGGGGTGGCCGGGGGTGAGGCTTTTCATCTGGCGGAAGTTTTTGATTTCTTCCAGCGTCATTTTCTCATAGCCCGTCAGGTAGAGCAGCGCATAAAGCAGCATGGAGCCATGACCGGCAGAAAGGATAAAACGGTCGCGGTCAGCCCACAGCGGGCTTGTGGGGTCGAATTTCAGGAATTTGCCAAACAGCACCGTGGCGACATCGGCCATGCCCATCGGCATGCCGGGGTGGCCGGAATTTGCCTTTTGCACCGCATCCATCGACAGGGCGCGCAGGGCGTTGGCCATGTCTTTGTGGGTGACGGTTTGCGGGGTCTGGGCGGCGGCGGTCTGGCTGGCGGTCATGCGTGTCTCCTCGGCTGTGGCGCGGGATGCGGATCGTCGGAAAATTCATCTGCACAATGCCTTTTCCCCTCTCTCGCGTCAATGACGGATGCGGCGGGAACGAGCGGCCTGATTGACATAAGCGGGGCAAAACGCATGAATCTTGCTCTACCGGATACCGTAGCTCTATTGCACCCGTGCCGTTAATTTTGTCTAATGCAGAAAGCAGCCGAAAGAAGGAAAACCATGGCATCCAGACGGCCCGATTTCAGAAACATGACGCCGGACGAGATCAAAAAAGGCATCTCGTCGCTCAACCGCGACATCCGTGCCCTGCGGGCGCAGGTGAACCGTACCACAGGCAAGTTTTTTATTGGGCAGGCGGCCACGGTGGGCGTCGGTGTGCCCGCAACGCTGATCTTTCCGCCGCTGGGGCTTGGCATTATGGCGGCGGGGATGATTCATGGCGTCGAGAAATCGGCCGAAAGCTCGGTGCAGCGCGCGCAGCTGGCCGAAGCGGAATCTCTGCGTAAAAGCTTCAAGGCTGTCTGGCGCGCGCGTCCCGGCCGCCCGTTCCGTGATGTGGATGCACGTAACAAACGCGAAGCCGAACGTCGCGCCGACAAAGAGCGCAACAAGATCCTGAACCAATATAACAGAAAATTCGGCTTCGGTCCGTAAACGTCCCTGCGTCTAGCGACCGTCGCGTTTTGCCTGTGCGCGTTTACCGGCAGATTTAACATGCCCCAAAATCGGCTTGCTGCGGGATTGTTGCAGCTGCGAGCGTTTGCCCGCATCTTGCGCCGCTTTGCTGGCGAAGCCGCCCCAGCGTACAGTCGCCGCCGGCGATTTCTTTTCCGAAGCGGCCAGCGCTTTTTTGCTTGTCAGGGCAGGTGCTTTCTTGGCTTTGACCTTTTCGGCGCGCGCTTTCTTGCGGGAAGCTTTGGCGGCGACGCGGGCTTGCGGGGTCGGTTTTTTCACAGCGGTCTTCGCGGTTTTTTTCGTGGCTGTCTTTTTTGAAGATACAGGAGATGCCTTTTTCAGTTGCGCCAGCTGGTCTTCAAAGGCTTTGAGAATCTGATCAAAAGCCTGTGCTTTTTCGGCGGTGCGCGCATTCAAATCGGCGCCTTTGCCGGCGGCGCGGGTCTGGCGTTTATAAAGATCGCGGCCTTTGTCGCGCAGGGCGCGGGCGCGTTTGATGTTTTTGACGAGATCTGCTGCCGATAGTTTGCCAAGGTCGGGCGCGAGGCTCTTTTGTGCAAGGCTGAATTCGGCGGCAGTGCAAAGACCGCGCAGCTGGGTTTTATTAAACGGCATGTCGAAACTCCCTTGATTGAAAAGATCGTTTAGTATGCGGGAATTATATTAACAAAAGATTACGGCGCAAGCTTTAAAGACTAGTATATGCAAGCTATCCTACTGTTTTTATTTGTCTAATTTTCTCTCTCGGCAAAAGTGTGTAACAAAGTGTGTAAGTTTGCAAGTAAAAAAAAGGGTGGGTTCCATTCAATGGAACCCACCCTTTTTTATCAGTGCTGCATATCGGGCATAGATTCATCACCATGCTCTGCATGGTGGGCATCGCTAGCGGGTGTGAAAGCATGCATGTTTTCTTCGGTTTCGAAATAGTAGACGGTGCCATCTTCAGCGGCGCCGATAATGGCGGTGGCTTTATCTACGTCTTTACCGCTTACCGGGTCTTTTGCTGTACGGGCAGCGGCGCTCTTTTCTAGCTTGCCTTTGCACATAGCACAGCAGCCGTAATACGTTTTGCCGTCTACCTCTGTCGGTATTTGCGGCTTGTCGAAGGCACGGTTATTGATCATGCATACATATTCAGCCTGAATGGGCTTGAGGTGCATGGACGCAGGATGATGGCCAGCATGCTCCTGCGCAAAGGCAGGG
>JAUXOC010000100.1 GCA_030682495.1 Alphaproteobacteria bacterium | reverse complement strand
ACAACGTGGTCGGCAAAAGCACGACCTTTCAGAAAGTCGGTACCGGCCAAGCGGTGCAGAAAACCCGCAAGGGCAAGCTGCCGCTGATGAACATCGACCACGGCAACGTGGAAGTGTTTCTGGAAGACTGGCACGCGCCCGATTTCATCGACAAATTCGACGAGCTGAAAATCGAACATGACGAGCGCAAGGTCGTGGTCGATGCCGGCGCCTGGGCGCTCGGCCGCAAGACCGATGAAATGATCATCAACAACCTTAACGAAACCACAATGATCACCGGCGACTATTCCACGGCATTTACCCTGCCGCTGATCTCCAAAGGCCTGAAAAGACTGAACACCCGCAAAGTGCCGGATGATGGCAAACGCTTTGCGGCCCTGACGCCGGGCGCGTGGGAGCACTTTATCAACCTGAAACAGGTTTCCAATGCGAAATACGCGGGCGATCTCTTCCCGTGGCTGAAGGGCACCGATGCGATCTACTGGCGCAAGACGACGTGGCAGATGATCACGGGGCTGCCCGGCGAGGGCACTTCGCAGGCGAAATGCTTTATCTATCACCAGTCGGCTGCGGCCTGCGCGACGGCTTCGGAAATCTCCACCGATGCGGGCTGGGAACGCACTTACCATTCGTTCTTCGTCAACAACAGCCTGAGCCAGGGGGCCGCGCTGATCGACGAGAACGGCGTCGAGGCTTACCACATCGACGACACTGTCGACATCACGTAACGGGGGACGCGGAGGCGGCTTAGCCGCTTCCGCTCTTTTGTGTTTCTGCAACGAATAAGAAAGGATTACGACATGCCCGCAGATTTCAACGGCCTTCGCCTTATCGAGAGCTTCGGCTCCGCTGGTAAGAGCAACGGCTTTTATGGCTACGGCACCAACGATACCAAAGCGGCGGTTGAAACCGCCGGTTATTTCAACCCGCATAAAAAAGTCCTTGTTGTTGGTGACATTATCTCTGTCGCTGGCGATCTGGACGGCACGCCGTTCCACAGCAGTTATGTGGTATCGGCAATCGGTGAGAACGTTGTTCTGACCGAACACGCTGCGGTGACGCAGAACGTGCTGCAGGAAATCAACTTCGAGAAGATTTCCACCAAGGCATCCGATGCGGAAGTCTTCCGCTTTGTGCCCAGCTTTGCCGGATCGATCACCAAGGCTTATTCGGTGCTCAATGCCGCGCTGGCAACGGGCAACGCGACGCTGACGCTGGCGATCAACGGGGTGGCGGTGACGAACGGCGTTATCACGGCCACGCAGGCCGGATCGGCTGCCGGCGACGTCGATGTCGCTACGCCGACCGCGCTGAATGTCTTTGCGGCGGGCGATGTAATCACCGTGACGGTTGGCGGAGCCAGCACGGCGACAGCAACGGCCAATGGCACGTTGCAGCTGACGCCGTCGTAAGGCGGTATTGGCAAGAGGTGCGGCGGCGGGGCTTTTGGTCGTTTCATACCGCCGCCGCGCTTTCTTTCAACGAAACGCCGGAGCATACAGATGACCGTCACAAATCTGGATGAGAATAAAATCTGCAACATCACGCAGTCGCGCATTGGCGGCGCGCAGATCAATTCGATCACCAATCCGCAGGATGACCGCGAGGCCACCTGCGCGAATTTGTTTTACACGCTGCTCGATACCTTGCTGGCCGAGCATGACTGGAATTTCGCGCTGTGGGAAAAAAGCCTGACGCGCGACATGGACGTCGAGGCGCTGCGCGGGTTTGACCGCGCTTTTCGTTTGCCGGGTGATCTGATCGCGGGCCCCTTCGATGTCGATGGTGACGGCCGCAGCGCGAGCAAGGGCGATTACGCCGTGCTGGGCGCGCATCTGCATGCGTCTTATAAAACTGTTTCCATCCTGTACCGCCGCCGCCCGCCTGTCACGGTCTGGCCGCCTTTCTTTGTGTCGCTGTTTATCGCGGCCTATGCCGGCCAGCTGTGCATACCGGAGCGCGACAACGTCAAGATGGCGGATATGTTTGCCGAAGAGGCTTTCGGCCCGCCGCAGATGCAGCGGCGCGGCGGCCTGATGGCGGCGGCCATGAAGATCGACGCGCAATCAAAGCCGACGAAAACGATCTTTAAAAACGGCGACCCCTTCACGGGGACGAGGTACTGATGGCGACAATCAAGACCATCCAGACAAATTTCACATCGGGCGTTGTGGACCCGAAGGCTGCCGTGCGCGAGGACGTGGTTTTTTTCTATAACGGCCTTGAAGACGGGATCAACCTGATCGTCGGGCCGCTGGGCGGGCTGCGCCGCCGCCCCAGCCTGAAGCACGTCCAGCGTCTGGCCCCGCCGCTTTCGGCGATCAGCCTGTCGGGCGTGACGTCTAGCGCACCGCAGGGCGGCACGCATGCCAATGCGATCGACGGCGATGCGGCGACCGTGATGACAACGGCAAACAACCTTGGCACGACAAACCCCTTTGTCGTTTTGCATATTGATTTCGGCGCGGCCACGGCGGTGATGGCGGTCGATGTGATCGATTACCAGCTGTCCGCCGGCGTGCTGACGGGCGAGCTGCGGCTGCAATACAGCACCGACGATGCCGCCTGGACGTCTTTCGGCGACCCGCTCGATGCAGATGCGACAAAGCGGTCGCGGCGGCAGCGGGCGGTGGCGGCGGTATCCGCGCGTTACTGGCGTCTGGCGCGTATCGGCGCGACCGAGCTGGCATCGACGGTCACGCTGGCCGAGATCAAGTTCTGGGCGGCCGCCGCGGGGCTGTCGAACGGCAAGCTGACGCCGTTTGCCAATATGACCGAAGACGCGTATATGACCGTCGCCAGCGACCGCAACCTTGATATTTTGAACGGAATGCAGCGCACGGCCAGCTGCGCCCTGCAGCATGTGTCTGCCCAGCTGCCGGTTTTGAATTACGCGCAATCGCTGGATACGCTTTTGCTGTTTCACAAAGACGTGCGGCCGCCGCGCATCTTCCGCCAGGGCGCGGATGACCAGTTTGATTTCCGCGCCGCGCCGTTTGAAAATATCCCGCAATATGATTACGGCGCCGGCACCGGCGGCACCGACGAGGTGCAGCGCATCAATACCGACGGATCGGTCGCATCGAGCAGCACCTTCACGCTGTTGCTGGAAGGCGAGCGCACGGGGTCTATCTCCGGCGCGTCCGATCAAGCGGTGGTCGCGGCCAGCATCCAGACCGCGCTGCGCGCGCTGCCGAATACCAGCGCATCGGGCATCACGGTGACATCTGTCACGAACGGATTTGATGTGACCTTTGGCGGCGATGACGGCAAATATCCGTGGCCGCTGATTTCGATCAGCTCGCTGGCCGGATCGGACGTCATGGACGTTTCGCGCGTGACCAAGGGCGCATATCCGGGCGAGGATATCATGAGCGACGCGCGCGGCTGGCCGCGCTGCGGCTGTTTCTACCAGTCGCGCCTGCACATGGGCGGCATCCGCAGCCTGCCGAATGCGCTGCTGTCGTCGGTGGTCGAGGAAGAGTATAATCTTGATATCCTGAAAGACGACGCCACGGCGGCGCTGCTGACCCGCGCGCGCGCCGACCAGATCGCCGCGATATACCAGATCGTCGGCGGCCGGCATCTGTCTGTCTTTGCCAACGATGGCGAATTTTATGTGCCGCAAGAACCGATCAGCGCCGAAAGTGTTCTGAAGAAAACCACGGCGGCGGGCATCAAGGAAGGCCTGCGCGTGCATGAAGTGGATGGCGCGCTGATTTTCGGGCAGGGCGTGCGCGACGACGAAGACGACCGCGAAATCTGCACATCGCTGCGCGAATTTTTGTTTGTCGATACAGAGCAATCGTATGGCGCTGGCAACCTGTCCAAGCTGGCGGGGCATCTGATCCGCAACCCCGTGTCGATCACGCTGCGCAAGGCGGTATCGACGGACGAGGCGGACATTCTGGCGCTTGTCAATGAAGACGGCAGCCTGACGGCCTATACCACGCTGCGCAATGACAACGTGAACGGCTTTGTCCCGCAGCGCACCCGCAACGGCGACCGCGTGCTGGATGCGGCTGTCGATAAAAAACGCCGCGTTTATTTTGTCGTCGAGCGGATGATCGGCGGCACGGCGCAGCGTTTTGTCGAAATGTGGGACGATACGCTGCTGCTCGATGGCGGCGGGCGCGTGACGATCGCGGCGGAAACGCATATCGCAACCGAAGGGCAGAGCGTCTTTGCCTGGACGTTCGACAACCCTGCAGAGGCGGAGGCCATCGGCCTCCGCCTGAACGGTGGCCGTCTTGGCAGTTCCGATTTCGTGACGGATCTGGACGCCAAGACGGTCACGCTGTCCGCCGCGCTGGCCGAAGCGGTGCAGGCCGGCGATGTCCTGCGCATCGCGCGGATGCAAAAAACCGTCGAGGGCGTGGATTATCTGGAAGGCGAGACGATCCAGACCTTTGTCGATGGCACGCAGAATGTCGATGTGACCGTGGCCGATGGCGCATTTACCCTGCCGGAATATGCCGACCATGAAATCCAGTGGGGTTTCGATTACGAAGTTTACGGCAAGATGATGCCGTACCGCGTGCCGGAGAGCCAGACGCTGGCCGGCGAAAAAGTGCGCGTCTGCCGCGCCGTGCTGTCGCTGTTCCAAACGGGCGATATCGAAATCCGCGCCAATGGCGGGCCGTGGCGCAAGGTGGCGCTGCTGCAGCTGGATAGCAACGTTCTCGACCGGTCGACCATGGAGCTGCTCTATACGGGCGAAAAGGTCGAGTCCGGCCTGATGGGCTTTGCCGTCGGCGGCTATCTGGAATTCCGCCAGGCCAGCGTCGCGCCGCTGAACCTGCTGGCGATTACAAGGGAGGTCGCGGTCTAATGGAAATCGCAATGCTAATAGGCGGCAGCATGATGACCGGCGGCACAGCAGCCGCAGCCGGAACCGCAGCCGCAGGCGCAGCAGCAGCTGCCATACCGGCGGCCGCGTCCGGCATCATGTGGGCACCTCTCGGCATGAGCGTGGCGCAGGCGGCAGGCGCGGGCATCCCGCTGGTGGCGGGTACTGCTGCAGCAGGCGGCGGCTCTCTTTTGAGCATGCTCTCGACCGGATTTTCGATGGCGTCGATGGCCAGCGATCTGTTTGGCGGCATCATGGGCGGGGCGCAGCAATCGCAGGCGCTTGAAATGCAGGCGCGCGAGGGGCTGCTGGCCGCCAAAAATGACGAGCTGCGCGGCAAGCAGGAAGCAAACGACATCATGGAGAATATGATCCAGACCATTGCGCAGCAGCGTCTGGCCTTTTCGGGTGCCGGCATTGACAGCGGTTTCGGATCGGCGGCCGCGCTGGCCGATAACACGCGCCGGCTGGCCGAACGCCAGCTGGACACCAGCCGCCTGAATACCAGCATCGGCGTGCTGCAGCGCCGCCGGCAGGCAGCGGCCAGTCTGTCGCAGCGCAGCGGCGCGATGTTCCAGTCTGTCGCCGCCGGCGTTGGCAGCGCGGGCAAAACCATGACCAATCTGATCGCAGCGAGGGACCGCCGTGGCTAATCGCACAGGACAAGGCACAAACCTGCCGACGCTGAACCGCAGCAGCCTGCCGGTTGCCGGCCTTCAGCCCGTGCGCATCGCGGCGGATACGGGCAGCGCGCAGGCGCTGTTCAGCATCGGCGGGCTTTTGCGCGAAATGTCCGGCCGCATCGAAGAGCGTCTGGACGTGCAGGCCGAAGTCGAAGGGCGGCGCGAAGGCACGCTGGCCGGACAGCAGGAAACGCTGCCGCAGCTGCTGGACGATACGACGATCCGCGGGCGGGCATTCAATGCCTCGGCCAAGGATGCGGCGATCACGCGCATCGATATGCAGTCGCGTCTTTACCTGTCGGAAATCGAAAGCAAGAACACGGCCAACCCCGGCGGCTTCCGCGCAAAAGCCGACAGCTATATGAAAGGCGTGCTGTCGCAGCTGGCGACGTTCGACCCCGCGCTGGGGCAACGCTATGAAGCGGATTTCTCTTTGCGTGCCGATGGTGCCGCGCGGCGGCTGGAGGCGCAGGCGCAGGCCGTGGCGCGCGACCGGATGCTGGAAAACGCGCTGCGGCTGCAGCAGGCGGCAACCGCCGACATCGCGCAGGATGCGGCAGGTCTTTTTGACGCGGGGCCGGAAAACGTGCAGGCCGGCATCACGCGCATGATGACCGGCGCGGTGCGCATGGTGGACGTCGCCAGCCAGATCGGGCCGGACGGCATGCCGCTGTTTTCGGCGCGCGAGCGTCTGGCCTTTGAACAAAAGGCCGAGGCCGCCGTGGCCGAGCAGGTGGCAATGGCATGGATGGGCCGGCAGGAAAACGTGCTGGATGCCTGGGGCGCGTGGAAAAGCGGCGCGGCGACGATAGAGGTCGCGGACGGAAACGGCGGCAAGGCGACCATTCCGCTGCGGCAGCTTTTGGGCGAACGCGGCTACCAGCTGGCGGAGGGGGCTTTTGTCGAGCGCCTGCGCGGCCAGCTGGCGCTTGATGCGCAAATCGACAGCGCGCGCGACAGGGCTTTTAAAAAGAATTCGGATGAAGCCTTTGCCGATCTTTCCGTGCTGGCCCAAAGCGGCGGGCTGACGCTGCAAAGCGTCGAGGATGCGCGCGCGCAGCTGGAGCCGGACAGATACCTGACGCTGCGCAAGGTCGCCGTCGGCGGCTTTCCGGAGGTGAGCGACGGCGCGACCTATACGCGGCTGGCGACAGCCGATCTGGACGGGCAGGATATCCGCGCCGAGCTGCGCGAAGCGGCCACGCGCCTGACGCGCGGCGATTACATGGAGCTGCACCAGCGGAATTACAAACGTCTGGAGCGCGGCCAGACCGACCCCGTAAGCGAGGGGCGCGATTTCGTCGGCAACAGCCTTGGCCGTCTTTCGACGGAAATCGGCTTTGCGCAGTCGATGTCGATCCCGAAGGCGGAGGCGGAATATGCGCAGCGCGTTCAGGCATTCGTACAGGCCGAAGGCCGCGCGCCGGTGCTGTCGGAGACGCTGGAAATCGGCCGCGATATCGTGCGGCGCTATTCGGTCATGGATACCGAAACCGCGCTGGTCAACCTGCCGCTGCCGATCACGATGACGCCGGCGCAAAAGTTCAACCGTAACCTGTCGGCCAAAGACATCGAAACGGCGGTGCAGCGCACGAACGAAATGTTTTTGAAAAAGCACGGCGGCGATCCGGCGCGGCTCGAAGCCGATGATATTTATTTGCGCGAAATGCAGCTGCTCCGCGATTACCACCAGCTGCTGATCTTGAAGGAACCCGCCAATGCAACAAGATAACCCCGCCGCTGTGCGCAGCGAATTCGATCAGGATTTTGCCAGTGCCTTCGATGCGGCATCCCGCGCCGATGCGCTTGAATGGGCGCGGCAGTTCAGCGGCGGGGCGCAGGCCGCGCCGGAAGCCGCCGCAGCGCCTGCAGCCGCCGACGGCAAAACCCTGCCCGAAGCACGGGAGGATCTGGGCGTCGGCCGCGATATCGGCATCGGCATCATGTCATCGCCGCGCAGCGCCCTGCGCGGGGCGGTCAAGGGCGCGAACAATATGCTGGGGTTTTTGCAAGACCTTGAAAAGCTGACGCCGCAGCTGTCGCTGCTGAACGAGGAAGGCGAATACAGCTATCCACGCATCACGACGGTGCGCGAAAGCCGCGAACGGCTGAACAAACGCGCCGCGGCGGCGGGGGAAAATCCGATCGATCTGGAAGCGCCGACCATTCCGGTGCCGGACGCGCCGGCGGTGCCGACGGTGACGGGCAATATCGTGGAGACGATCAGCCAGTTTCTTGTCGGCTTCAAGGGTGCGGATAAAATTATCAAGGGCGGCAGCGCGGCGGCGAATATCGCCAAGGGGGCGGTTGCCGACCTGCTGGCGTTTGACAAGCACGAAGAGCGCCTGTCCAACGTCATCGAGTCCGTGCCGGCGCTGCAGAACCCCGTGACGGAGTTTCTGGCTGCCGACCCCGAAGACGGGGCGGCGGAGGCCACATTCAAGCAGGCGGTCGAGGGGCTGGCGCTGGGCGGTATCGGCGAAGGGCTTTTCCGCGGCGTCGCGGCGCTGAAACGCGGCAAGGCAGCCGCCGAGGATATGAAAGCCGCGGGCAAAAAGCCGGAGGATATTTTCCAGACCCCGCGCGAGGAAGCCGCCGGCATCGGCGTCGAGGGCAAGAATTTTGATTTTCTGGGCGATGCATCGGACGAGGCGCTGCTGCGCCGCCGCCAGCAGAAACTGGCCGATGCGGAGGATGAAGTGATCGGCGCATTCGGCAAGCCGAAGCAAATCGCCGACGGGCCTGCTGCGCACATAGACGATTTTGAAATCAATTTCGCGCGCATCGAAGGGCCCGACGATATCAAGCGCCTGATGGACGACATGGTCAACAAGCCGGAGCTGAAGCCGAGCATAGACGCCGCCCGCCGCGGCAAGCGCGGGGCAGAACAAACGCTGAAGGCCGCGCAGGACATCGACGGTTTTGACAGCCTGATGGCACGCCGCACGGGCGATGCGTTCAACGCCGAGCAGATCGTCGCGGCGCGCAAGGTCTATTACGACACAACCGAAAAGCTGATGGAGGCGGCCAGACGTGCCGCATCGCCCGATGCATCCGATATCGATGTATTCAATTTCCGCCGTCTGGTCACGATGCACCATGCGGTGCAAAAGGAATTTATGGGCGTGCGTGCCGAAGCCGGCCGCGCGCTGGCCGCGTGGCGCATGCCGCTGGGCGGTACAGGCGCGGATAATGCGCGGATGCTCGAACAGATGCTGGAAGAAAGCGGCGGGGCTAAAGTGGGCAAGGCGCTGGCGGCCAAAATTGCCGCCGCAGGCGACAGCCTGAACACGGCGCAGTTGAACAAGATTACCGAAAAAGGAGCCTTTGCCCGCAGCCGTGAAGCCGTCTCGCAGCTGTGGCTGCAGGGTATATTGACCAACCCGACCACGCATGTCGTCAACCTGCTTGATAGCTACACAACCGGCATGATGCTGGGTATGGAGCGCTTTGCCGCAGCCTATCCGAAGGACTCGCCTGTCGAGCTGCGCGAAGGTATCTCGTTCTTTGCCGGATGGCTGAACGCGCACAAGATGGCTTTCAAGAATGCCGCCGCATCTTTCCGCACCGGTGAAGTTGGCATGGGCATGGGCAAGATCGACCTGCCGCGTACGCCAGCATGGTCGCGCGAGATCCTTGACCCCAAGGGCAAGGCGGGCTGGCTGTCAAAAGCCACGGAAGGATACGGGCTGGTGCTAGGTAAGTTCAGTACCAACCTACTCGCTGCGGGCGATGAATTTAACAAGACGCTGATGTTCAATGCCCAGATGCAGGCGCTGGCGACGCGGCAGGGCATCGCGCAGGGGCTGGAAGGGCAGGCGCTGAAAGAACACATCGCCCGCGCCATGACCGACCCCGCCGCCGCGCCGTTGCGCGCCGAGGCGGTGGATTTTGCCAATTACGCGACCTATACCAAGCAGCTGGAGCAGGGCATCGTTAAAGATTATCAGCAGTTTGTGAACAGAAACCCGATGGCAAGGTTTGCCACGCCGTTTATACGAACGCCTTATAACATTTTCAAATTCACCTTTTCGCGCACGCCGCTGGGGCTGTTGTCGCAAAACATACGCGATGATATTTCGGCGGGCGGTATTCGCGCAGCGACCGCGCAAACACGGATGGCTATGGGCACCGGCATCATTGCGATTGCCGCCGATATGTCGATGAACGGTGTGATCACAGGTAACGGCCCAACTGACCCAGGAGTCCGCAGCGCGCTGCGCCGCACGGGCTGGCAGCCCAATTCGATCAAGATCGGCGATACGTATTACAGTTACCAGCGCATGGGATATCTGGGCACGATGCTGGGCATGTCGGCCGACATCGCCGAGATTTTGACCAATTACGAAGCCTATGACATCGACATGCAAGAGGATGTCGAGCAGCTGGTCGCGGCCGCAGCGATTGCCGCCAGCAATCAGGTCATGGGTAAAACATTTATGCAGGGTTTTGCCGACCTGACTGCCGTGCTGAGCGATCCCAAGCGCGAGGTTGGTGCTTGGTCGCGGCGCATGGCAGGGTCTTTTGTGCCGGCCGGTGTGGCAGCGGTCGAGCGGGCGATCGACCCTGAAACGTCGGAAGTGTTTAACATGCTCGATGCGATGCGCGCGCGCATTCCCGGGCTGTCGGCGATGGCACCGGTGCGCCGCAATATCTGGGGCGAGCCGATCGAGGCGTTTTATCCGGAGGCCACCACCATCGCCGGCGCAACGGCGGAGCGTCTGGCGACGCTGTTCAATCCTGTTTACACCAGCCGCGAAAAAGATGCGCCGGTCGACCGCTGGCTGCTGCAGAACGGTTTCACGATCGACATGCCGCAAAAGACGCAGGTTTTCAAATTGCCGGGCATCCCCGACAACCCGCTGGAAGGCGACAGCCGCAGCGCGCGCATTGACCTGCGCGATTTCCCCAAGGCTTACGACCGTCTGGTCGAGCTGCGCGGCGACGGTATCCAGCTGATGAAATACGGCAACCAGACCATGAAAGAATTTTTCGGCAACCTTGCATCGGAGCAAGACCCCTTTGGCCGGCATCTGTCGTTTTTCATGGCCGTCGGCAACAGCCACGACGACCAGCAAAACTTTATCCGCAGCGTGGTGACAGATTACGCCAAGGCCGCGCGCGAGCAGGTGCTGGATGAATTCCCCGAAATCGGCCAGGCGATTTTGAAGGAAATGGACAAGCAGCAGCGTCTGAATGACGTAAGGCAACCGATCAGAGCCGGAGGTGAGGAATGACGACAGAACCCGCGATAGAGGAAAACGACCGCCGCATCCGGCATGAAGTGCTTGACCCCGAGGGGGAGGATACTTTCGTTTACGATTTTCCGGTCGAAAGCGCGGACGATCTGGTCGCCTATGTCGATGACGAAGAGGCGGCCATCGCATCGGTTGACCTGCAGGCGTCTGAAATCGTTCTGGACGTGCCGGCCGATCAGGGGTCGATTGTCGTTGTGGAAGGCCGCACCAGTCTGACGCGCCAGCTGCTTTATCCGCTGCGCGGCGGGTTGCCGTCGGGGCGGCTGAATGCCGAGATGAACCAGCTGTTTTTCGCCACGCAGGAATTCCGGCGCGATATCGACCGTCTTTTGATGGTGCCAAAATCAGCGGGCGGCGCATCCGGCCAGCTGCCCACGCTGGTCGCGGGCCGCGCGCTGATGGTGAACAGCACGGCCAACGGGTTTGAAATGGGGCCGACCGCGGCGGAAATCGCCGGTGCGGCGGCAGCCGCGGCGGCGGCCATCGAGGCGCGCAACCAGTCCGAAGGTTTCCGCGATGAAAGCAGCGGCTTCGCGGCAACGACCAGCGGCCACGCGGGCACGGCAACAGCGGCGGCAAGTGCGGCCAGTAACAGCGCGGACGAGGCGGCGGCCAGCGCGGCGAAGCTTATGGGCACGTCTGCATCCGAGGTCGAAATCGCCACAGGCGCGCAGGAATTTGTGACGCAGAGCGGAAAATTCTTCGCGGCGGGCACCGCGCTTATGATCGTCTCGGCGGCCAACCCCGATACGCATTACATGACAGGCGTGTCAACGGCCTATGCCGGCACGGCCTTGTCGGTGAACGTGATGCGCGCCGGCGGCACCGGAGACACCCGCAGCGATTGGGTTGTGATGGTTTCGGGTCTGCCGGGTCTGAACGGCACCGGCCTGACGGATGGAGACAAGGGCGACATCGTGGTGCAGGACGATGGCGAGACGCTCCTGTTTAACAGCGGCACCGCCGTGGCCGGCGCGCCCTTGCTTGCCGACAGTCTTGGCGGAGCGCTGTTTTCCGCATCCCCTCTCGGCGGGGCGGCCTTTGTTGATGTCATCGACGAGGACGACATGGTGAGCGACAGCGCCACGCGCCCGCCGTCGCAGCAGAGCGTCAAGGCTTATGTCGATGCTGCAGGCGGGCAAGGCCGCCTCATCAATACCCTCTATTACACCTGCCCGACGCAGACGGTGACGATCTCGAACGCTTCTCCGGCGGTGTTCACCTATCCGAACAGCGGCAGAAACAGGCCGCAGAACGGATGCCCTGTCCGGCTGACGACGACAGGTGCGCTGCCGCCGAATTTTTCAACGGGCGTAACGTATTGGGTTGTCAACTCAAGCGGCTCAACCTCAAACCTCGCAGCAACAAAGGGCGGTACGCCTATTGACGCTGGCGGGGCTGGCTCTGGCACACATACGATTACCAATGCACCCCATGAGAAGGGTATTAATAACCCCTCGTTTATTAAAACGCGGGTTGTCGGTGGAGCGGGGGGGCATAATAGCGGTATATCAACATCAGGCGGCGGCGGTGCTGGAGGTTCGGAGAAAACAATCCCCGCATCCGACCTGTCCGCAAGCGAAACCGTAACCTCTGGCGCAGCGGGTTTTGGTACGACCAACGGCGGCACATCGTCATACGGCTCACACCTCTCCGCAACAGGTGGTGAGTCCGGCGGCACGTCTAATCCCGGCGGGACAGGTACGGGTGGTGATATTAACATTGCGGGTCAAAGAGGTCTTAATTTGGGTTCAAACTTACGTATAGGTGGAATGTCGGCCTTTGGTCTTTCTATCGGGGCGGCTGCTCTGACAGGCTCGGTTGTGGATGGCGAAACCGGAATTATCATCGTCGAGGAGTACGCATGATGAAAGCTCTTGTTTTTAACGGTCGCGTGGTCGAAGTCTCGGCTGACGTGTTCCCCGTCGCTTCAAGCATGGAATGGGTCGATTGCGACGAAACGGTGCAGGCTGGCTATACCTATGACGGCAGTTTCCACGCACCGCAGGCCGACCTGATGGCACATCTGGACGAAACGCGCTGGCAGCGGGAGGTTGGCGGCATCACAGTGGGCGGCCTGCCCGTGCTGACCCGCGACCGTGACAAGACGCTGATCACCGGCAAGATCACCGAGGCCTTGATCAAGGGCACGCCCGACACGGACACGTTTACCTTCACGCTCAACGGCACGGACGTGCAGCTGACCATCGGCCAGCTGAAGGCTGTGGGCGTGGCGATTGCCGTTCATGTGCAGCGCACGGTGGACGCGGCGGCGCTGGTGCGGCCGGAGATTGCCGATGACACCCTGACCACGCCGGAAGAAATCGAGGCGGCATTCGATGCGGCCTATGAAGCGATCACGGGGGCCTGATGGATGCTCTGGAAAAAATCGCCGTCGATGGCACGCTCCGGCTTTTCGAGCTGGGCGCGGTTGTCACCGTGCTTTTGCTGGTCATCGTTCTTTTGGTCGCCGCCATCATCGTTTTGTGGAAGCGGCTGATGAAACAGGACGACGAGCAGAACGCCATGCAGCGCGACACGCTGGTCGTGCTGAAGGGCGTCGATGGCAGCCTGTCGACACTTACCCGCGAAATCGAAAGGAGACGCGATGTTTAAACTGATCGAAAAATTCCTGCCCTGCGAAAAACGTATGGCCGAGCAGCGCGCAGAGCGGCAGGCCGCCGTCTGCAGTATCACCGAAAAAACCGCCGCGCTGCGCGAAGCCTGCGGTGAAGCCGAGGGATACACCACGCCGTGGGGGTTTGTAAAAAAGGCGACGTTTGACGAAAGGCATCTGATCAATGGCAAGTAAATTTTCCCTGAGTGCGCGGTCGCGCCGCAACCTTCTGGGCGTGCACCCCGATCTGGTGCGGGTGGTCGAGCGCGCGATCCAGATCACGGCGGTCGATTTTGCCGTGACCGAAGGGCTGCGCACCAAGGCGCGGCAGGCCGAGCTGGTCAAGGCCGGAAAAAGCCAGACGATGAACAGCCGCCACCTGACCGGCCATGCGGTGGATCTGGCGGCGTGGGTCGGCGGTACTGTCAGCTGGGACAGGCCGCATTATTTCAAAATCGCCGAGGCCATGAAGGCCGCTGCCGCCGAGCTGGGCGTAGCCATCGTCTGGGGCGGTGACTGGAAAACATTTTTCGACGGCCCGCATTTCGAGCTCGACCGGAAGGTGTACCCGTGATCCTGCTGTTATCGAAAATTTATGCATGGCGAAACCTGCTGATCCCCGCGCTGTCTTTGGTGGCTGTCACGGGAATGTGGTTTCTGGCCGATTACAGACTCGCTGAGCGCGATAAGGCGGTTGCGGCTAGGGTGGTGGCCGAGGCATCGCTCAAACGCGCCACAGAGTCCGCAGCCGCCGTTATTCAGGCCATGCAAATAGACAGGGAGGAAAGCCATGAGCGAAACGATTTCTACCAAAACGTCCGCAGCGGCATCGCGGCCGACCGGCTTACGGTGCGCGACGGTGCTTTGGCTCCTGTGCTGGCCGATACTCTTGACCGGCTGCGGGCACGCTACGGTGGCGAAAAACCCGATTAAGATCCCGCCCGCGCTGACCAGCTGCCCCATGCCGGCGGCGCTGCCCCCTGCCGCCACGCAGGCCGATGCGGCGCTGGCGCTTTCAAACGCATATGCCGCGGTCGAGGAATGCAGCCGCCGCATGGCGCGCTTGCCGGGGGTGATCGAAAAGGTCTGCGGCCCGTGATTATCCAGACGACAATCGGCCCGCTGCACCTGACCGTCAACCCGCGCATGCTGGCGCATTGCCGCGAATGCTGCCAGCCGATGTTTTGCATATACGATGCCAACCTGCGCTGGCGATGCTGGGAATGCGATGCCTTTGCGGCGGCGCAAGACGGCCCCGAAAACGGGGCAGAACAAAGCCGGAAACTCTAACGTTAGACTGATTTAAACTCTAACGAATTACATATTGGCGCGGCTATGTGGTTGATTTAATGGTGATCCCGCAGGGATTTGAACCCTGGACCCTCTGATTAAAAGTCAGATGCTCTACCGCTGAGCTACGGAATCATATCTCAAGGACTTGGACATTAAGTTTTTTCCAAGTTGCGGTCAAGTTATTAGATCATATTGCCTGTTTTGTAAATTGAAAAATGCCAGGGTGCGGCAAAGAGGCAAAAAGGCTATTTTTCAGATAATTTTAACCACTTAATACTATGATAAGTCTGGAAAACAGCAAGGCAAAATGGATGTCCAAACCGCTGCACGACGATTTCGGCGCACAGGCCAGGCCGGCGCAAAAACATTTTCAGGTTCTGGTGCTGGGGGCTGGCGTGATGGGGCAGCGGCATATCGCTTCGCTCATCGAGATTGCCGACAAGGTTCTCGCGCCGCAAGGTATCACGTTGGATATTGCCGCCGTTGACCGCAGGGATGACATGCTGAAAGTCTTGCCCGCGCGCGTGACGCCTTTTGCGGATATGGATTCGGCACTGGCTGCGCAAAAGCCTGACATCGCGGTGATGGCCTTTAATGATGACCAACACATATCCGCTTTCCGTAAGCTTTTTGCTGAACGTCCCGATCTGCAGGCGGTGCTGACAGAAAAGCCGCTGACCGAACACCTGCGCGAAGCGCGCGAGCTGGAGCCGGAGTTGCGCAAGCGATATCTGAGTATGAATACGGTTGTGAATTTTAGCCCCGTCTTCGACCGTCTGACAGAAATGATGCCATCTATTGATGCCGCACATGGCGGGCTGAAGCCGATAGGGTTCGAGGCGATCTGGGGCAAGAACCGCACCGCCGACACGCGCCCGTCTATCGGCGTACCCAGCGAGTCGGTGCATGCCTTGTCGATTATCTCTGACATGTTTGGCCATGCGCGGCTGTCGCTGGAGCAGGGCGCGGCCAAAAAAGGATACCTGAGCGAAAAAGCGGCGGATGTGATTTACGAGATCGATTCGACTTTCCGATCCGGCAAGACGGGGACGCCGGTGCTGTTTCATGCCAGCTATGTCTTTGATAGCCAGCACCGCAAGGTGACGGCCTATTACGGGGCAGGCAACGGCGATGCGCTGGCGGTAGAGCTGGATTTTGACGTCAAGCACAACGGCCAGAACGCCGACCGCCTGCGTATTCATCGCATCGACCGCGCATCGGGCGCGATTGAAACGCTGGTCGATGAACATCCCTCTGAGATCGTCAATGGTGCGGCGCCCGGTCTTTTGCGTGCTGACCGTATTACGGCCTTCAATAGCCTGAGCATGATCGATTTCCTGACGCCACCACAAAAACGCGCCCCCGCGCTGGCCGCGCGTCTGAGCAATCTGGATGCCGCGCTGGAGGTGCAGGCGGAGGTCGAACAGATCAACCCGCAAAACCGCCTGCTGCGGGTATCAGAAATGGACGCCGACCCGAAAGCCCTCGGCAAGCCCAAATACGGCTCGATCACCGAAGCGGGCGCTGATGCCGTGCTGGCGCGTCTGGCCGCGCTGGAGAGCCTGCAAAAACCCGCGCCGCCACACGCCCTGCATGGAAGCCACCGCGCAGCTAAAAAGGGCCTCGTGGAGATCAGCCGCCTGTTTTGAATTTCTTTTTCAGCGCTTTGTTCACCGAAGGCGTAACGAAGTGGCTGATGTTGCCGCCCAGCCGCCCGATTTCTTTGATGAAGCGGGAAGAAACAAACTGGAACTTGTCCTGTGACATCAGAAACATCGTTTCGATGTCCTTGTTCAGATAGGCGTTCATGCCGGCCATCTGGAATTCGTATTCAAAATCCGACACGGCGCGCAGGCCGCGCACAATGACGCGGGCATCGACGTCTTCGACGAATTGCATCAAAAGCTTGTTGAAGGGGCGGACTTCCCAAGACTTGCCTTTGATCTTGGGGTTATTGGCCAGATCGGTTTCCATCATCTTCACACGCTCTTCGGTCGAAAACAGCGGCCCCTTGCCCGGATTGTCCGCCACGGCGATGACGACATGGTCAACGACTTTCAGCGCCCGCTCGATGATATCAAGGTGGCCGAGAGTGACAGGGTCAAACGTGCCGGGATAGACGCCGATCAGGCGGGATGGTTTTTTAGCTGCTTTTTTCATTGTGATTGCTACTATCTGGTTGACGGTGACAAGAAGCTTGAAACAGTTCGGGATAAAGCGCAATGAAAAACACGCATTTTGCCGCCGCTGCGGATTATGTAGAAATTGCCGCCGTGATAACCGATTATATCAAAGCTTTCAGATAAGCGAGGACAAGATGCGCATTGAAACCGACCGCCTGATGATCCTCCCCGTGCGGCTGGAGTATGTGCCGGAAATACAGGCTGCCAAGGAAGAAGTTTGGGGCGAGCTGCAAACATGGATGAGCTGGGCCTATGATGACCAAAAGCCGCAAAGCGCGATGGAGGCTTTCGTTGCGGGTCTCAATCCCGAAAAGCCCTTCGACGTCGCCGCCTGCTTTGCCAAAGACAACGGCAAGTTTGCCGTGATGGGCGGCATCATGGATGATGGTGACGGCGTTTTTGCCACGGGTTATTGGTGTGCGCTATCCCAGTGCGGCAAGGGCTATGCGACCGAGGCGACGAATGCCGCCATCCGCTATGCCTTTGAGGCACTGGGCGCGCGTGCCGTGAATATCAATTACTATGAAGGCAACGACGCCAGCCGCCGCGTGATCGAAAAACTGGGTTTTACCTATCTGCGTACCGACAGGGGCGGTCATTTGCGCTGTTCGGACGGCGTGCCGCTGGATGTGCACCGCTTCACCATGACCGACCCCGCCGTGCTTCCGCCGCTGGTTTGGCGGCTGGTGGAGGAGGACGAATAAGCGGCGGCGTATTCTTTCAACAAAAAAAGGCGCAGAGTTAATCCGCGCCTTTTTTTTGGTTTCAAAAGGTATTGTGGGGATTACTCGTTCCCCTCCATATCAGGGCCTTCACCGGCGTCGCGGATGACGGCAGCGGAGACGACTTCTTCGCCCGCTTCGATGCGGAAGAGGGTGACACCCTGTGTCTGGCGGCCAACGAAGCGTACGTCGGATACCGGCATACGGATAATCTGCCCGCCGTTGGTGACCAGCATCACCTCGTCATTGTCTGTGATGATGTAGGAACAAACGATTTCGCCATTGCGGGCAGAAAGCTTCATGTTCCAGATGCCCGATCCGCCGCGGCCTGTGGTGCGGTATTCATAGGCCGACGTGCGTTTGCCGAAGCCGCGCGTGGTGACGGCGAGCAGGAAGTCTTCCTGCGCGGCCAGCTCATTGAAACGCTCGTCGGTGAGGATGACGTTGCCGGAGGCGGCTTCTTCTTCGTCTCCCGCGCCGTTTTCTTCGTCTTCGACCTGGTTGCGCAGTTGCGATGCGCGTTTCAGATAGGCGATACGTTCATCTGCCGTGGCATCGACATGGCGCAGGATGGAGATAGAGACGACTTCGTCCCCTTCCATCAGCTTGATGCCGCGCACACCGGTGGAGGAACGGGATTTGAACATGCGCAGCGTATCGTCGGTAACGGCGAAACGGATTGCCTTGCCCTTGCGGGTGGAGATCAGAAGATCGCTGTCCGGCGGGCAGGTGCGCACGTCGATCAGCTGTTCGTCGCCTTCCAGCTTCATGGCGATCAGGCCGTTGGCGCGGATGTTTTTGAAATCTTCAAGGCTGTTGCGGCGCACGGTACCGTGGCTGGTCGCGAAGATCACGTCCAGCTGACCCCATGTATCCTCGTCTTCCGGCAGCGGCATGACGACGGAGATTTTTTCGTCCTTCTCCAGCGGCAGCAGGTTGACAAAGGCCTTGCCGCGCGACTGGGGCGTTCCCAGCGGCAGACGGTAGACCTTCATCTTGTGCACGATGCCCTTGGAGGTGAAGAACAAGACAGGCGTATGCGTATTGGCGATAAACAGATCGGTGACGAAATCTTCTTCTTTGGTCTGCATGCCGGTGCGGCCTTTGCCGCCGCGTTTTTGCGCGCGGTAGGTGGCGAGGGGCACGCGTTTGACGTAGCCGGTATGGCTGACGGTCACGACCATGTCTTCTTTTTGGATGAGTGCTTCGAGGTCGGTCTCGAATTCATCGGGCATCAGCTCGGTCTTGCGCGGAGTTGCGTATTTTTCGCGGATATCGACCAGCTCGCCGCGCAGCAGAGTCATCAACGCCTCGCGGCTGCCGAGGATGCGCAGACATTCTTCGATATAAACGCAGACCTCTTTCAGCTCGTCGCCGATCTTGTCGCGCTCCAGCGCCGTCAGGCGGTGCAGGCGCAGATCAAGGATGGCGCGTGCCTGCGTATCCGACATTTTATAAGTGTTGTCGTTGGCAATCGGATATTCCGGATCGTCGATCAGGCGGATTAGCGCGGCGACTTCGGAGGCGGGCCAGAGGCGCGCCGTCAGCTTTTCGCGCGCATCGGCGGGGTCAGACGCCGTGCGGACAATCTTGATGATCTCGTCGATATTCGCAACGGCGACCGCAAGGCCGGCCAAGATATGGGCGCGGTCACGGGCTTTGCCCAACTCGAAAATCGTCCGTTTGGTGATGACTTCTTCGCGGAAGGTGACGAAGGCGGCGATGAATTCTTTAAGATTCATCATTTGCGGGCGGCCGTAGTTCAGCGCCAGCATGTTGGCACCAAAGCTGGATTGCAGCGGCGTGTGTTTGTAAAGCTGGTTCATGACCACATCGGCGATCGCATCGCGTTTCAGTTCAATAACGATGCGCACGCCGTCGCGGTCGGATTCATCACGCAGATCGCCGATGCCTTCGATAGTCTTTTCGCGCACGCATTCGGCGATGCGCTCCAGCAGGCGGGATTTGTTTTGCTGGAAGGGGATTTCATGGACGATGATCGCATCGCGGTCCTTGCGGATTTCCTCGATGGAGGTTTTTGCGCGCATGATGATGGAGCCGCGGCCCGTGTGCTGCATGCCCAAAATACCGTTGCGGCCAAGGATCTGTGCACCGGTGGGGAAATCGGGGCCGGGGATCAGCTCGGTCAGCTCGTCAATCGTCACATCCGGATTGTCGATATAGGCGCAGCAGCCATCGATCACTTCGCCGAGGTTATGCGGCGGGATGTTGGTCGCCATACCGACGGCAATACCGTTCGCGCCGTTGACCAGCAGGTTGGGGAAGCGCGCGGGGAGGACGGTCGGCTCCAGCGTGGATTCATCGTAGTTGGGCTGAAAGTCGACGGTTTCCTTGTCGATGTCTTCGAGCAGCGTTTCGGCGACTTTGTTCAGGCGCGCTTCGGTGTAACGCATCGCGGCGGCGGGGTCGCCGTCCATCGAGCCGAAGTTACCCTGACCGTCGACCAGCGGCAGGCGCATCGAAAAATCCTGCGCCATACGCACCATCGCATCATAAATCGCGCTGTCGCCATGCGGGTGGTATTTACCCATGACGTCACCGACGATACGCGCGGATTTTTTATAGGGTTTGCTGCTGTCATATCCGCCTTCGCGCATCGCGTAGAGAATGCGGCGATGCACAGGCTTCAGGCCGTCGCGCACATCGGGCAGGGCGCGGCTGACGATGACGCTCATCGCGTAATCGAGGTAGGATTTTTGCATTTCCTCTTCGATGGTGATCGGCGCGATGCCATGTTTGGGCGCGGTATTGTCTGCGGTCACAGGGTATCCCCTTATATAGATAAAATTCCGGTGATGCTGTCGCCCGCGGAGCCTGTGGCTGCGCTGCGGAAACGATGATCGCCGGTCGATGTTTAAACCGTTATTTTTTTAGCATTTTATACACGAAGTCACAATCTTTCATCGCCCGTTTTTATCCGTAATTCGGGTATGTTTTCTTTTGACATAATTGATGCCCGTGCTTGCGGAAGAGCGGGCAGCTGAGGCCGGATTTGTGGATAAGTTTTTGAATGTGACAGAATGTATTTGAATGTGACAGAATGTAACAGAGTGTCTTGCTATCTGCCTGAAACTTGGGCATGTTCACCCCACTCATATTCAAACGAGGCCGTCAGGGAGATTCTTTGCGTCAGCAAAACTCTGCCGGAAAACAACGCAACAACAAAAAACGAAACGAACAACGAGGAAGCAATCAATGACGTTGGACATCCAAACGATTATTCTGGGTTCCGGCCTTCTGGCTCTTTTGTATGGCGTGCTCACCGGCTACCAGGTTTTGACTGCAAGTGCAGGCAACGCCCGGATGCAGGAAATTGCACAGGCCATTCAAGAAGGGGCGAGCGCCTATCTGAACCGCCAGTACACCACCATCGCCGCCGTTGGCGTGGTCGTTGCGATCATTCTGGGCATGACGCTCGGTCAACAGGTCGGCATCGGCTTTGCAATCGGCGCGATCCTGTCGGGCATCGCCGGTTATATCGGCATGAACGTGTCGGTGCGTGCCAACGTCCGTACTGCGGATGCTGCGCAAAAGGGCATGAAAGAAGCGCTCTCCATCGCCTTTAAATCGGGCGCCATCACCGGCATGCTGGTGGTTGGTCTCGGTTTGCTGGGCGTTGCGGGCTACTATTTCTTCCTGCTGTCCAAAGAAGTTGCGGACCGTGCCGTGCTGGAAGCGCTGATCGCGCTGGGCTTTGGCGCCTCGCTGATTTCGATCTTCGCCCGTCTGGGTGGCGGTATCTTTACCAAAGGCGCTGACGTCGGCGCGGATCTTTGCGGTAAAGTCGAAGCCAACCTTCCCGAAGATGACCCGCGCAACCCCGCCGTTATTGCCGACAACGTTGGTGACAACGTGGGCGACTGCGCCGGTATGGCGGCTGACCTGTTCGAAACCTATGCGGTCACGGTCGTTGCGACCATGCTGATCGCCTCCAGCGTTTTCGTCGGCGACAGCGTGAAACTGATGATGGAACTGCCGCTGCTTATCGGCGGCGTCTGCATCATCGCCTCGATCATCGGTACCTATTTCGTCCGTCTGGGCGAAAGCCAGAACATCATGATGGCGCTTTACAAAGGCCTCATCGCGACGGGCGTGATTTCCGCCGGTCTGATCTACTGGTCGATCACTTATGTTCTGGGTGATATGTCGGGTGCGGCTGAACTGGTTTCCGGTACGCAAGTGACGGGCAAAGACCTGTTCTATTGCGCACTGGTCGGCCTTGCCGTGACTGCGGCGCTGGTCTGGATCACGGAATACTACACCTCGACGGCGTTCCGCCCTGTCCGTTCGATTGCGAAAGCATCCGAAACCGGTCACGGCACGAACGTTATTCAAGGTCTTGCAGTTTCTCTCGAATCCACGGCGCTGCCGGTGATCGTGATTGCTGCCGGTATCTACGCGTCCTATGACTTTGCAGGTCTCTATGGTATCTCGCTTGCGGCAACCACCATGCTGGCGCTGGCCGGCATGATCGTCGCACTTGACGCTTATGGCCCGGTCACCGACAACGCCGGCGGTATCGCCGAGATGTCGGATCTGCCGAAAAAAGTCCGTGTCGTCACTGACGCACTGGATGCTGTCGGCAACACGACCAAAGCCGTGACCAAGGGTTATGCGATTGGCTCTGCCGGCCTTGCCGCGCTGGTGCTGTTCGCTGCCTATACCGAAGAGCTGAAGCACTACTTCCCCGACATGACTGTCGAATTCCCGCTGAACGCGCCGTTCGTGATTATCGGCCTGTTCGTCGGCGGCATGCTGCCGTATCTGTTCGCAGGTATCTGCATGACAGCCGTTGGCCGTGCGGCAGGGGCGATCGTGATTGAAGTGCGCCGTCAGCTGAAAGAGATCCCGGGCATTATGAAGGGCACATCCAAGCCCGAGTATGGCCGTGCTGTCGACATGCTGACCAAGGCTGCGATCAAGGAAATGATTGTTCCGTCTTTGCTGCCTGTTCTTTCCCCGATCGTCCTGTTCTGGGTGGTCTGGAAAGTGGACGGCACGATGGAAGCCGGTTTCCAGGCTCTGGGCGCGATGCTCGTCGGTACGATTGTAACCGGTATTTTCGTTGCTATCTCCATGACCTCCGGTGGCGGTGCGTGGGATAACGCGAAAAAATACATCGAAGAAGGCCACTCTGGCGGCAAGGGCTCCGAAGCCCACAAAGCCGCCGTGACCGGTGACACCGTCGGCGATCCCTACAAGGACACTGCCGGCCCGGCCATCAACCCGCTCATCAAGATCGCCAACATCGTTGCGATCCTGCTGGTTGCGGTCATGGCCAACCTTGCAAAAGGTGGCTAAAAACCTACCCGCTGCCGAAAGGCGGTAAAACAAAAACCCCCTTCGCTTGCGAAGGGGGTTTTTTGTTGCCGGTCTATCCTGCGTAAAAAAGATAACAGGAAAGTTATTTGGGAATGTTTGCGCCCGGCTTGCTTTGAATGTTCTGGTTGAAACGGCCAAGGTTGCCGACGAATTGCTGGAAGGCGGTAAATTCGCGTCCGGCCGTCGGGGTGCGGCGGGCAACGTAGTCGATCTTTTGCGCCTGCGCGGGGTCAAGCATGGCGATTTCCGTCACGGCTTCTTCTTCGTTAAAGGTGACTTTGACAACCTGACGCTGCTCTACCTCGGGTGCGAAGATGCCTTTTTGCGAGGTGACCTCTCCGATGTAATACCATGTCTTGTCGTCAAACGGCGAAACGGCCGAAGGTGGCCCCCAGACGCGCTGCACATCAGCGCGCAGGGCACTTTCCGGCTCCAGCGAAGCGATCTGGCTTTGCGACAGAAGATTGCCACGGGTTGCAACGCGGGGCGTGCAGGCGGCGACCTGAGCGGCCAAAAGGGCGGCGCCGGCCAGCAGAACGGTTTTTTTGATCGGTGTCAGTTTCATGAAACCCTCGGTAAAAGGCAGGGCGATCACAGCCCGAAGCGTAGATTTTATACGCATTCGCCTGACGTCAGGCAACATAATAGGGGATGGGAATAAGGAAATCGCTTTGTTTTTATCCTGAAATGATGTAAAAACACGGGCTTTGATAAAGTTATAGAAAACGGCCAGCGTCATGACAGTACAAACTCAAACACCCAAACCCGAATTTTCCCGTGTGATTGCCATCGAAGGCATCGCGCCGGACAAAAAGCGCAGGGAATCCCTCTCTGCCTGCGAAGAGGAATGTGCGGCTTTGGCCACGCGTTTCGGCATCCGCAGCCTGAGGGATTTTTCAGCTGATCTGTCGATCCGCCGCGTTCCCGGGGGCACGGTTCGGATTGAGGGCACGTTCAGCGCCGACGTGGTGCAGGCCTGCGTGGTTTCCCTTCAGGATGTCCACGGGCATATCGACGGCCAGTTCGACACTTATTTCACAGAGGACGCCGAACAGGCGCGCGAGGAAATCGCCTTTACCCTCGACGATGATCTGGATGCTGCCGAAATGGTGCATAACGGCATGATCGACATGGGCGAAGTGGTGGCGCAGTACCTCGCGCTCGAGCTGGACCCTTATCCGCGCGCGCCCGGCGTTAACCTTGCCGCCCAGCTCCATGAAACGGGTACAGCCAAAAAAGCCAATCCTTTTCAGGTGCTTGAGGCTCTGAAAGGCGATAAAAGCCAAAAAGGCGAGTAAAATCAGTTATTGCGCAGGAGAAATGGCGGCTTTTTCCCTTGTAAAATCCCCCAGAAAGGGTATGAATCAGGCCGATTTTTCTTGCGCCATCGGGGCTTTTTCGTTATGTAATGACCCCTACGGCATCGCAGCGGTTTCTGCGGCCTTTGCGAGAAAAGCGCAAGCATTCAGGATACAAACTTAGAAAGAGTAACAAGCCATGGCTGTTCCCAAGAAGAAAACGTCCAAATCCCGCCGCAACATGCGTCGTTCGCATCACGCGCTGAGCCCCGAGGCGGCAGTGGAAGACAAAAAAACCGGCGAAATGGTTCGCCCGCACCACGTCTGCCTGAAGACCGGCATGTACAAAGGCGAACAAGTCATCGATATCGATTAATCGACGCGGCGCGGTATGGTTTCCATCCGCGCGCGTGCCGCATCTCCCGCGGCGGAACGATATCAGAGGCCGGTTTTGCATCAGCAACAACATAACCTCGTCATTTCTCTCGACGGTATGGGGGGCGATCACGCCCCCGCTATCGTTGTGGAAGGGGCGCATCTTGCGCGCAGACAGTTTCCGTCCGCGCGCTTCCTGATTTTTGGTGACGAGGCGCAGATTGCGCCTCTGCTGTCGCAATACCCAGGCCTTGCCGATGTCATGGAAATCCGCCATACCCCCGACCGTGTTACTGCCGAAGACAAGCCCGCGCAGGTTCTGCGCACGGGGCGCAATTCCAGCATGCGCCTCGCGATAGACGCCGTGGCGAAGGGGGAGGCCGACTGCGTGGTTTCCGCCGGCAATACCGGCGCTTTGATGGCGATGGCGAAATTCAGCCTCAAAGTCATGCCCGGCATTGATCGCCCTGCGATTGCAACTTATATGCCGACGCGCATCGAAGGCCGCGGCACGGTGCTGCTCGACCTCGGCGCGAATGCGGAATGTGACCCCAATAATCTTTTGGAATTTGCAGTGCTTGGCGCGGTTTTTTCGCGTGAGATCTTGGGCGTTGCCCAGCCGAATATCGGTATTCTCAACATCGGCTCCGAAGCCATGAAGGGCAGTGAACTGGTCAAAGAAAGCGCCGAGCTTTTCGCCAAGGCCAAACTGCCCGGCACGTACAAAGGTTTTGCCGAGGGCGATGATATCAGCACAGGCGCTTTTGATGTTGTTGTAACAGATGGCTTTACCGGTAATGTCACGCTCAAGGCCATCGAAGGCACGGCCAAGCTTATCAAGTATATGATTAAAGAAGCGCTGCAATCGTCTTGGCTGGTGAAGGTGGGCCTGCTGCTCGCGCTGCCGGGGCTCTTGCTGTGCTACCGTCCGATGAAAAATGTTTCCAAGCGCATCGACCCGCGTTATTACAACGGCGCCAGTTTGCTCGGCCTCAAGGGGCTTTGCATCAAAAGTCATGGCGGCACAGACGGCGTTGGTTTTGCCAATGCCATCGGCGTTGCAGCAGGGCTTGCCGCCAAGAAGTTCAACCAAAAAGTTGAAGCAGAACTTCAGCGTCTCGGCGCCGAAGCACTGCGTCCTGCCGCCGCGCCCGCACGTCTGGCGGGAGAGGAGGGATGATGCGCCGCTCCGTGATGCTCTCCTGCGGCTCGTATCTGCCGGAAAAATTTTTGACAAACAACGATCTTGCCAAAATTGTTGATACCACAGATGAGTGGATCACGCAGCGCACCGGCATTCGCAAGCGCCACGTGGCGGGGGAGGGGGAAAAGACCTCCGATATGGCCACGCGCGCCGCTGAAAAGGCCCTAAAAGCCGCCGGTCTGACCGGTGCCGATATCGATGCGATCTTTTTGGCGACAACCACGCCCGACCAGACCTTTCCGGCAACTGCCGTGACGGTGCAGGATAACATCGGCATGGGCGACCGCGGTTTTGCCTTTGACATTCAGGCCGTTTGCTCCGGCTTTATCTATGCTTTATCAACCGCAGATAACTTCATCAAATCCGGACAGATTAATCGCGCGCTCGTGATCGGCGCAGAGCATTTCACGCGTCTGCTGGATTGGGATGACCGCACGACCTGTGTGCTGTTCGGCGATGGCGCAGGGGCTGTCATTCTCGAAGCCGCCGAAGGCAAGGGCGACAAAACCGACCGCGGTATCCTGACCACGCATCTGCATTCCGAAGGCGCCAAACGCGACCTGCTGTATGTCGATGGCGGGCCGTCGAGCACCCGCACGGTCGGCCATGTGCGCATGAACGGCAAAGAGGTTTTCCGCAATGCCGTCACCCGTATGAGCGAGGCGATTGTCGAAGCGATGCAGGCGAGCGGTGTGACGCCCGAAGAAGTCGACTGGCTGGTGCCGCATCAGGCCAACCGCCGCATTATCGACGCCACGGCAGAAAAACTGAACCTGCCTGCCAATAAAGTTGTCGTCACGGTCGAAGAACACGGCAATACCTCCGCCGCCTCTATCCCGCTCGCGCTTTCGGTGGCGGTGGAAGACGGGCGAATCCGCCGTGGTGATCTGATTCTCATGGAAGCCATGGGCGGCGGTCTGACATGGGGTGCGGCACTGGCACGCTGGTGATTTTGCCGCGCTTTGCGCGACTCCGCCCAAACCCTTTAATGGGCGCGTTTTTGGGCGATTTATTTACTCTAACTGATAGCTTCAACTCTTTGTATTGACTAATGAAATGTGAATCATTACCGTGAGACTCACCAAGAGCGAGGTGTATTCATGACCAACAATCAAACCATTACCCGCGCAGACCTGAGCCAGGCTGTTTACGAACAAGTCGGCCTGTCCCGCAACGAATCCGCCGAGTTGGTGGAAACGGTGCTGGAAGAAGTCTGCAAGGCGCTGGAACGCGGGGAGATGGTGAAAATCTCTTCCTTCGGTACCTTTCAGGTACGCTCCAAGCGTCAACGGATCGGCCGCAACCCCAAGACCGGGGAAGAAGTGCCTATCCTGCCGCGTCGCGTGTTGACCTTCCGCGCCAGTAACGTCCTTAAAGAGCGCATCAATAACACAGGCACCAGCGACTCGTCCGGCGCAGCCGAATAAAGATTTTTCGGTAAAGCCAAGAGCGACCCTTAATACAATCATCGAAGCAAACAGTATTTAAGGACTATAGATAATGACCACTGCCAATAATCCGAATGCCAAAGGCGGCATGCAGACGGAAGACGTCTCGCAAACCCGCCCCCAGCCGCAAGAAACACAGAATATCCCCGGCCGCCGTGCGCTGAAGGCGAAGGGCGGGGCGCAGAAATCCGCCGGCGCTTTCCGCACCATCAGCGAAGTCGCGGGTGAGCTGAGCGTTGAACAACACGTTCTGCGGTTCTGGGAAACGAAATTCGCACAGATCAAGCCGCTGAAACGTGGCGGCGGTCGCCGTTATTACCGCCCCGAAGATGTCGAGCTTTTGAAAAACATCCACCATCTGCTCTATAGCGAAGGCTATACGATCAAAGGGGTGCAAAAACTCCTCAGCGCGACGCGCGGCAACCTCAGTGCGCGCGTACAGGAAGGGCCGGATGTTCTGGCCGCCGAACCGCAGAGCGAAACCCCGATGGCGCGCGCCGTTGAAAAGAACAAAGACGAGTTGAAATCCATGCTCGACGACCTGCGCGCCATGCGCAAGCTCATCGACTAGGTTTTAATCTCCGCACAATAAAAAGCGCCGGGATCGAACCCCGGCGTTTTTTATTGTCTTTTACAGATGTTCAAGAATAACGGCCTGTCAGGCGCGTTGACGGCAGGGGGCTGCCGTGTTACCCCATGTGCATCATTTCGACATTTTTCAATTTATGACAGGAGGCATCAAACGATGGCCCGCAGCAAACCCGAAAACACAGAAATAGAATATGGCAAGCAGTATAAGCCGGAAGTGCAAAATGTCATCCGTCTGACGCTGGCCTTTGCCGAAGCGGTGGGGCGTCACCAGCAGGACAAATCCGACAACCTTGTGATCGCTCCCTATAACGCGATGTCGGCAATCTCTATGGCGGCCAAGGGCGCGGACGGCAAGACGCGCGAAGAACTGGCGCAAGCGCTTTTTGGCGCGGCGGGCAAAGACCTCGACGCGGCGGCAGGCGATTACGCGGCGCTGAACAAAGAGGTTCTGCAAGCCAACAAAGGGCAGGTAGAACTGACCACCGCCAACGGCATCTGGGTCAATCAGGATATTGTCACGCTACGCGATGATTTTGCGGGCGACATGAAAGGCACGTTTGATGCAGAGATCAGCGCCGAGAATTTCGGCGATACAAAAACCGTCGACAAGATCAACAAATGGGCCGCCGATAACACCAATGGCCTGATCCCGAAAGTTCTGGAAGAGCTGAAAGAAGACGATGCGGCCATTCTCGCCTCCGCCCTTTACTTCAAAGGCCAGTGGACGCATAAATTCGATAAATCTCTGACCGAGAAAAAAGATTACGTCCAAGACGGCGGCAAGGTCGCGCAAACGCCGACCATGCATCAGGATTTTGACCGCCGCGGCGATCTTTCTTTTAATGTGGGGGATGATTACGAAGCCGTTTCTCTCACCTATGGCGAGAAAAACGCGAAAGAAGGCAAACATCCCACAATGCGCATCGTTCTTGTCCGTCCGTCTGACGAGACGGTCTCCGCGCGCGACTGGCTGGCGTCACAGGCTGGCGGTAAGATCCCCGCATGGCTCGATGCCGATGCTTTCCGTTCCGGCGTGGGCTCGGTCGAGCTGCCGCGTCTGGATATCAAGCAAAACTTTGATCTGATCCCCGCGATGAAAGACATGGGCGTCAAGGAAGCTTTCAACAAGCGCGGTGCGGATTTCACCAAAATGGCGCAGCAAGATGGCAACAAGCTTTTCATCGGCAAGATCAGCCATGACACCGTCTTCAAAACCGACGAAGAGGGCAGCGAAGCCGCCGCCGTCACCGTTGTCGGCATGGTGCGCGCGACCAGCATCCAGATGCCGCCGCCGCGTATGGACATCAAGCTCGACCGCTCCTTCGTCTTCGCGCTGCAGGACGTAGAGACGGGGGCTGTGCTGTTCATCGGCGCGGTCAACAAGCCGAACGGCGATATGCAGCCGCAGGCCGTGCAGGAGAAGAAAAGCAAGGCGTCAAAACCTGCCCGCTGAGACGGTGGCGTTTAAGTCTTAAAAATCAATGCGATAAAAAAGCGCCGGGTTTGCAGCCCGGCGCTTTTTTAGACACAAAAAGCCCGAAATCCGCATACGGTGCTTTACATTCTTATGGGCAGGCTGTTATATTCCCGCCCGTATGCAAATACAAAATGTCGGACTGTAGCGCAGCCTGGTAGCGCACTTGCATGGGGTGCAAGGGGTCGGAGGTTCAAATCCTCTCAGTCCGACCATTTTTTTCCTCAAAAGCCAGTGAGACAGAAGTTTAAGACAGGCTCCTTCGGGTTCTTAAGCCCTCTTGTTGTGCGCGTGTTCAAGCTTTTCTTAGCTTTCGTGTTTTTCTACCTCTGCGCGGAGTCTGCCGGCTTCGGCGCTTTTTATTTCCTTCATGATGAAATCGCCGATGTTGTCCGGCCCGTTGAAATAAGACAGAACGCCCCTATCGTCTTCAAGGTGATGATAGACTCCGTTTTTATAGGCGAGTTGATAACGCATGCCGTAAGGTTGCAGCCCGGGTATGTCGCCAAGGTCTAGTCCCTTCGGGTCGTCGTCATCTTCGTCGCGGTTAATGTCGATGGAATAGGCAATCATCAAGACATCATCCGGCTTGCCCGCGCCTTGCAGGCCTTCCGTTCCGTATATATTGAAATAGGGGCCTTTGCAGGCACCGCATTTGCTGAGCAGATACATGAAATCGGCGGGTAATTCCGGCAGTTTCGCTTCGGCAAGCAGTGCGTTCAGGCGTGCCAGCTCTTCGTTCGAGGCGGGCGGCGCAAAGGTCGTCTTTTCCTCGGCGTTTTGGAGGGTTTTAATCGCCAAATCGACTTTTTCGAAAACGTTCAAGGCTTTTCTCCTGAGCTGCGGGGCGTACAGACGATTTTCGCTGTTGTGCGCGCGGTCTGTCAAGCCTGTTGCGCCCGCATTGTCAGCGGCGTTGGGGCTGTGCTATTTTAAAAGTCGTTTCGATGTTTTTATGTGTGCAGGTTCAACATGTCAGGCGAAATCATTACCCAGATACAGCAAATCCTGATGCATCAGGAACAGCAAATCAGCGAGCTCAGCAAAATGGTCGTGCAGCAATGGAGTGAGATTGACTTGCTTAAAAAGCACATCCGCAACATGCAAAACGAAATCGACGTCGTAAGCGAAACCGCCGGCCGCCTGTCTGGCGCGAGCGAAAAACCGCCGCATTATTGAGCCCTTGTTTAGACGGATACCGAATGTGACACCGCATCCCATTATCAAAGCGCTGGAAGAATACGAAAAAAGCGAGGGCGGCTCTGCCCCCCGGCCGCAGGTTTTCGCGTTTCGAAATCCGTGGCTGGTGCGCGATTTTTGGCTGCAGGGGCGCGTACCCGGCTACAGCCATGCCGATTGCCTGCGCAGCATGCTCGGCGGGTTTCTGGGCAAAAAGATGGCGATTGCATCGCATGCCGCGGCGATCCAGATTAAACACGATATGACGCGCATTCGTGCCTTTTACCTGCCCGCGCGTGACGGAGGCAGTCAGGGGAATTGTCTCAAAATCGTGCAGGCCGACGGTGCGACGGGCATCCGTATGCGGCAGGAACTTGAATTGCGCACCGTTCTTGCAAAAATGGGAACAGCGCATATCCCGCAAATTTCCAGCAGTTTCGAACGCGCCGGTTTTATCTATCTGATCGAGGAAATTATCATCGGGCGACGCTTTTCAATCGGCCGCGATACGCAAGCCTATATCACGCAGGGCTTGCCGCAAATGCTGGCGACATATAAAAAATTCGGCATCCGCAGCGCGCCACTGTCGGCGCATTTTGAACCTTCGCTGCTGACGCGGCTGCGCGAGGTGCCGCGTGTGGATGCGGCCTTGCTGGCAGCGGTCGAAAAAGCCTTCAGCCGCGATACCGATATTCCGGTCAGCCTGTGCCATGGTGATTTGCTGCCCTCGAATATGTGTATTGGCGCAGATAAGTTTTATTTACTGGACTGGGACCGCAGTTTCGAAGGCGCCATTGTCCTTGATCTGCTGCGCCTGCCGCTCTTAAATATCCGGCGCACCGTGGCGGGATTGCGGCGGCCGTGCTGAAGGCGCTGAAAACAGAGCTCGGCTGCTCGGCCGAGGATGTGTCAGACCAGCTGGCCGCCTATATCGCGCGCCGCATATTGGAACAGCCCAAGAAAGCGGCAGCCTTTCTTGATTTTTGGAGACGCCATCAAGGCATTGATTTATCTGCCTGAATTTAAGGCGCGCCTGTTCGGGGCGGCGGCTTGACAGCGCGGCACCGTCTGACTACAACAGCACAGAACACAGGAGAATAAGATGAACACGATGGCCGCACCCGCCGCAGAAACACAAACGGCAACCCGCCCATGCCCCGTATGCGGCCATGAGAAGACGCGCTTTTTTGTCGAAAAGAATAACTACACGTTTCTGAAATGCCCTGAATGCGAGCTCAACTTCATTCATCCCGTTCCCGCGCACGAAGAACTTGCGCCGCTGTATAACCAGCAGGGCGCGCCGAAAGATGCGCTGCGCTATCCCTACAACAAAGTCGATCATCGCCGGAAGCGCGCGCGCGTGCGTGCCGGACGCTTCAAGAAATATTTTGAAGGCAAGGACGCCGTGGATATCGGTTGCGGCGGCGGTTATATGGTCGATGCGATGCAAAAAGCAGGGGCCAAGCGTGCCTTTGGCATCGACCTTGATCCGGAAGCCATGGAATTCGCCCGCAAAAATCACGACCCCAAGGCGACTTATTACTGCGAAACACTGGATGCTTTTATCAAGCGCGGTTTGACTTTTGATTTTGGTCATTCGTCGCAAGTGATCGAACATGTCGGTGATTTTAACGCCTTCGTCGCAGGCTGGGCGCAGCTGGTCAAATCGGGCGGATATTTCTTTCTCAAGACGCCGGATCGCCGCCACTGGCTGCATGGCGAGAAGCCTGAAACCTGGCCGAACCCGCCGGAATACACGCAATATTTCAGCCGTAAAAATATCCGCATTTTGCTGGAAAAACACGGGTTCGAGGTGGTGAAAATCTATTTCAACCTGAAGCCCAGCATGGAAATTCTGGCGCGCCGTAAATAAGTGGCGGCGAGAGGCTAGATTTGTGCTGCGCGCGCCGCTGTGTCTTTGCGCGTCACGGTGTCGATAATGAAATCCGCGATGTCGTCATAGCTGCGGAACACATCGCGCGAGCTTTCGTCGGTGACATGATACTGTCCGTCCTTGTGGAGAATGACAACGCCGCCCGACATCTTGCCGACGACCAGCACTTTCGCCTCGTCATCTTCGTTCCAGCGATTGAAAGCGTCGGATTCCTCGACAATTCCGGGCTGCAGACCGCCGGCAGCCATTTCCATGCCGCCGGGACTGAGCAAGGTGAAATACGGACCCATGATGCCGCAGGCCTGGCGCAGAAGTTCTTCGTAATCTTCGGGCAGTTGCGGGTAATCCGCTTTGCCGAGTTTGCTGCCGATGACTTTGATCGTGATGTCGCCCGCGCCATCACGCAGATAAGACTTGGCACTCGCCTGTCGCAGGGTATTCAGCGCGTGCGTGATTTTGTCAGGCGTTGACATGAGGCTTTTTCCCCTCCGGATTTTTGGGCATCTGCGGCTTTCCGCTGTCGCCATTCTCCAGATAGCTATAAATACGTTTGCTGATATTTCCGAGATTTTCAAGCGCTTCTTGCGGCATGCGGGTTCTGGTCATCGCCGCCTCAAGCGGTTTGAGGAAATCGTTGCAGTTAACCAGCATGTCGGAGATATCACGCCCCTTCAATGTACCTGCCGCTTGCGCCCGTTCGAGTGAAGCCGCAAAGGCATCCCAGAGTTTTAACGTATGGGTCAGATTGGGGCGTATCATGTCGTTGAAGAACTTTTCTCTCTCCTGTGCCGTGCTGACGGTGACGGTTTCTTCCATCTCCTGCAAGTCGTTGCGGATCAGCAACGACGGCCCGAGCGCGAAGTAGGAAGTTTCCTTGGGCGGTTGTATGCCGGCGCGGAGATCCTGCGCGTGTATCATCATCAGCTCTTTGCCTTCTTCGGGCACGGCCATAACGATGCGGCGGGTTTCACCGGCAGGGATGGCGTTGATGCTCTGAAGGCCGTTAATCGCGTTCTTGGTCTGCGTATGCACATCGCGCATAATCAGGCATAAATTTGAAAGATGGTTGATCCGATACATCGGCGCACCACCCAGAGCCGGGTCGACAGATTTCTCCATGCACATCGGCCCGCCGCCTTTGCGCTCCGTCAGATGGTCGATGTCGACGTTGTAATGGATGCCGTCCTTGTTTGTCGGGCCGTGGCCGCGGCGCATGCAATCGATGGCGTAATCGCAAAAACCGGATTCGCGCAGCGCGGCCTCTTGCGTTGCGGCGAGGTGTCGGTAGAAAGCGGGCTCTGCCCGTTCCTGAAATTCCTGCCAGACGATTTTGTTCTGCTCGGACGTGATGCTGATATAATCCGTGGTCATCAGGCGCATACCGGGCGGCATGTCGGCTATTTTTTCGAGAATCTCGCTCAGCTTTTTCTGCTTGCCCTCCGCCATGTGCAGCATGACATCGGTAAAGCCGGCCTGCGCAAAAAGATCGCGACTGCGCAGCGCAATCCGGTCTTTCTGCTCTGCCGAGAGGGCGGCGAAAGCATCGGTAAATTTTTGGCCGCTGAGCCCGTGGTCGCTCCATATTTCTTCCACCGCAAGAGGGCGCTGCACCGGTTCGGTCAGAGCCGTATTCTTTTGTGCATCCGGACCGCCGTTGACGAACGGGCCTGCGTTGGGTGCGAAAAGGGAGACTTCGAATTGGGTGCGGACATCGTCCTGAGAGACGCCGGCAATCCCCAACGCCATCGCCGCCGCCGCCATCAGTTTGCGGCGGGCTGAATTGTTGAAACTGTCTTTCGGTTGGTCAGCCATGTTGCCAATTTACCGTAAGCGCGTTAATTTTTGATTAATATTTGCCCGTTTTCACGGTGCACTGGCCAAATTGTCTGTCCCGTAATGAATGGCCAGAACAATCGCCACTGAAACCGCCAGCCCGACCATCATTTTGAGGAAATCCTTGCCGACGAGGGGGAAGACATAGCCTAGCTTATACTTCGGGTTGGCCGTGGCAATGGCCAGTTCGCGCCCGCACAGCACACCGACAAAAACCCATGTTGTCGACATCGGCACGTCGTTCATCTCTTTGAAGACCAGCAGGATGAGTGCATAGACGATATCGATGATCGTGGCCGAGCGGATAAAGCGGGAGCCGGTTTTTTCAAGAATGATTTTCTGTATCTTGCCGCCTTGCGTGCGAAAAATATGTGCCAGCCAGCCGCACAGAACGATGATCGCGCCACAGAGCATCCAGAGCGGCATCTGGCGCGGCAGAAAGACGGCGATATTCGCCATGTCATGCGTCAGCCATGTGAACCAGAGAAACCCCGTCGCCAGCCATTGTGCCGCGCGCCAGTGCGTGCGGTGTTCCCGCTTCACTGTATTGAATTTTTCGTTGATATAACGCGACAGCACGATCCAGATCACATAGGCGCTGATGGCCGCAACACCGTAGCCGATAAAGCTTTTCAGCAGCATGTCTTGCAGCAGGACACCGGTCGCGAAGGTCGACAGCACCAGAAACGTGGTCGAAACCGGAATGCCCACGCGCGTCAGCAGCAGCAAGCCAAGCGGGGCGGCGGCGTGGTACCACTGGATCGTGATTTCGGGGATGCGGTTGAGGCGACCAAACGAAATATCGCCATCATAGGCGACCCAGCCGTAAACCAAGGTCAGCACCAGCACCGAAGAGGCCGCGAGCCAGAGCCAGTACCATTTAACAATGCGGGCGTTAGAGGCGATAAACGTGCCGAGGGTCTGAACGGAGTCATTACCGATAACGGCATAGGCAGCAAGCATGAAGCCGATAAAGGCGTAAAGGCTGTGAATATCCATGCCGCGATTCTTCTCCCTTTTATCCCTGTCGGAGAATGAATAGCGCATTATGCTGCGCCGCACCAGATTTTTCTTGTGCGCGGATTACGCAGGCTTTGTGATAAACAGCGAGAGATAAGGCGTATATATATAATGCTCGACCACCGGCAGCGGCGCCAGCCGTTCCGCCAGCGCAGCCAGCGGCGCGGCGTCTTTGGTGAGATCAAGTGCACCGGCGTCAAGTCGTTGCAGGCGCAAATTCAGAATGAGCGGCCTAAAAGGCCTCAGCACGAAATCTGCGGCCTTCAGCGGCAGCCAGAACACGATGCGGCCAATAACGTTGGTCGCACGGGAGACATGAAACGGAAAGTGCCCGAGAAAGCAGAGCAGGGTCAGGAAATAGGTATCCTTGGTATAAAGACGCTGTACGACTTGTGCAGCAAGCGCCTGCTGCAACGGCGGTTCCAGATTGAGCGCGCCTTGCGTCAAGATCAGCGCGGATTTGCCGCCCACGCCCTGCACCACGGCAGCGCTGACATGCGGCGGCGGAAAAATGACGGGGGAAAAGATGTAAAGCGCCGGCGTTTTCAGCCCGCGCGCAATGCACATGTTTTCGAGTGCGCGGTAGAAACTGTCGCTGCTGCGCAGTTGCAGCGGCTGGGCGCTGAAAAGGCGGTCGATGTTGTTGATGTCGCGGTAGATGAAATAAAGCGTCGCGGCCGCGGCGAAGAAAAAGACCTTTGTAAAGAAGCGCAAAATTCTGAGCTGCATTTTCGGTTCGGCCAACATCTGTGGGATCGACAGGCCGCTCTCCGGCACAAAGCTTGCGGGGGCGGCGATCATCAGGAAAAGCGTGAGCGCGAAAACGGCCATGGCGACGATAAAGAGCAGGCAAAGCGCGCCCGATTTCAGGCGGTTATTCCACTGGATACGGGCGATATTCTCGGGCAGTGACATTTGGGGGGAGCCTCGGCGGCAAAGGGCAGCATAAACAACGATAAGCCGTATCAGGATGTGTGGCAATCCGAAGGTTATGGTGCGCCGCAGCATCAAAAAGCGGCGCGCATGCCCGGGCGCGGCGTTTATATTTTTCATAAAATATGATAAAATTGTAGGAATGCATCCCTAACCCCTTGGCAGAGCCGCAAGGGGCTGGATATACTTATCCACACGAACCTTGGACATAATCGTAATAAATGATTTTCACCTTGATTATTTGAAAGTGAACGGCGCGTGGCAAACCCTTTGCCCGATCTTGGCCCTGAAATAGAGCAGCGGATTGAACGTGTCCGCAGCTTTAACCGTATGTATATGCACCGCATCGGCGTGCTGGCAGAAAAGATTTTCGGCAGTTCCTATTCGCTGGCCGAAGTGCGCGTTTTAAACGAGCTGAGCTTTCGCAAATCGGTGACGGCCAGCATCCTGTGCCGCGAGCTGCGCATGGACGGCGGCTATATCAGCCGCATCCTGCAAGGCTTCGAGCGGGAAGGGCTGATTACCAAAGAGCGCTCCAAACGTGACGGGCGCCAGCGTACCATCCATCTCACGCGCAAAGGCCGCAGCGTGGGCGACAGCATTCTGGCCGAAGCCAAACGCAAGGTGCTGGATATGCTTGCGCCTGTATCGCCGCAAGACCAGCAACGCCTGATCGACGCGATGAACACGATTGACGAGATCATCAACGCCAATATCAACGCCGCCGTTCTGGAAGGCGACAAATGGACGCTGCGTCCGCACCGGCCGGGCGATATGGGGCTGATTATTCATACGCATGCCATACAGTTCGCCGAAGATTACGGCTGGAACGAGGAATTCGAGGCGCTGGTCGCCGAAAAAACCGCGGAGTTTATCCGCAATTTTAACCCTGCGCGCGAACGCTGCTGGCTGGCCGAACACAATGGCAAAATGGTCGGCTCGCTTTGCCTTGTGCATGTGAAAGAAGATGTGGCGGAACTGCGTCTCCCGTTTGTCACATCCGAAGCGCGCAATCTCGGCATCGGCAAAAGCATGCTGGCAGAGGCCGTCCGCTTTGCGCGCCATGCCGGATATAAAAAATTGACGATGTGGACAGAAAGTATCCACGACCACGCCCGCGATCTGTTCGAAGACGAAGGGCTGCGCATCATGCGCGAAATCAATCACCATCGTTTCGGTAAAGACCTGACCGGACAGCATTGGGAAATGGATTTGTAATTCTTAGCTGGTCGGACGCGGCGGGCGCGGTGCGGGACGCTGCTGTTCGGCTTTCGGCGCGAGCTTGTCTTCGACCGGTTTATATTGCTGCTGCAAATAACCCATATTGATCTTGTCGATATTAAAGCTGCGGTCGATGATTGCGCCGCCCGAAGCCTCGTTGAAAAATCCGGCTGCATTCAGGAACATATCCGTCGCCATCTGCATGTCGGGGTCACGCGCCGCGAGTCCTTGTTTTTTGAGCGCCGCAGCCATATAGACAAACCGGTTGCCACGCGACATATCTTCGGGGAAGGCGTCTTTGTTCATGATATCGGCATCGCTGAGAACTTTGTGCAGGCGGCTCAGGGCAGCTTCGTCGCGATAAGCGTTATAGGGCGTTGCATAGGGGCGTAGCAAAGCAACGCTGGTCGTGTGCGATGTGCCGCCGCCCAGTACGCTCGACATTGTGCGGCTATGGGTGATAATCGCGCGGGCTTCGGACAACAACTCGGTTTTGTTACCGCGCGCGGCTAGAACGTCAAAGGCATAGCGGTCGGCATCTGCCTCGTTCAACGATACCGCAACACCTTTGTTCTGATCTCCGTGGCGTGCTTCGTGCAGCATGATGTATTCAAAAATCACACGCTCCAGCTCTGCCGTATCATTTTTAAAGGTCATTTCTGCCGTGTTGACGCGGCCGAAATCGCTGATGAAATCATCAAGATTGATGGCTTTGGGCGGGCGGATAAAGACCTCGCGCTGGTCATGCGGCGCATTGCCGGAGAGGGCATAGGCATCAATCGGATGCGGCAAAATCAGGTCGCCCACGCCTTTGAAAAGCATGCTGTAATAAACAATCGGTGTTGTGACAGCCTTGCCAAAAGCTTTAGCTGCGTTACCGCTTTCTTTGTCCTGATCGATTTCACTCCACGTTATCTTGACCCCTTGGCCGGCGAGGTGGAAAGGATAAAGCGGATTCCAGCGGTCATAAACGCGAATGTTCTTGGCGTGGAAGTGGTCGTGGAAATTTTCGGCATGGCCTTTTTCGGTCATATAGGTATTGAACGGCGTGCTGACACTGTCGGGCGCATAATGCGTACCGGTGGAAATAGCGGCGGCAGCGACGCTGGTCAGCAGAATGCGTTTATAAAAGCGGCGGCGGTTCGCCTTGAACACAGCTTTCTTCACGCGCTTGTCGTTATAAACCTCGGGCGGCACAGGGGCGGGCTTGGCCTTGCGGCGAAAAAGATCGCGCAGGCGTTCGGTGAATTTCTTCTTTTCCGGCTTGTCGGTTTTCGGCTCGCTCATCGTTTTTCCTGCAGGTCTGTGAATGCGTATCATGATACCGGATCACTTGCCCGATGTCAATTTCCATAAATTAAATAATAGTTATTGATTCCAAAGGCTTATTTTTGACGAAGCTCGGCAAAAATCGGGGTGTGGTCGGATGCCTTCTCTGCCGCGCGCGGGTCGCGGTCGATGCGGCAGTCTTTCAGCCGGTCGGCCGCGCGGGGGCACAGTAGCAAATGATCGATGCGGATACCGTGGTTGCGCGGCCATGCACCGGCCTGATAATCCCAGAATGTATATTGTTCATCCTCGTCATTGACGGCGCGAAAGGCATCGCTAAAGCCGAGATACACAAGGCTGCGGAATTTCCGGCGGCTGTCGAGGCGGAACAGCGCGTCTTCGGCCCAGACGGCAGGATCGTGGCAGTCGCGCGCTTCGGGGATAATGTTATAGTCGCCGCCCAGCACCACGGGCAGGCTCTGCGCCAAAAGCCCCTCTGCATGCGCAATCAGGCGGTCAAACCAGCGCAGTTTATAGGGGTATTTTTCGCTGTCGATCGGATTGCCGTTTGGCAGATAGATGGACGCGACACGAAAACCGCTGATGGTGGCTTCGATATACCGTGCCTGCTCATCGCTATCATCGCCGGGCAAACCGCGCCGCACGTCAACAATATCGTGGGGCGATAAAATGGCAACGCCGTTCCATGATTTCTGTCCATGTACGGCGGCCTTGTATCCGGCGGCCTCGATTTCGGCCAGTGGAAATTTATCCTCGGTGCATTTCAGTTCCTGCAGCAGCAGCACGTCGGGCTTGTGGTTTTGCAGCCAGTCCAGCACATGGGGCAGGCGCATATTGATCGAATTTACGTTCCAGCTGGCGATTTTCATTTTGAAATCCACGATTTAGCTTTAAATTTGAACGATCCAAGGATATCTGCCGCAGCATCGTCAAACGCTCAGGCAAAGGTATAATGGGTAACAAAAGGACATTAGGCAAGTGCGGCGTTTTTCTCTGACAGATCGTTATCGCCACCGGCTGCATTTTTTTCCGATGCTGCTGCCGCTGGTTGAAATCGTACCGCTGCTGCTGGCAGGGGTCGGTGCGCTGGCGACTGCGGCGGGGACACTCTGGCATCGCCGACGCGCCGTCATGATTGCGGGGTTTGTCATCGGGGTGATCGGCTTTACGGGCGCAGGAGCAGCCATCTATCTGCGCACGCCGGATAAAATTGTGCGGCATGACGGCACAAAAGAAATCGCACCTGAAACATATGCGCGCGCCATACACTATGCCGCAAGAACAAACCCGCGCGCCGCCGCGCCCATGGAAACATTTGACGGGATTTTTACAGTGCAGGTTAAAAACCCGCTGCTGTCCACGCCGGTTATTTCAAACGGCGTTCTGGTGGTGGGCACGTATAAAAATACGGCAGAAGGATTTGATATTGCCACCGGAGAATGGCTCTGGACCCTGCCGCAGGCAGAGCCGGTCTTTACCATCGGCAAGGGCGCAGAAAATATCGTTTATGTCGGCGAAGGCTTGCACCATACGCGCGCGGCGATGTTGAGCGCGCTTGACATGCTCTCGGCAAAAGTGCTGTGGCAGCGGCAGTTTCTCGGCCATATCGAATCTCCGCCCGCGGTGAGTCCCGATGCTTCGCGGTTGTTTTTGCCGACGGGTGGCGGGGGCTTGTGGTCGGTGCGGGCGGCGGATGGCGGCGTGATCTGGCATGCACCTGTCGGGCATACCGATGCCACGCCGCTGCTGGCGGGAAAGACGCTTTATGCTGCCGCGCAGCCGGATGAAGACGTGCCGCAAAGCGTGTTCTATGCCCTCGATGCCGAAACCGGCACGGTGAAATGGCAAGTGCCGCTGCAAGGCCAGCCATGGGGTGCGCCGGTGCTGAGTGCCGATGGCGCGCGTATCATCACCACAACAGGACGCGGGCAGATCGGCGTCAAGCGCGACACCGACCGCGGCTGGGCGCTGGCGCTGTCACCTGCGGACGGCAAGATTTTGTGGCAGGTAGATCTTCCGCATATGGCGATTGACCCCGGTGATTATTTGCCCGCGCATGATCTTGCGCTCTTCACGCTTAAAAATGGCGACATCGTTGCGCTCGATGGCAAAACAGGGGCGCTGCGCTGGCAAGCCAAAGTCGGCACCGAATTTATGGCAGCGGCTATATTCATCGATCGCGGTGCAGACAAGCCGCCATTGGTCGCAGCTACCAGTGCCGACGGCGTTTTTACGATACGTGATGGTTTGAGCGGTAAGGAACTGCGCCGCCGCGCCGTGCTGACAGGCGCCAGCGGCGCGCCCGTGGCCGAAGGCGACCGCATCTATGTGACCGTGCCGTACCGCATTTATGCCTTTGGCGGCATCGGGGGCTTGTGAAGATGCAGACGCTCTGGTTGGCCTTTCCCGAAGAAAGTATTTCGCAGCGGCAATTCGGCCTGCCCGCACAAAGGCGGCTGGAAGATATTTTCAGTCTTGCCGATACAGCATCGCCGTGGCGGCGCGCCATGGGGCTTTTGCGCATGCCTGCACCCGCCGCGGAAACGCAGATGATTGCATGGAAAGGCGGCGTGCCCTATGTGAACGGTAGCGCGCTTGGTTATATCGCCAGTGGCGGCATTGTCGTGGCCGTGCCGGATAAGGCACAGGGTTTTCGTTTTTCCGCGCCGCGCGCGATTTTGAAATTGCCGCAGGCGATGGCGCTGCAATGGCGCGTCACAAGATTTATACAGGAAAGACTGGCCGATCGCGCTGCGCCTGATGCGGATGATATCACCGAAAGCCTTGCCCTCGGCCTTGCACTGCAAACGCTTTTGATGCGGCTGGATGCCAAAACGGCGGCGCGCCTGCCGCAATATCTGGCTGCGCCCGATACTGCGCCCGCGTTGCACCGCAAGACATTTGTGTGGATTCAGGCGCTGCAAATGCGGCGTACCGCGCTGTCGCCTGCGTGGCATCGTTTGTTTGCCGATGCGCAGGCTGCCGATAAGCCACGCAAGCCGCCACCGTTCTACTGGGGCGACCAAGCGCCTGCCGCACCGCCCGCTGGGCCTGCGCCCGTAGCGCAGACGAATATTTTCAAAGGCCAGCCCGTTTGCGCGGGCAGGGTGGAGGCGGCGGCCGAGATTGTCACGCGCCTTGCCGATACGCCCCCGCCGCGCGCGGATAAACCCGTTTATGTGTTTCGCTATGCAAGGCCGGAAACCACGGTCTATTTTCCACAGGCCGGCGCGCTCGTTTTTGCACAGGGCGGTGTGCTGTCGCATGCCTGCGTCGTTGCGCGGGATATGGGGATCCCGTGTGTGACGGGGGTGGGTGAAGAATTTTTTACGCGCATGAGCACGGCAGGCGCAGGCCTGCGCCTTGCCGTCGATGGATCAAACGGAGAAGTAAAGATTATTTCGTGCTGAACGATTTACCGCAGCCGCAGCCTGCCGCTGCATTGGGGTTGCGGATTTTGAAGGCGGATTTCATCATGTCGGAAACGAAATCAATTTCCGCGCCGTTGATAAAGGGCAGGGAAACATCGTCGGTCACCAAAGCCGCGCCGTTCTTTTCAAACGTCACATCGTCGGCATTGACCGTATCGGTCACATCAAGCTGGTATTGAAAACCGGAGCAGCCGCCGCCCAAAACAGTGACGCGCAGCATCAGTTTCGGGTTGCCTTCCTTTTCCCGCAGGACGAGCAGGCGCGCCGCCGCGCTGTCGGTCAGATGCACGATCATGCCATTTGCAGCCGCCGAAGCGGTGGTGGTGAGGCTGGTCTGTGTCGTTTGCGTGTCGGTCATATCGGTACTCCGGTGGCCCAAGGTTGCGCGTCTTGCTTTTCTAGCCTGAAAAAGGACAATAACCTATAATATGTGTACAAATGGCAGAATATCAAGGGGTTCAGGCAGTGCAGCGTACGGTAACGATCCGCGTCGAATGGAAGGAAGAGGACAGTGCATGGCTGGCGACATCGGATGATCTGGTCGGCCTGATTATACAGGAAGAGACACTTGAGGACTGCTGCCGCATCTCGCGTGAAGTGGCGCAGGATATGCTGGCTCAATATCAGGAAGGGGAAAGTGTGCCCTTACTCATTGATTTTATTATAGAAAAAGAGCGTTCGGGCAGCTAGGCGGGCGCCGGGCGGCAGGTAGGCGACATTACTCTTTTATTCAGCAGCGAAATATGGTTTAAAAGCCTTGTAAATCAATAGTATTCCGCATGCGGGAGGGGCCGATGGCAACACGCGCCAAAACGAAATCTGCGAAACCGGTGAAGCCGTCTGCAAAAACGGTAAAGCCTGTCCGGATCGCAGCACCCGCGCCTGTCAAACGCGCCGAGCCGCTGAGCGAGATGCTGGCCGCCGACGGTCTTGCCGTTTTCGCCAGCCGCCCCGAACAAAGCCGTGGTCGCCAATACGCCGAAGCGCCCAGCAAGACTCGCGGCGATTTTGAACGCGACCGCGACCGCATCATCCATTCGCAGGCTTTCCGCCGCCTGAAATTCAAGACGCAGGTTTTCGTTTACCACGAAGGCGATCATTTCCGCACCCGCCTCAGCCATAGCATCGAGGTCGCACAGGTTGCGCGTTCCCTCTCGCGTTTGCTCAAATGCGATCAGGACCTTGCCGAAACCGCCGCGCTGGCGCATGACCTTGGCCATACGCCCTTTGCCCATGTCGGCGAAGATGCGCTGGCCGAATGCATGAAGCCCTATGGCGGCTTCGATCATAACGACCAGACGCTGCGTGTGGTGACCAAGCTGGAAAAAAAATATCCGGATTTCGACGGGTTGAACTTGTCGTGGGAGTCCCTCGAAGGTCTCGTCAAGCACAACGGCCCCGTCATCAAGAAAGGCCAGAAGAAACAGCATTTCGAAGTCACGCTGGATGAACTGCGCCATAAAATCGATCTCAAGCTCGACACCTACGCCTCGCTGGAGGCGCAGATTGCCGGTATCGCCGATGACATCGCCTATAACAGCCACGACCTCGACGATGGTTTGTCGGGCGGCATGTTTACGCTGAAAGACCTCGAAGAAGTCGAATGGGTCGCCGCGATCATGCATGAAAAACGCAAGACATGGCCGAACATCGATACTTACCGCCTGACACAGGAAACCATCCGCGATGTGATGGGGACTTATGTGGTCGGCGTGCTGGATGAAACCAAAAAACGTCTGGCGGCGCTGAAGCCTCAAACCGCCGACGATGTGCGTCATGCAAAAGATATGACCTGCACCATGTCGGAAGACCTGCGTAAGAAAGACCGCCAGCTGCGTGACTTCCTCTGGGCGCATTTCTACCGCCATCATCAGGTCAGCCGCGTGCGCCGCAAGGTGTTTCAATGCGTGCAGGATTTGTTCGGCGTCTTCATGGAACATCGCCGCTGCCTGCCGCCCGAATGGCAGTTGCAGGCCGAACAAACGCCCAAGGGCTGGAAAGCCGATGACTGGCGCGCACGCACTGTCGCCGATTACATCGCCAGCATGACCGACCGTCTGGCGCTGCTGGAACACAAAGATCTTTTCGATACCTACCAGATCATGAGATAAGAAAAAAAAGAAAATGAACATCTTTCAGGAATACAGAAACCACATCGTCGATATCCTGACGCATATGTCGCAAACGGGCGACTTGCCCGCAGGCATCGACCTGACGCGCGTCACGGTGGAGCCGCCACGCGATTCCAGTCACGGCGATATGTCGACCAATGCGGCGATGGTGCTGTCCAAGATCGCGGGCAAAAACCCGCGCCAGCTGGGCGAGGCGCTGGCCGAAAAAATCAAAACGCTGGAAGGCGTCACCGAAGTTACTGTCGCGGGGCCGGGCTTTGTGAATTTTCGTCTCGATGCGGGCGCATGGCTTGTGACCATCCGCAACGTGCTGTCGTCGGGTATCCATTTCGGCAACAGCGGCATCGGCCAGAACAAAAAAGTAAACATCGAATTCGTCTCGGCCAACCCGACAGGGCCTTTGACGGTCGGCCATGCGCGCGGCGCGGTGGTGGGTGACGCCATGGCATCGCTGCTGCAAAAAGCGGGCTTTGACGTGACACGCGAATATTACATCAACGATGCGGGCAATCAGGTGAACATCCTTGGCCGTTCTGTTTACCTCCGCTACCGCGAAGCGCTGGGCGAGCAGATCGGCGAGATTCCCTCCGGCTTTTATCCGGGTGAATATCTGAAAGACGTCGGCGCGGCGATTGCCAAGCGCGACGGCGATAAATGGCTCGGCAAGGATGAAAGCGAATGGCATCCGGTCTGCAAGGCCGCCGCGCTCGAGATGATGATGGCCGAGATCAAATCCGATCTTGCCGATATGGGCATTCATCACGATGTGTTTTCGTCCGAACAGGCGGTGATTGACGCGGGTGCTGTCGATAAAGCCTTTAAGGTGCTGGAAGACCAGGGTTTGATTTATACCGGCGTGCTGGAGCCACCCAAGGGCAAAACGCCCGATGATTGGGAAGAACGCCCGCAGACGCTGTTCAAAGCCACCGCATTTGGCGACGATGTTGACCGCCCGCTGAAAAAATCAGATGGTACATGGACATATTTCGCCAACGATATCGCCTATCACTGGGACAAATTCAACCGCGGCGCGACGCATCTGATCGATATTCTGGGTGCCGATCATGGCGGCTACGTCAAACGTATCGGCGCGGCGGTCAAGGCCGTTTCCGGCGGCAAGGCCGATGTGGATGTGAAACTCTGCCAGATTGTGCATACGTTTGATAACGGGGAGCCGGTGCGTATGTCCAAGCGTGCGGGTACTTTTGTCACCCTGCGCGATATGCTCGACAAGGTGGGCAAGGATGTCATCCGCTTTATCATGCTCACGCGCAGCAGCGACCAGACGCTCGAATTTGACTTCGCCAAGGTCGTCGAACAATCCAAAGACAATCCGGTATTCTATGTGCAATACGCGCATGCACGCTGCCATTCGGTTTTGCGCAATGCCAAGGAAATGTTCCCGACCATCGAAACCGACGCCGTGGCGCTCAGTACCGCCAATGTCAACCTGCTGGCCAGCGAAGATGAACTAAAGCTGGTGCGTCTCATGGCCGCATGGCCACGCCATGTCGAACAGGCGGCAGAAGCAGCAGAACCGCACCGCATCACGTTTTACCTGCAGGAACTGGCGGCGGAATTCCATGCTTTCTGGAACAAGGGGCGCGATGACAACACGCTGCGTTTCCTGCATGAAAATGACCGCGGGCTGAGCTTCTCCCGCCTTGCGCTGGTGCGCTCGGTGGCGACGGTGCTGGCCTCCGGCCTTGCCGTTATGGGCGTCACACCTCTCGAGGAGTTGCACGGATGATGAACGAAGATCAAAAACCGCAAGACGAAAATATCGGTTCTTTCTATGTCGGCCGCCGTCCGCCGCCCGCGCCGGAACGCGTGCTGCCCAAGGGCGGTTTGAGCGTTATTGCGCTGATCGCCTTCGCGGCCATCGTCTGGTATGCCTATCCGACAGCGCAGGAAGCGCAGGAGGCGACCGATCTGCCCGTGGTGCTGGCCGAAAAAACAGCTTATAAATTCGCGCCCGATGATCCGGGTGGTATGAAAGTGCCGCATCAGGACAGCACGGTCTTTGATCCGCTCGACAAAAAAGATAGCAAACGCGTTGAACGCCTGCTGCCCGGCACCGAAGAGCCGGTGGACAAAGACACCGCGCTGAAAACCGGCGATACAAAAACGGCACCTGCCACAGCGCAAATGAAAAAAATCGGCATCGAAACCGAAAAAGTCATTACGGCTGCCCCCGCGGCGGCAAGTACCGAAACGATCAAGCCGGTGCAAAAACCCGCAGCCAAGACAGCCGCTGCCGATACGGATGCCAAAAAACAGCCGCCAGCGGAGCCCGCGAAGCCTGCCGTGCAAGCCAGCGCCCCTGCGACGACGGCATCCGGCGGCGTTGTCTATATCCAGCTCGGTTCCTACCGCAATACCGAAGGCGCGGCGACGGATTGGAAAAAACTGCAACAAAAACACCCCGATTTGCTCAAGGGTCTTGATATGCGCACGCAGCGTGTGGATCTGGGCGACAGAGGCGTCTTCAACCGCTTGCAGGCCGGCAAAGTCAGCGAAACGCGCGCGAAAGAAATCTGCGACGTTCTTAAATCCGCCAATCCCGGCGGCTGCATGGTGGTGAGGTAAGGACATGACGGACTGGACAAATCTCAAGGCGATTATCGTCGATGCAGCAGGGACAGAGCTGAGCGCGGAAGAGCGGGATCTTTTTGCCGCTGAAAAACCCGCAGGTTTTATCCTGTTTAAACGCAACTGCGTATCCAAACAGCAAGTGACTGATCTGGTCGCTGCGGCGCGCGAAGCCGTGGGCTGTCCCGACCTGCCCGTGCTGATCGATCAGGAAGGCGGCACGGTCGCAAGATTACGCGCCCCTGAATTCCGCGAATATCCTGCTGCAAAAATTTTTGGCGAATTGGCCTCGGACGCGGCGGAGCAGGGGATTGAAGCCACGCGCATGAGCGCCTATCTGATGGCGCTTGACCTTGCCGATATGGGCATCACGGTCAATTGCGCGCCTGTTGTGGATGTGCCTGCGCCGGATTGTCATGAATTCCTCTCCGGCAGCCGCACCTTCAGCGATAGCCCCGATATGGTCGGCAAGCTGGGCGAAGCCGTCTGCCGCGGGCTTTTGGCAGGGCAGGTGACGCCGGTCATGAAGCATATCCCCGGCCATGGCCGCGCCAAAGTTGACAGCCATTTCGCCCTGCCGGTGGTGGATGCCACGGCAGAAATCCTCTCAACAACGGACTTCAAACCCTTCAAATATTTGGCCCAAACCAATATGAAAACGGCGCTTTGGGCGATGGCGGCGCATGTTGTATACTCGCAGCTGGATCCTGATTCTGCCGCAACCGTCTCCGCCCGCGTCACCCGTGACGTGATCCGCGGGAATATGGGCTTTGACGGGGTGCTGATCGCCGACGATATTTCGATGAAGGCGCTTGGCGGTACCATCGAAGACCGCGTGGCGCGGACGATGGCGGCGGGCATGGATGTGACCATGATCTGCAATGCCTCGTTCGAAGAGCGCGTTCTGGCGCTGCAATCGGCGCCAAAAGTATCGGCCAGCGCGGCGGCGCGATTGGCAGAGGCGGAGCGGCAGCGGACGGCGTTTGACGCTTCGGATAACGACAACGGCGGGCGCGATGCCCTCCACCAAAAGCTCGCAGAGCTTTTGCAACAACGAAAGACCGGCTGACGAATATGAGTGAAGCGGAAGCACCCAAGTTTGAAGACGACCTTTTGAATAATCGCAGCGAGAGCGAGCAGCTGATGCTCTATCTCGGTGATTTCGACGGGCCGATTGATATGTTGCTTTCCCTTGCGCGCGACCAGAAGGTTGATCTTGCGCGTATTTCCATTCTCGCCCTTGCCAACCAATATATCGATTTCATTGAAAAGGCGCGCGAGCTGCGGCTTGAGCTGGCTGCCGATTACCTTGTCATGGCAGCGTGGCTGGCCTACCTCAAATCTCGCCTTTTGATCCCGCAGGAAGAAAAGAAACTGGCCGAACCTTCGGCGCATGATCTGGCCGAAGCGCTGCAATTCCAGCTGCGCCGTCTGGAAGCCATGCGCAAGGTCGCCAATGATTTGTTCCACCTGCCGCGCCTTGGCTATAACGTCTTTGCGCGCGGGGAGCCGGAAGGCCTCAAAACCGATTACGTCGCACGTTACGACATGACGTTCTATGACCTGCTGCGCGCCTATGGCGATATTAAGCAGCGTCAGCAGAACGCGATTTACAAGCTCAACCCGGTCAGGCTCTTCTCGCTCGAAGACGCAATCGAGCGCATGGAAAGCATGCTCGGCAAAATTCCCGAAGAATGGGTATCGCTGTTTATGTTCCTGCCTGCGGGCACGAAAGAAAAAATCGTCCATCGCTCTGCCGTGGCCTCTACCTTTGGCGGTGCGCTTGAAATGGCAAAGCGCGGGCTTTTGCGCATCCATCAGGAAAAAAATTACGGCCCTATCTATATCCGCCGCCCCGGCGAGACGGATGCAGAAACGCCGCCGCCCGTACAGGTTGAAGAAGAACCCAGCATCAGCGCAGAAGACATCGCCTTCGCCGAGCGCGATCTGGCAGAACAGCAGGCCGAAGAAGAATCAAAAGAGGCCGAACGCCTTGCCGCCGAACAGGCGCTGGCCGATGCCGTTAATGCACCCGCCCTGCGTTTTGTGCCCGGTGCAGATATTGAAGACGATGAAGATGAAACACAGCCTGCGGCAGACAGCAGTTTCGTGCAGGAAATACCGGCAGAAGAAATAACGCCCGAAACTGCGGCTGAAATAGCCGCCGAAGCCGAAGCACCCCGCGTTCTCAGCGAAGAAGAGGAATGGGAATTGCTGCTGGCCGAAGAAGCCGCCGCCGCCGCAGAAGCAAAAAAGCAGCAAGTGCCGCAAGACACCGAAGATCAGACAGATAAACAAGAGGCATAACCGACATGGCCAAAGCAAAACATAAAAAAGCACAAGATAACCACGAAACGCTGGACGCCCTGCCGGAAGATATCGCGCTGCAGGCCGCGGCTGAAGACGTGACGGAGATCGAGGCGGAAATCCTCGAAGCCGATCTGTCCGAAGAAGCACTTCTTGACGAAGACATGGCGGTCGAGGCCGAAGAAACTTCTGCTGAAGCGGAAGAGGGCGAAGAGGCAGAGCCAAAAGAAATGCCCGCCATCACGCAAGATGATCTGCGTCTGGTCGAGGCGATTTTGTTCGCCGCGCCCCACGCCCTGACCGTGCAGCAAATCGCCGAGCGTTTCCCCGAAGACCGCATCATGCTGATCCCCGATGTGCTGGAAATGCTGAAAGAGCATTATGCCGCGCGCGGCGTGATGCTGGTGCAGCGTGAAAAGCGCTGGGCACTGCGCACCGCGACCGACCTTGGCCATCATCTGCGCCTTGAAAAAGAACAGCCTAAAAAATTCACCCGCGCCGCGATGGAAACCATGGCGATCATCGCCTATCACCAGCCGGTAACCCGCGCCGAGATTGAAAACATCCGTGGCGTGGCGACCAGCCCCGGCGCGCTTGATGCGCTGATGGAAGCAGGCTGGATCAAGCCGGGCAAACGCCGCGAAGTGCCGGGTCGCCCCGTCACATGGCTGACCACACAGTCTTTCCTCGATCATTTCGGCCTTGAAAAGCTGGAAGACCTGCCGGGGATGGAAGAGCTGAAAGCTGCCGGCTTGCTCGACAAACGTCCGGCCATCGAAGCGATGCCGACAGCCGACCTGTTTGGCGACGGCGAAACCAAAGAAGACATCGACCCGAACGAAGTCACCGACGAAGACCTGCTCGGAAAGCCCGACGCCAACGACGAGGTTCCGGATACGGAAATTGAAACCGTGGCCAGCGGCGACGAGGATGACGAAGACGGCGACGATGACGATGACGAAGATTCAGATGACGACGAAGACAGCGATGCGTCTGATGATGATGACGAAGAATCTGACAACGGGGATGATGACTCCGACGAAGAGGATGATGACGAAGATTTCGACGACGATGATGATGATGGCGAAGTCGAAGACGAAGACGAAGACGGCGATGATGAAGACGCTGAAGACGAAGACGGGGAGCGCCGCTGATGTTTCCAGGTTTCTGGCAAATTGTTGTTATTGCGCTTTTGGTGCTCGTCTTCTTTGGCCGCGGTAAAATTCCGCAGATCATGGGCGACATCGGCAAAGGCCTGCGCAGTTTCAAAGACGGTATCAGCGGCGAAGACGATAAAAAAGACACGCTGCCGCCGCCCGACAAAAAAGAGTAACCCCCTTGTTCGGCATCGCCTGGACAGAAATGCTGGTCATTCTGGCCGTGGCGCTGTTGGTCATCGGGCCCGCCGATCTGCCGCGCGTCCTCTATGGAGCGGGCAAAATATTCAGAAATATCAGAAAATTCACAGGCGATATTCAACAATCGCTTGATGGTATTATGCGCGATCAGGAGCTGGACGAGATCGTTCGCGACGCCAACCGCGCTGGCGGCGACAACCTGCAATTCGAGCTGGATAAACAGGTCGAGGCAGAAAAGGCGCACCGCTTGAGCGCGGCGGACGCAGAAACAAAGCCGGAGAAAAACGATGCACCCGGCTGATAACCCTGAATTTAAAACCATGCCACTGGTCGGACATCTGACCGAATTGCGCCAGCGGCTCATCCGCGCGCTGATCGTTTTTGTGGTTTTGAGCGGTCTGTGTTTTTTTGTGGCGGAGTATATCTACGGGTTTCTGGTGCGGCCGCTTGCTGATGTGCTGACGGGGGATAACCGCCGCCTGATCTATACCGGCATGGGCGAAGCCTTTATCACCTATATGAAATTATCCTGTTTTGCCGGAGGTTTTCTGGCGTTTCCTTATGTGGCGTCTCAGATATGGATGTTTGTCGCGCCGGGGCTTTATAAAAACGAAAAGCGGGTTTTTCTGCCGTTTATCGTGGCCACGCCTTTGCTGTTTTTGGCAGGCGCAGCCTTTGTTTATTACGCCGTGATGCCGCTGGCGTGGAAATTTTTCGCAGGGTTCGAAAGCCTCACGCCCGCGCCGGGCGGCTTGGCGATCCAGCTGGAAGCGCGGGTCAGCGAATATCTTGGCCTTGTCATGGGGCTCATTTTTGCCTTTGGCATTTCCTTTCAACTGCCTGTTTTGCTGATGCTTCTGGGGCGCGCCGGCTTTGTGACGGCCAAGGGGCTGGCCGAAAAACGCCGCTATATGGTTGTGATTGTTTTTGTCGTCGCGGCCTTTGTCACGCCGCCTGATGTCATCAGCCAGATCTTGCTCGCCGCGCCGCTGCTGCTGCTCTACGAAGTTTCTATTTTTCTGCTGCGAGGCGCGGAAAAAAAGAAAGCGCAAACGACAGCGCCGGACAGCAAAGATGACGCCCAATCAAATCTAGACCGCGCAGCAAAAAGCGAATAATATAAAGCCGTTGGGTTTCGGGTTGGCTGCGTCCTTTATCACAGAGAAAAAACATGTTCGATCTTAAGCACATTCGGGAAATGCCCGAGCATTATGATTCCGGCTGGCATCGCCGCGGCCTTGCGCCGCAGACGCCGCAGATCATCGCGCTCGACGAAAAACGCCGCGCCCTGCAAACCGAAATGCAGGAGCTGCAGGCCAGCCGCAACGCTCTGTCCAAGGACATCGGCGCGATCAAATCCAAGGGCGGCGACGCCAGCGAGATCATGGCCAAAGTGGCCGAGATGAAAGAACGCATCGCGCATCTTGAAGAAGACGAAAAGAAAACGGGGGAGGAGCTTCAAGGGTTCCTCAGCGTTTTGCCGAATATCCCCGATGCCGCCGTGCCAAACGGTAAAGACGAGAAAGACAATGCCGAAGTCCGCCGCCATGGCGAGCCGCCGCGCATCAACAGCGCGCGCGACCATACCGATATCGGCGAAGGGCTGGGCGGTATGGATTTTGAAACGGCCGCCAAAATGTCCGGTTCGCGTTTTGTGCTGCTGAAAAGCGGCGTCGCGCGGCTGGAGCGGGCACTCGCGCAATTTATGCTCGACACCCATACGCAAGAACACGGCTATACCGAATTGTCCGTGCCGCTTTTGGTGCGCGACGAAGCGCTTTACGGGACGGGGCAGCTGCCCAAATTTGCCGATGACCTGTTCCGCACCAGCACCGGCCACTGGCTGATCCCGACATCCGAAGTCTCGCTCACCAATACGGTTCTGGATACCATCCTTGATGCCGCCGATCTGCCGCTGCGCCTGACATCGCTGACGCCGTGCTTCCGCTCCGAAGCGGGGGCGGCGGGCAAGGACACGCGCGGGATGATCCGCCAGCACCAGTTTTATAAAGTCGAACTGGTCAGTATCACCTCCGAAGACAAATCGATGGAAGAGCTGGAACGCATGACAGGCTGCGCCGAAACCATCCTGCAAAAACTCGGGCTTGCCTACCGCACCATGGCGCTGTGCACCGGCGACATGGGCTTTTCGGCCAAGAAAACCTATGACATCGAAGTCTGGCTGCCGGGGCAAAATACCTACCGCGAAATTTCCAGCTGCTCCAACTGCGGCGATTTTCAGGCGCGCCGCATGATGGCACGCTATAAAAACGACGGCGACAAGCAAACGCGCTATGTGCATACGCTCAACGGTTCGGGCGTTGCCGTGGGTCGCTGCCTGATTGCCGTGCTGGAAAATTACCAGCAGGCCGACGGCAGCGTGGTCATTCCCGATGCGCTGCTGCCCTATATGGGCGGCGTCAAAAAGCTGGAACCTGCCGCGCAAATCAAATCCGGAAAAGAAACACGTAAAGAACCCGCTTCACATGAGGAGTTCATCGTTTAAATGTGGTACACCCTTAGTCGTGAGTGGTTGAAATCATTGGAGAAAATGATGGTTAAGTATCGTGAGTACGAACAGATGTGTAAGGTGGCCTGAAGATCATGCTGACCTTCCCCGAAAAATTGTCTGACGCGCGCATTTTGATTTCGAACGACGACAGCATCCATGCCGATGGCATCAAGGTGATGGAAGAAATCGTCAGCTCCATCACGCCCAACGTCTGGGTTGTTGCACCCGAAACGCAAATGTCGGCGGCGGGGCATTCACTCACCATCCATATGCCGCTGCGCCTGAAAGAATACGACAAGCGTCATTATTCCGTTTCCGGCACACCAACAGATTCCGTTTTGCTGGGCGTGCAGCAGGTGATGAAGGATTTCCGTCCGCATATCGTGCTGACCGGTATCAACCACGGCCAGAATACCGCCGATGACGTGACCTATTCCGGCACCATCGCCGCCGCGATCGAGGCCTCGCTGATGCATATCCCTGCTATCGCTTGCAGTCAGGATTACGACGAACACGGCAGCAAGCCGGACTGGTCCATCGCGCGCGAATATCTGCCGCGTATTCTTGAAGCCTTCGCCGGCAAGAGCATCGACAGTTATACGCTGATGAGTGTGAATTTCCCGCGCAAGGTGCAGGGCGTCATTCCGCAAATCCGCGCTGTGCGCCAAGGGCATTACAGCATGGAGAAGCAGGAAATGGACCGTCTGACCGACCCGCGCGGCAGGCCCTATTTCTGGATCGGTCCGCCGCCGGAGCGTAACCATCAGGACGAAAGCAACGATATCGGCGCGCTCAAAGCAGGGCATGTCACCATCACGCCGCTGACCTTGAACCTGACGCAGCATGAAGCACTTGAAGATTTACAGGGAATGTTTACGTGACGGTTATCGCCCGCAAAATACGTCTGATCATGAAGCTGCGTAAATGCGGCATCACCGATACCGGCGTTCTGGCCGCCATTGAACGCGTCCCGCGCGAGGTGTTTATTCCGCCGCAATTCCACGATCAGGCTTATGAAGACACCGCGCTGCCCATCGGCCGCGGGCAGACGATCAGCCAGCCGCTGGTGGTCGCCAGCATGACGCAGGAAATGAAGCTTAACGACCGGCACAAGGTGCTGGAAATCGGCACAGGCTCGGGCTATCAGGCGGCCATCCTCGCCAAACTGTGCCGCCGCGTCTATAGCATTGAACGTCACCGCCCGCTGCTGGCCACCGCCGAGCAGCGTATCAACGAGCTGCGCATCCGCAATATCACCTGCAAAGCCGCCGACGGCATGAAAGGCTGGACGGAGCAAGCACCCTTCGACCGTATCATCGTGACCGCTGCTGCGGGGGACGAGCCGCCGCCTGCGCTGCTGGCGCAAATGTCGGTGGGCGGCCTCATGGTTATTCCCATGGGGCGCGACAAGGCCAGCCAGTTTATCTATCGCATCACACGCACGTCCGAAGACAACTATGAAACCGAACGGCTGATGCCGGTACGTTTCGTGCCGCTGCTGCCCAATGTCGCGCGCGACGAGCCGGATCCGGTTACCGATGACGCTGCCGACGGCTTTCTTGCGGGCGGCTTTGCGCTCCAGCCCGTCTGAGGCCACCGGTGTCGCGGCGTGCTTTCACACATAAACATTTTTTTGCCGGAGCGGCATTGCTTCTGATCTCGGCCTGTGCCGCGCCGCAAGCGGCGCCGGTGCATAACTTTGGCACCCGCGTCGATAGCGCGGCGGGCGCGGGCGTTGTGATGGTGCGCGATGGTGATACGGTCTTCGGTATTTCCGAGCGTTACCGTTTGCCGCTGCGCGATATCATCGACCTCAACGGCCTCAAGCCGCCCTATCATTTAAAAACCGCAGAGCGCCTGCAATTGCCACCGCCGAACGAGCATAAAACCGGTGCCGGCGATACGGTCACGGGTGTTGCCCGTCTTTACGGTGTGCCGGTATCGCAGATTGTCAGCATCAATAAACTGGCGGCGCCTTATCAACTGCGTACGGGGCAGGTCTTGCGCATTCCCTCTTCGGTGCCGCTGCCACAGCAGGCGATAGCCGTGCGGATGCCGCCGGCACAAATCCGGCAGACGGCAACAGCCGCGGGTGCGCAACAATCATCGACACCTGTTCAGTCCGCGCCCGTGCGCACGGCAGCGGCACAGAGCGCAGCGCCTGTTATTGCCGCAGACAGCACGCCCAGCCGTGCGGGTTTTATCTGGCCGGTGCGCGGCAAGGTGATCTCTACTTACGGGCCGAAGCCGGGGCATCTGCATAATGACGGCATCAATATCGCCGCGCCACGCGGCGCGGCAGTGGCGGCGGCGGCGGACGGCACAGTTGCCTATGTCGGAAATGATCTGGCCAGCTACGGCAATCTGGTTCTGGTGCGCCATGCAAACGGGCTTGTGACCGCCTATGCGCATCTTGATCGTGTCGAGGTCAAACGCGGTGATTCCATCAGGCGCGGCCAAGCTATCGGCACGGTCGGATCCAGCGGAACGGTCGCCAATCCGCAACTGCATTTCGAAGTGCGCCGCGGTATAGAGAGCCTTGATCCGGCGAGATATCTGGGGGCTTAAACGTCAGAAGGCGGAAAATTGCGCGCCTCTCAAAAACCGTCCGAAGCTAGTTCATCCGGTGCTGCTCTTTTCACAAAAAAGAGGCACTAAAAAGGGAAGGGAACCTGTCCCGTTTGCTCGGGCGAGGGAAGTTGAAAAAAAATCATTCGCTCTGGCAGGACGGGCCGGTTTGAGGAAAACGCACGTTGCCCTGATGCTCCAAAACATCGCCATTGAGCGTCCATTGCGCGCGACCGGTGTAGGAACAGAAAAAGAAGGACAGTTCGTCGTTCTGCTTGAGAATAGTGACCGGCAGAGGGGCGGCGCCGGAGAAGGCTTCTTTATACCCCTCGCCTTTATCGATGAAGATGCCCACATGGCACTGAGAGGAGCCGCAAGTCAGCGGTCCTGTCACCGAAAGGATGGCGATATCGGTTTTTTTCTCGACGTCACGTACTGTGGATATCATAATCGTGGTTCGTGCAAGGAGGTCTTCCTCGCGCAGCTTGTTGACTTCGCGAAGATAATCCATCGTGGTTTTCATGAAAGGGTAGCGCGCTTCTACGCTTTCGACACTGATTTCGGTTTCGGGCTCGACTGTTATCGCCTTCCCTTCCTGCAGCAAGAGTACGTCCTGCGTGACAGTCTGTTCCGTGGGAATAGGAACGGCGCGGTTGCCATCAACCTCTTGCGCGGAGGCGAGAGAAGCAGTGGCAAGACTAAGAGGCAATAGAGCCATGAGCGTCGCTTTGCAAAGCGCGCGGGTAAACTCTTTACGAAGTTGTCTTTGGAACATGATCATTCCTAAAAAATCCAGATACATCACTATAACATTCCTGTTGGATTACGGCAAGTCGCAGCGAAAAACTCTTTTATTTCAAACTTTTGGGGCGCAGAGAAGGTTCCCTGCGCCCCAAAAAATGTTATGATTTTACCGGACCGGCCTGTGCTGCTGGATATCGAGAGGCTTGTCCGTATTCAGCTGCAAGGCGGCGCGGGCGGCCAGCAGCGCGTTGATCTGTTCTTGCAGTTTGTAGATGTCCTGCAGCTGCAAGCTGATGTAGGCGTTCACGACCTGCTGTTCCTGCAACAGCGCACCGATGTTGTTCGCCATGCGGATATAGTAATCGGGATCAAAATAGCGTTCCTGAGTCATGGCCTGCATAATTTCATTGTAGCTCGGGAACTCCGCAATTTCCTCATCCGGGACGCCTGCCTTGCGGCGGAGTTCCTGAATGATTTCATTGATCGGACGCGGATCGGGGGGCAAGCCGCTGTAACCGGGGCCTACAATGGCACCGGAATAGGAGCCGGAGCTGGCATCCCACGGAATTTCGAAACCGGCGAGGTTTCTCATGTATTCCAGCGCGGAGGTGCCGTTAGCGTCTCTCGGTCCAGTCGGTCCGATGTTGCAGGCGACACAACCAACGAGACAATCTACAGCCCCCTGACCGGTAAGGTGTGCAGCACCAAGCAGGCCCGATGGCGTAATCGGCACACCAAAGACGACTTGTCCGGCCCTGGCTTTGGCGCAATTACTGATATAGCCCCACATCCTGTTATGATATCTTTGGACGGCAACCCTTTGTGTGGGTGCGGAGAAGCTGGTGTCGGTAGCGGTGCCAAGGAATCTCTGGAGAGAGGGGCCACAGTTTCTGCCCCATACGGTTCGATCAAGATTGTTACTGTTGGCCTGAATGCACTCAGCGTCATTGAGGGCGTAATACGATCCCAGCTGCCACTTGCCGGCGTAGTTGTTATTGCCGCCCCTTTGTCCGCCACGGATCCAATACCTGCCGGAGCCGGGGTGAGCCCACCCGTTGCCAGATTCTCTTGCTCCCAAACGTTCAAGGAAATCGTCGTAGCTGCCGCCGCCGGTGACTGAACCGCCGGTCGGCATGGGCGGCGGATCCGGCGGCATGGTCGTCGGGCCTGTGGAGTCGCTTGCTACGCCCGTCGCCGGCAGTGCCATGCGGCGGGACAGGATGGAAGCGACAACATCGGTGGCAATCGTGCGCACAGATTTCAGGTGTTCCTGTTTCAGGATCCATTCCTGAATAGGGGGCGTGTTCACGAGATCTAGCGGAATTTCCGGCACGATATAGGGCTGGATCAGGTTTCGCAGAAGAGAGCTTGCGGCGATGCGGTTCGGCTCCTCCGAGAAATCGATCGTATCCCTGAACAGGAAATTCTCGACGTCGACGTCGCCATCCACGATCTGTCCGGACGCGGTCGGGTTCGGACAGGGGTTGGCACCATCGTTGAAATCCGGGTTCACAAACATTTCGCAGAAAGTTTCGAAACGTCTGGCAAGGTCTTCGCCAATCGTTTTGGAAGAGGGAGTCACTGCAGGCCCCGGAGCAGGCGCGGGGCCAGGACCAGGTGCCGGGCCTGGACCGGGTGCCGGGCCAGGGCCGGGTGCCGGTGCGGTAGCGACCGGCGCGTTCACTTGGCGCGTGATTTCATTCGTCAATGCGGCAGCCAATGCATTGGAGGTTGAAACGCCGTGCGACAGCGCAGCCGGAGGCGTCGCCGCCGAGCAGGTTTTCTCATTCGGCATAAGGCGCTCTTTGGCTTCGATCTCTTGCTCGGACATCTGGCGTGCCGAGCGGGTCAGGCTGTGGTTATCAAGCATCGAGCCCAACTGACGGCTCTGGTCGATTGTGCTTGCATGCCACTGTGCAGTCATATTTTGCAGCGAAGGGCGGAAGCTATCGTTCCACCAGTTGCGGACGTATTCCACAACCTGCCAACCGGCCTGGTGGTCGGTCAGGTCGTCGTCATAGAAGGTCTGTCCCCATGTGCCCAGCAAAGAGTTGTCGCGTGCCCAGTTGCAAGGATCTACTGCGAAGCTGCCTGTCAGCGGTGCGTTCGAGGTCGTGCAGTTCGTGGTCGGACCCGGAGGCGGATCGTTACCGGTAAAAGGCGGCGGCGGCGGCGGCGGTGGTGGCGGTGGTGGCGGCGCAGGCGGAGCCGGCGGTGCGGGCGGCGGAGCCGGCGGTGCGGGCGGCGGAACCGCTGTGACGGTCGGGGACGAGAGGTTCAGAAATTCAAGGCCGAGCGTATCCAGCCCGGCGCCTGTCAGCGTCGTCCAGATGTCGTTGGCGCTGGCGACGATCAGGTTCAGCCTGTCGAGCCCTTCGGGGTCGCCGCCAATCGCGGCGGTCATCCGGGTGAGGGCGGTGGCAAGGTCGCCATCGCCCATGGCGTTGACAAGGGTGTCACGGAGAATATTCGCATAACCGTCGAGCAGAATATTAAAGACGTTTGTGGCACCAGCGTTGCCTTGCAACAGCAGCAACATGGATTGCAAACCCACAGTACCTTCACCGGCGATCATGAAGTTAATCAGGTCATTCGCTTGTGGAATGGGAAACCAGAACCCCCAGCCATCATCATAAAGCATGCTTTCGCCACCGAGGGCGGCTTGCAAAGTACTGAGGGAGGTGATGTTGCCGGCAAGAGCCTGATTGATCGTATTAATGGCATTGGCTGTGCCGCCTAGATTGATGCTGACAACGTTCAGAAACTCGGACACATCCATCGCCCCGCCCAAATCGTTCTGGAGCAAGGTGAGGGCGGCGGCATTGCCGGAAAGGGCGTCACGCAGGGTTGACATACCTGAGCTGAATATCTGGGCATTCGCGTCACGGGGAACCATAAGGAACACCATGACCGATACGGCCATAAGACACTTCAGGAAGCGCACGGTAAGACCCGCTGATTCCTGAATGGGAGACTGATTCTCCCTCCAAAAACGCAAACACTGCATGAAAAACCCTCAGCCCATTCTTATCTTTAAATTATAGCATAGCCAAAATTAATTTGGGAATTATTTAAAATTTTAGGTATTTTCTTGCTTTGTGCCGAGAAGGTTCTTAAGTGACTGATTTATATTGAAAATAATATCTTCAGCGGTCAGCGCCGAGCCGTGCAGACGGGCGGCATCCGCATGCAACCAGACCCCTGCAAGGGCTGCCATGAAGGGGGGCATACCTTGCGCCGCGAATCCCGCAACGAGTCCCGCGAGCACATCTCCCGTACCGGCTGTTGCCAGAATCGGTGTGCCGTTGGTATTGACCACGGCCGTCCCATCTGGCGCGGCGATGACGGTATCGAAGCCTTTGAGGATAACAATCGCATTTGCCTTGCGCGCGGCGGCGCGGGCGCGGGCAAGCTTGCTGCCGGGCAGGTCGCCGAAGATCCGCGCAAATTCTCCTTCGTGCGGTGTCAATATATGTCGTTTGGACAGATGGTTGAACAAGGTGTCCGGATCGTTTTTGAAAACCGTGAAGACATCGCCGTCCAGCACGGCTGTTTTGCCAGCCATCGACAGGGCGTTCAGTGTGGCTGTGCGCAAGCGGTCTGCAGCGTCGCCCGCTGCGCCGCCGCCGGGGCCGATCAAGGCGACATTGGTACGTTCATCGCGCAGCAGCGTTTTGAACTCTTCTTCGCTGTTCCAGACATCGGTCATCAGGCTGGCACGGTAGAGGCTGTAAATCATTTTTTGTTCAGCTGCGCAGGCGATGCTGACAACGCCCGCGCCTGCAACCTGTGCGGCATGGGCGGCGAGGCAGGCCGCGCCGGTACGCTGCGGCCCACCATAAACCATGACATGGCCGCGCGTGTATTTATGCGCTTCGGCCGCAGGAAACGGAAAGCTGGGCAGCCACAGTGCCGGATGGTTTTCAAAAACAGATGTGCCGAGTGCGGCAATTTGCGCATCATCAATGGGTACGGCCGCCAGTTGCAGCGTACCGAGGTATCCGCGCGTCGCGGCCAGTACGTGGGCGATTTTCTTGCGGCAGAAAACAACGGTCAGATCGGCCTTCAGCGTGCCTTCGGCAATCGCGCCCGAGGTGGCATCCATGCCGGAGGGAATATCTGCCGCGACCACGGGGATATTTTTTGCGCGGATTTTGTCGAAGAGGATGACAAGCTCTGGAGGCAGGCTTCCTGTAAAGCCTGTGCCGAAAACAGCATCGATAATCAAGTCTGTCTGATGCACCGGTAAATTGGAATTGAGATTTTCGGTGGTGCCTTGCCAGGCTTCCGCGGCTTCGGCAGCATCGCCTTTCAGCGTATTCTTTTTAACAAGGCAGGCCACGCGCACGTGCCAGTCCGGTTTTTGCGAGAGCATCTGCGCCGCGACGAAACCATCGGCGCCGTTATTGCCCGCGCCGCAAAGAAACAGTACGCGGCAGGGCTGCGCAAAATCTTCGATAGCGGCAGCAAGGCCGGCAGCAGCGGCGGAGATCAGCACATGCGCCGGCGTGCCGCTGGCCACGGCGGCCAAGTCTGCTTTTTTCATTTCGGCGGCGGAGAGAATTTCGAACATGCGCGATTATTGCAGGTTACGCGCGCAAGGAAAAGGGCGTGAAAGGGAAGGGGGAGAGAGTGGGGCGATCGACGGGGTTTGAACCCGCGACATCTTGGACCACAACCAAGCGCTCTACCGCTGAGCTACGACCGCCACAAGTGCTGCAATTTCCGAAACCTTGAAACCGACTTCGTCCCTTGTCCGACACCGCGCGGTTTTATCAGAAAGCCGCGCTCAGGGTCAAGGCCATTACATAGTAAAGTATACAAACTCTCAGAGCTTCACGCCAGTCTTCTGCCGCTTTTTTAGGCACATGCCCGTTTTTTGAGCGGGCGACAGGGACGCAACCTACAAAAAAACAATTAAAATCATATAGATATCTTATAAAAGCGTCTGGCACGCTTCCTGCAAACGTGAGCCCGCTTCAATAACCCGACAGGATGCATGCGCGATGAAAAAGATCGAGGCCATTATCAAGCCGTTCAAGCTCGACGAAGTGAAAGAAGCGCTTCACGAGGTGGGCGTGCAGGGCATGACCGTGACCGAGGTGCGCGGCTTTGGCCGCCAGAAAGGTCATACCGAGCTTTATCGTGGTGCCGAATACGTGGTCGATTTTCTGCCCAAGGTCAAAATCGAAGTTGTGGTCGAAAACGGTCAGGTTGACGATGTGATCGAGGCGATCGAGAAAGCGGCGCAGACAGGCCGCATCGGCGACGGCAAGATTTTCGTGCTGCCGGTTGAAAACGTTATCCGCGTGCGTACGGGGGAGCGAGGCAAACAGGCCATCTAGGCCGACATATATTTTTTATTCAAAACCATACTTCACACACAGACACGGCAAACACAAAAACCAAACGGCCAGAGGAGAAAACACATGGCAAAATCTACCGCAAAACTTAAAGTGGCGAAAACCCCTGCGAAAGCCGCAAAAGGCAAGCAGAGCTTCGCGCCTTTCTTCAAACTCGTCAAAGAACACAATATTGAATACGTTGCTTTCCGCTTCACCGATATTCGCGGCAAGCTGCAACACACGGCGCAGCATACTGCCACGGTTGACGAAGACATGCTGACGGACGGCATCATGTTCGACGGTTCTTCGCTGGCGGGCTGGAAGGCGATCAACGAATCCGACATGATTTTGATGCCGGATGTTTCGACCGCTGTTCTGGACCCCTTCAGCGCGATGCCGACGCTGGACGTTTTCTGTGACGTCTATGAACCTTCGACCGGCCAGCCTTATTCGCGTGACCCGCGCTCCATCGCGCGTGCGGCAGAACAATATCTGCAATCGACCGGTGTGGGCGATACGGCTTTCTTCGGCCCCGAAGCTGAATTCTTTATCTTCGACGACGTGCGCATCAGCGTACAGATGAACCGTGTGTCCTATGAAATCGACAGCATGGAAGGCCCCTATAACTCCGGCACCGAATACGAACATGGCAACATGGGCCACCGTCCGGGTGTGAAGGGCGGCTATTTCCCCGTCCAGCCGATTGACAGCTCCAACGACCTGCGCGCGGAAATGACATCCGTTCTTGCGCGTATGGGCGTGCCGATGGAAAAACACCACCACGAAGTGGCGCCATCGCAGGTGGAACTGGGTCTCAAATTCTCCACGCTCGTCAACAGCGCGGATAACATGCAGCTTTATAAATATGTCGTGCATAACGTTGCGCATGCCTACGGCAAATCCGCGACCTTCCTGCCGAAGCCGGTTTTTGGCGACAACGGGTCGGGGATGCACGTACACCAGTCGATCTGGAAGGCGGGCAAGCCGCTGTTTGCCGGCTCCGGTTATGCGGATCTGTCGGAAACCTGCCTGTATTACATCGGCGGCATCATCCGCCATGCCAAGGCACTGAATGCCATCACCAACCCGACCACCAACAGCTACAAACGTCTGGTGCCGGGCTATGAGGCGCCTGTGTTGCTCGCATACTCCGCGCGTAACCGTTCCGCATCCTGCCGCATTCCCTTTGCGGTAGGGCCGAAGGCGAAACGTGTGGAAGTACGCTTCCCCGATCCGGCCGCCAATGCCTATCTCGCTTTTGCAGCGATGCTGATGGCGGGTCTGGACGGTATCCAGAAGAAAATCCATCCCGGCGAGGCGATGGACAAGAACCTCTACGACCTGCCACCTGAAGAACTGTCGGAAATCCCGACCGTTTGCGGCAGCCTCCGCGAGGCGCTGGACTCCCTGCGCGACGATCACGACTTCCTGCTCAAAGGCGGTGTGTTCAGCAAGGACTTCATCGAAAGCTATCTGGAGCTGCGCTATGCTGAAGTAAAAGCCTACGAAACCATGCCGCACCCGATCGAATTCGCGATGTATTACTCTGTGTAAACATCCGCGGTTCTCTCAACGCAAAAACCCCCGCCGTATGGCGGGGGTTTTTTGTGGGGGCAGGATACGTTGGTCAGGGCGCAGGCTTTGGCTTCTGCTTGAGACGGGCAAGGTCGCGGCGGAGAAGATCACAGTTTTCGAGTATCTTGTCGTTCGATGGTTTCATACGGTCAAGATCGCGCAGCATCATCTGTTCCATACCGGAGAGTTTTTTGTCGCCGGAAGCATCTACCTTGTTTGTCATCTGAACCTGTGGCGTTGTGAACGGGAATAGAAAGATTATCCATGTAAATGCTGCAAAAAGCAAACGGCACCGCCTGCGGTGCCGTTCAAGTCCTTGTGATACGGGGGAATTTTTCCTTTATTTGATCGACCGTACGATTTCTTCGAGTGTTTTGACATTGCGCGCCCAAGCATAAAGGCGCTCTTCTTCGCGCATCGTCATCATGAAAATCATAATATACCATTCCTTGTCGCCGAGGACGACGAGATGCAGGTCTTGCTTGCTTTGTGCGCGGCGGGTGCTTTCGACGCTGTAGATTTCATAGCGGTTGAAGATAAAACGCTCTGCGGCAGCGGATTTTTCACTGCTTAGCATGTCCGTGACAGTGATCGCCATTTGCGTGTCTAAGTACTTTTTTAGCTCGTCAATTTCTTTCGTCAGGCTGGTAACGCGGTGGCGGCGCACAGCATTTATCATGATAAATCCATCAATGCCACCGGTGGCACTCTTGTTGTGCAGCTGAAGACTGAGCCGGTTCATGTCTCTGAAGCTCTGGCCGACCATTTCCCATGACTTCGGAAAATTTAATTTCGCTGCATCCATCATGGTGAAAACGCTTTGGTCTTCAATGGTGCCTTGCTTGGGATAGGTGAGGCTGAAGCTATCCACTGTTTTTTGCTGCAGGAACTTC
>JAUXOC010000096.1 GCA_030682495.1 Alphaproteobacteria bacterium | reverse complement strand
TGGTAAAGCTTTTTGCAACCGTGCTGCGCCGGGATGAAAACGGCGATTTCTGGCTGCAAACACCGGCCGAGCGCGGGCGAATTACGGTTGCCGATGCGCCCTTCGTTGCGGTCGAAATGCGGCAGGAAGCTTCTGAATTCGGCCAAAACCTGCTATTCAGGACAAACGTGGACGATTGGGTTACGCTTGGGTCGGGGCATGGCTTGCGCATAGGCACAGATGCCGAAACGCAAACGCCCGTGCCCTATATCCATATCCGCAAGGGGCTGGAGGCGCGGATCGTTCGCAGCGTGTATTATGAACTGGCCGCGCTGGCCGTACCGGATGCGGAAAATCCCGATCTTTACGGCGTTCACAGTGGTGGCGGTTTTTTTGAACTGGGGCGAATAGGAATAGACAGCACGGCGAAGCGTGCATAAAAAAATAAGCGGCGAAGCGCAAAAAAATAAAAAGAACGAGAAATGCAGAAACTGAGCCTGATTGAAAAAAAACTTTCCACCTACCGCTGCCGCAGCGGGCAGGACTGCTTGGGCGATCATCTGCTGACGCCGGACTGGCAAACCCCGCCGCCACCCTACCGCGATGCGGCGGTGCTGATCGCTCTTTTGCCACGCGGTGATGACCTGTCGGTGGTTTTTACGCAGCGCACATCGCATCTGACCGCGCATGCGGGGCAGGTCAGCTTCCCGGGCGGCGGTGTGGAGCCACAGGATTTTGACGCTGTCGCCACCGCCCTGCGCGAAGCAGAAGAAGAAATCGGCCTGCCGCGGGACAGAGTGCGCGTGCTCGGCCAGCTGGATGATTACATCACCGGCACAGGGTTTCTGGTGCGCCCCGTGGTGGGATTTGTGCCCGAAGTGCCGGTCTGGCAGCCGGATGATTTTGAAGTGGCGGAGATCTTTGACGTGCCCCTTTCGCACCTCTCCGCGCCCGGATGTATTTTTACGAGCAGCCGCGAATTTCGCGGCATCAACCGGCATTTTTATGCCTGTGACTGGGATAAATTTCATATCTGGGGCGCGACCGCAGGCATGCTGAAAAATTTTATTGATGTGATCGCGGCGGAGGATCCGGCATGACGGTTCTTCTCGGCAAGATCAGCAAACAAACCTGGATGATCGCACCGGAAACGCAGCGCGTGATGCACTGTTTACAGGCGGACGGCGGCGATGCACGTTTTGTCGGCGGCTGCGTGCGCGATGCACTGGTCAACCGCAAGGTGATTGATATCGATATCGCCACGCCGCTGAAACCCGAAGAAGTCACCGCACGTCTGCAAACCGATAAAATCACGGTTGTGCCGACGGGGCTGAAACACGGGACCGTGACGGCGATTGTTGATGGCCGCCCGTTTGAAATCACCACGCTGCGCCGCGATGTGGCGGCCTATGGCCGCCATGCCGATGTTGTTTTCACTGACGACTGGAAAGCCGATGCGGCGCGGCGCGATTTTACCTTCAACGCCCTGTCGGCGACGATGGACGGCGATGTGCATGATTATTTCAGCGGTATCGAAGACCTGCGTATCGGGCGCGTGGCTTTCATAGGTGATCCGGAAGCACGCATCCGCGAAGATGTGCTGCGGATATTGCGGTTTTTCCGCTTCTACGCGCATCTGGGGCGCGGCCCTGCAGATGAAGCGTCGCTTTCGGCCTGCGCGAAACTGGCTGATTTAATTCCGCGACTCTCGGCGGAGCGTATCCGCAGTGAAACGCTGAAACTTCTCGAAGCGCAGCGCTGCGCCGAGGTCTGGCAGCTGATGATGGAACATCGCATCGCCACGCAGTTCTTGCCCGAAGCCACAAACGTCCGGCGCCTCGCGCGGTTGATCGAACTGGAAGAAAAATACCACAGCCCCGGTTTCATTATGCGCCGGCTTGCCGCTGTGCTCGAAGTTACCGTGCAGGGCGTTATTGATCTGAGTGAAGAGCTACGCCTGTCACGCGAACAGTCGCAGCAGCTGCTGATGCTGGTAGAGCCGGACGTGGCGATCAGCCTTGATATGGATCAAAAATCCACACGGCGCGCGGTTTACCGTCTGGGCAATGACGTGGTGCGCAGCCTTTTGCTGTTGCTGGCGGCAGACAGCGGGCAGGAACGCCATCTGCAAGATATTTATGGCTGGGCAACGGCGTTTCGGGCGCCGCGTTTTCCTCTTGTCGGCAATGACGTGCTGGCGCTGGGTGTGCCGCCGGGGCCGGATGTCGGGCGCATTCTGCGCGATATCGAAGACTGGTGGGCAGCGCAGGATTTTGCACCGGGTCGCACGGCCTGCCTTGAAAAGCTTAAAAAAGATCACGCGCGCAAGGCTTAAAGCGGCTTAGGCTCAACCGACATTTACGCTGTACCGCCAGCAAAACAGCGGCTTTTCGAGAACCGGCGCGCAGCGTGGCGCCGCCACGTGAGCACCGGAAGCGCAGAAATGCCGCTGTTTTTGCAAGGCACAGTTAGTAAATGTCGGTTGAGCTTAAGGCCATTTCGCTTCGGGCGGCAGCGACATCAGGATCGCTTCGGTATTGCCGCCGGTCTTCAGGCCGAACTGTGTGCCGCGGTCATAGAGCAAATTAAATTCAACATAGCGTCCGCGTTTGACCAGTTGGTGTTCGCGCATTTCCGGCGTCCACGGCTTGTTCATATGGCGCGCGACGATCTGCGGATAGATGTTCAGAAAGGCGTCGCCGACATCGCGGGTATAGGCGAAATCAGCCTGTTTATCGCCGCTGTCGAGGTAATCATAAAAAATGCCGCCGATGCCGCGTGGCTCGTTTCTGTGCGGCAAAAAGAAATATTCATCGCACCATTTTTTAAATTTCGGGTAATAGGTTTCATCATGCACATCGCAGGCCGTTTTGAAAGCGCCATGAAAATCTGCCGTATCGGCATCGTCCGGATACATCGGCGTCATATCGGCGCCACCGCCAAACCAGCTTTGCGATGTTTCGATGCGCCGCGTGTTCATATGCACGGCCGGCACCAGCGGGGAGCGCATATGCGCAACAAGGCTGATGCCACAAGCCATAAAAGCGCCATCATTATGCGCCGCGCCCGGAATTTGCGCGCGGAAGGCCTCTGAAAACGTACCGTGGACGGATGAAATGTTGACGCCGACTTTTTCAAAAACCCGGCCGTGCATCAAAGACATTTCGCCGCCGCCGCCCGCGCTGCCGTTTTCGTTCTTGCGGTCCCATTTTTTGCGGGTGAAACGTCCGGCGGGCAGGTCGCTATGCGTACCGGTCAGCGCGTCTTCCAACCCTTCAAAAGCGGTGCAGATACGGTCGCGCAGCGCCGCGAACCATTGCATCGCTTGTTCATGGGTAACGATCTGGGGCTTGGGGGCGGTATCGGACACGGGTTTCTCCTGCTTGCGCTTTGGCGCATTAAACAGGGCTTGGCGCTATAAATCAAGCGCGCTGGCGGGCAAAGCCGCCGGTCTGGCGCAGCGCCTCGCCCAGCGCCATCGCGCCGGTGACCGCCACATTCAGCGAACGCATCCCCGCCGCCATCGGAATAATAACACGCTGCGTACAGGCCGCATGCACATCCTCCGGTACGCCCGCGCTTTCGCGCCCCAGCAGCAGCGTATCGTCCGGTGCGAAGGTGAAATCGACATAAGACTGCGCGGCTTTGGTGGTCAGCAGCACAATCCGGCGCGCAGGGATCGCGGCGCGAAAATCGTCGAAGCTGGCATGGCGTGTCAGGTCAAGGCTCTCCAGATAATCCATCCCCGCACGGCGGAGGTTTTTATCCGACAGAATAAAACCGCAAGGCTCGATGATATCCATCGGCACATCCAGACAGGCACAAAGCCGCATCAGCGTGCCGGTGTTTTGCGGAATGTCAGGTTGATAAAGTGCAAGCCGCATACTGCTATTGTCCCGTGCCGCCGCGGCGCACTTCTTCCTCGTCCAGCCACGCATGGCCGAGGGCACCCGGGTATACCGGAATATCATAGACATCGCCGCGCTGTCCGGCATCAAATTGTGCGGCGCTTGCCTGCAAGACGTAGGGCTTGTCTTGCTCGGCGTGAAACGGCGCAAAGCGCAATTTATAGCGCATGCTGGCAGAATAGCCGCAAACGGAATCAGAGCGTTTCAGGCTTTGTATTTTGGCATCGCGCGCACCGGCGCGGCATTCGGCGGGTGTCAGGTCATAGGTGCGCGTCGTCGTGTTTTTGCCCCGTTTGCGGCGACAGTGGACCGAACAGCTTTTATCCAGCAGGGGCTGGCTGTAAAGTGTCGGCGGCGCTTGCGGCAGGCGGCGGTTTGCTTCCAGCGACAGCAGCGGCACTGAAAAGATCAGCCCCGCAAGGCCGATCAGGATAAAATCGCCCAGTGCCAGCACCAGCCACATGCTGCGGCGTAAACACATTGTCAGCAGCACAATCCAAAGACCTGCGGCCAGCGGTACCAGCGCCAGTGTTGCCATTAAAAACCGTGGCATGTTCATCATCTCGATATCGCCGGTGGAATAGGCGACGAATCCGGCAATCCCGCCGGTCAGCAGCGTTGCGTGCAGCACCATCAAAAAAGCCGCGCGCTGTGCGTAGCTGAACAGCGGCGCGGCGCGCGCGGACATCTGTGCCTTTTTCGCGGCGATATCGGCAATTTCCCACAGATGCGCCAAGACGGTATCGCGGTTTTTTTCCAGCCAGTCGGGCGGTGTATTGTCAGCCTCCAGCCACAGACGATGCCCGAAGGCACGCAGTTTGATGTTGCCATGGCGCGCGCTCAAGGTGTCGATGGCGGTGCGGATCTGCGGTGATTGCATCAGGTCTTCAAACAGCGCAGGGTCATCGCTGACAAGCAGCAGCGCATCGGTTTTGCTGTCGCCGGTTTGAAATTCTTCGGCAACGCCAAGTGATTTGAGGATACGGGAAAGGCGTCCCTCGGGCGCAATTTTGAAAAAAAGCTTTTCGTCCAGCGGCAGGCCAAGGCGAATATTAAAATTCGCAGATTTCTTGCTGACAGGGCTTATTGTGAGGTAGTGATCGCGGCCAGCCTCGCCGGCTTGCAGGCTCATGCTGCCGCCGCTGATGCTGCGATAGCGGATGAAAAACACGATTGCGAAAACAGCCAGATAAACCAGCAAAACCATGTATCGTCAGGCCCCTATGCCCATGAAAAAAAAGCCGATGGCCCAAATGACCAGCAAGTGCAGCGGATAAAAAACATGTAAAAAATATTTCGGCAGATAACGGCCGTCCTGCGGCTGCGTTGCCGCAAAGCGGATCAGCGAAATAGGGATGATGATGCAGGCTGCGGCCATCATGCAAATAAAGATAACAACATCGGTATCGACCTTGGCCATTAAATCGCCAAAGCCGGAAAGGTTGATACAGCAAAGCAATGCGCCCAGACAGACATAACCAATGACCCTCCCGCGTATCGCCAGAATAAAGGCGGCGGGCAGCATGGCCCCTGCGGTGGAAAATTCAAAGAAAGCCGGAAAATACATCAGGCCGATGCCCAGCGCACAAAGCGCGGCGGTCTGCCATTCCTTCAGCCGGAAGCAAAGCCCCGCCAGCACGGCGCCAAGGGAGAGGGTAAACAGGACGTTTCCGATCTGGCCGATATCGCGGCTGAACTGGGCAATCGGTTCGGTGAGGATGGCCAAGAGCAGCAGACGCGGCGCGTAGCGCGTCCAGGCGTAATGCGGCGCCTTTTCCGGCCCCATTTTCATCAGGCTGACAGCAACGGCGTAGCAAAAAAGTGGAAAGGTCGCGCGGCCGATCAGGAACATGGGGGGGTGCGCACTGCTCAGTAAAGTCATATTCACATGGTCGATAACCATAAAGATGGCGGCGCAGACTTTTATGAAATCAAGTGCGCGGCCATCCGTTTGAGGAATAAACGTTTTGCGAACGTCTGTATTATTCATAATGATCTAATTTTTTAACGTGGGGTCGTTTATTTTGGTTTTTGATTAGGGTAGTATCGGCGAAAAGCGGGTTGGGCTCCTCTCTCCGCAACGTCTTTGTCACACTCGGCAACTCTGCCAGAAGAAGTACGCCCGACACGTTTTTTTCAGCATGACCTTACTCAGGATGTAAGTCCAGAAAAAAGGAAGAATAACAATGGACTCGACCAAAAAGCATCAGGCCGATGGCGAAACACGCCGCGACTTTTTATATCTGACTGCGGGCGCGATGGGCGCTGTTGCGGCAGGTACGGCTGTGTGGCCGCTGGTGGACAGCATGAACCCTGCGGCAGATACGCTCGCGCTCGCCTCGACGGAAGTGAACGTCGGCAGTGTCGAAGCGGGCCAGACCATCACAGTTGTCTGGCGCGGCAAGCCTGTTTTCGTTCATCGCCGCAGCGCCGCCGAAATCAGCGAAGTGCGCGCCGAAGCATGGCAAGAACTGCGCGATCCGCAAAGTGACCAGTCACGTGTGAAATCCGGTCATGACGAATGGCTGGTGCTGCTGGGCGTATGCACACACCTCGGCTGCATTCCGATGGGCAGCAAAGTGACGGACGTGAAAGGTGACTATAACGGCTGGTTCTGCCCTTGCCACGGCTCGCACTACGATAAATCCGGACGTATCCGCAAAGGCCCTGCGCCAACAAATCTGGCTGTACCGCCGTATGAATTTATTTCCGACACTTTGATCCGTATCGGCTAAGCCGCGCAGACGCCGCGCGCGGTATCGATACCGCCTGCGGCCAGATGCGCAACTGCACAGAAAGCAACTGAATATGTCCCGTCCTGCACAGACAGAAAAATTCCAGAACCCCGTCGTCCAGTGGATCGACGAGCGTTTGCCGATTTTCACCATGCTCATCAAGGAATACGGCGTATTCCCGATGCCGAAGAACGCGAATTATCTCTGGAGCTTCGGCGGCATCTCGCTGACCATGCTGATAATTATGACCGTCACCGGCGTCGTGCTGGCCATGAGCTATGTGCCGCACACGGAAATGGCTTTTGACAGCGTCGAGCGTATTATGCGCGATGTCAATTACGGCTGGCTGTTGCGCTATGTCCATATGAACGGCGCATCGTTCTTTTTTATCGCCGTCTACATCCATATCATGCGCGGCCTTTATTTTGGTTCGTACAAAAAGCCGCGCGAGCTTTTGTGGATCGTCGGTGTTGTGATCTTCCTGCTGATGATGGCAACGGCTTTCATGGGCTATGCCCTGCCGTGGAGCCAGATGTCCGGCTGGGGTGTGACGGTGATCACCAGCCTGTTTGCCAAATTCCCGCTGGTTGGCGATGGTATCGTCACGTGGCTCTGGGGCGGCTTCTCGGTTGATAACCCGACGCTCAATCGCTTTTTCGCGCTGCACTTCCTGATGCCCTTCGTTATTTTGGGCGTTGTGTTCATTCACGTCTGGGCGCTGCACGTGACCGGGTCGAACAACCCGGCGGGCGTCGAGCCGAAATCGGAAAAAGATACCCTGCCGTTCCATCCTTATTTCACCTCCAAGGATGGCTTTGCGCTCGTGGCGTTTCTGACGGTCTTCCTCGCGACGGTATTTTTTGCGCCGCTCGCGCTGACCGAATACGATCATTTCAAGGCCTATGACTCGATGGTCACGCCGCCGCATATCGTGCCCGAATGGTACTTCCTGCCGTTCTATGCGATTTTGAAATCTTTCGTCTATGACTTCACTGTCACCCTCTCCCTTCTGGCGATGGCCGGTTTGCTGGCGGCCTTTCCGGCAGCTTACGTCTATTTCAAAAAAGACGTCCAGAAACGCAACCTTGCCTTCAAAGGTGTTGGCGCGCTTCTTGGTCTTCTGGTGCTGGTGACGCTGCTGGCGCTGGTGACGGCCAATCTCGAAGAGCCGTCTCTTGCCGCTTACCTCAAGGTCGTCATTGTTCCTGCCGCGCTGCAGGGGGTTTTGGCCATGTTCGGCTCCATCCTGCTGCTGATGGTTTTGCCGTGGCTGGATACCTCGCCGGTTAAATCGGCGCGCTATCGTCCGGTCTACAAAAAATGCCTGCTGCTGCTGCTGATCTCTTTTATCGTGCTGGGCTATGCCGGCGCGCAGTTGCCCGAAGGCTGGCCGGTGATCGCCGGTCAGGTTGCGACGATTTACTATTTTGCGCACTTCCTCGTGATTGTGCCGTATCTGAGCCGCAAGGAAAAAACCCTGCCGGTTCCGAACAGCATCCACGAAGACCCCCGCTGCGCCTCCAAAGGGAAGTAAGAAACATGTATAAAAAATCCCTCCCGCTTGTTCTGGCCGCGTTTGTGGCTTTTGCGGCACCGGCTCCGGCGGTCGCTGCCGAAGCACTTGCACCGCCCAAACAACACTGGGCGCATCAGGGCGCTTTCGGCACCTATGACAAGGCGGCGTTGCAGCGCGGCTTTCAGGTCTATAAAGAAGTCTGCGCCGCCTGCCACGGTATGAAGCTGCTGTCGTACCGCAACCTTGCGGGCATCGGCTATAACGAGGACGAGATCAAGGCCATTGCCGCCGAATATACCGTCATCGACGGTCCCGACGACGAGGGCGAAATGTTCGAACGTGCCGCGCGCCCGTCCGACCGTTTCAAATCCCCCTTCGCCAATGACAAAGCCGCGCGTGCGGCCAACGGCGGGGCGTTGCCGCCTGATATGTCGCTGATGGTCAAATCCCGCCACCATCACGAAAACTATCTGTTTGCCCTGTTGACGGGCTATACAACGCCGCCGGAAACGGACGCGGAGGGCGAGCCGATTATTGTGCCCGCCGGTATGTACTGGAACAAGTATTTCGCGGGTAACATGATTGCCATGGCGCCGCCGCTGGTCGAAGATGGCGTTAGCTATGCCGATGGCACGTCTGCCAGTGTCGAGCAGATGGCGCGGGACGTGACGCAGTTTCTGGCCTGGGCGGGTGAACCGCATATGGAAGAACGCAAACAAATGGGCATCAAAGTGATCCTGTTTATGCTTGTTTTTGCCGGCATCATGCTGGCTGCCAAGAGAAAGGTCTGGGCTGCCGTCCATTAAGGGACCTCGCCTTCCGCCTTTCGCCTTTTGGCGCAAAAACAAGAACAGCGCGGCCGCGCACCTGAAAACAACACGGCCAGCGCATAAAAAAGCGTATCAACGCGGAAATAGGGAAATGTGTCATGCCGCCCGCCGGAAGGCGAACGGCATAGTATTGTTTTTTTAACAAGAGGAGCCGCGGCAGCGATATGACGCCCGCCGATGCAGCAGGTACCGGAATGAACGCCAGCGAAGTGCTTTTGCACATCGTGGGCGGCGTGTGCCTGCTGTTATGGGGCGTCAATATGGTCAGCACCGGCCTCAACCGTGCTTTTGGCGCTTCACTGCGCCGCGTGATTTCGCATTCGACCAGCAACCGGTTCAAGGCTTTCGGTGTAGGCATAGGCGTTGCGGCATTGCTGCAATCTTCGACCGCGGCCAGTCTGATCGTCAGTTCATTCGCGGCGCGCAATATTGTGACGATCTCCGGCGCGCTGGCGGTGATGCTGGGTGCGGATGTCGGTACAACACTGGCCGCGCAACTGCTCTCGCGTGATCTGGGCTGGCTTTTGCCAGTGCTGCTGATCGGCGGCTATGTCGTCAATAAGGCGATGCAGGAAAGCCAGTATAAGCACGTCGGGCGCAGCCTTGTTGGTCTTGGTCTGATCTTGATTTCCCTCAGCATGATTAAAACCGTCGCCGGCCCGCTGGGACAATCCGAAGCCGTGCAGGTATTGGTGGAGCCGCTGGCCAGCCAGATGATCCTGTCCATTCTTATCGCCGCGCTTCTGACATGGCTGGTGCATTCCAGTCTGGGTATGATTCTGATTTTCATGTCGTTCGTTGCGGTCGGCACCATTCCGCTGCATCTGGGCTTTGCGCTGGTGCTGGGCGCAAACATCGGCGGTGCGATTGCCCCCGTCATCATGACGCTGCGGGATATCCCTGCCGGCAGGCGCGTGCCGCTCGGTAACCTGATGATCCGTTCCGTCGGGGTGCTGATCTGCCTGCCGATATTGCCGCAGGTGGAAATGTTTATCGCCGAGATCGATGCTGATCCCGCGCGCCAGCTGGTGAATTTTCACACCGCATTTAACCTCGGCCTTGCCATTCTGTTTTTGCCGCTGATCGGCCCCTTGACGCGCCTGTCGGAAAAAATTCTGCCCGACCGCCCGCGCGAAGAAGACGAAAGCCTGCCGCGTTATCTCGATCCTACGGCGATTTCGACACCTGCCGCGGCGCTGGCCTGCGTGGCGCGCGAAACGCTGCGCGTGTCCGATATTGTGCAGAACATGATGCGCGATACGCTCGAGGCGCTGCGCGCCAATAACATGCGCCAAGTGCAGTCGATACGCGATCAGGAAGCGATCGTTGACAGCCTTTATGAATCGATCAAAACCTATCTGGCGCGCCTGTCAAACCAGCCGCTCGAAAAGCGTGAAACCCGTCGTTATATGCAGATCCTCACCTTCTCGACCAACCTCGAACATATAGGCGACATCATCGACAAGAGCCTGATGGAACTGGCGATGAAGAAAATCCGCAATCAGGATAACTTCTCGCGTCAGGGCTTCGCCGAAATTTCGGGTCTGCATGCCAAGGTGATGGACAGCATGGCGCTGGCACAGAATGTCTTCATGACCAGCGACGTCAAAATGGCGCGCCAGCTGTTCGAAGAAAAAGCGGTGTTGCGCAACCAGGAAATGGTCGCCTCCGAAAGCCACTTCAAGCGTTTGCGTGACGGTGTGGCCGAAACGCTGGCCACATCCAGCCTGCATCTCGACATCCTGCGCGATTTCCGGCGCATCAACAGCTATATCTCGCTGATCGCCTATCCGATTCTGGAAGAAGCGAAGGAATTGAAGCCGACTCGTCTCAAACCGCAGGGCGAAAAGCCCAAACGCCGCGCGCGCAAACGCAAAAAAGCGGAGGCCGCAAAACCGGCAGCCGGTGCCGAGACGGACGAAAAAGCCAGCTAGAACAGCAGGATAGAAACATCTTAACAAAGTATGAATTTGCGACTTAACGCCGTTAATCTTCCTTTAACGGCGGAGGGTGTATTCTGAAATTAGGAACACATTCTTTACCTTTCTGAATTTGCTCCTACGAAATTTTGAAGTTTGACCTTCATCTGTGCCTCCTCGTGATATCTTTCACCCCGCCCTTTCGAGGGCGGTTTTTTTTGATGCCTGTTCCCTCCGGCGCCATCCTGTTTTAATCTGGTCTCATGACAAAACGCATTCTCATCATCGCGGTACATGGCGCGGGCTTGCACGGGGGCTTTTACGGCGCCCTGGCACCGCATTTGATCGATTTCGCCTTCAAGCCCCTGACCTTGCCAGGCCATGATGCGCGCAGGCCTGCCGCGCTGCTCCCCGATATTCCGGCGATGGCAGGTTTTCTGTCGGCTGAAATCGATGCCGCGCCCGCAGAATACGACGTGGTGCTGCTCGGCCATTCCATGGGCGCTTTGGCCGTGCTGGCGGCGGCGGCGCATCCGCGCGTTACAGCGGCGGTGCTGGCTGGCGCGGCACTGGAAATGCCGGTCAATCCGGAATTACTGTCGATGGCGCAGGGCAATCCCGCGGGCGCGGCGGAAATGATGGCAAAATGGGGCGTCTGGCGCGACCATCCGCAGGCCGAGACGTTGCGCGGCATTCTGGGCAGCCTGATGGCGAGCGTACCGCAAGACGCACTTGCAGCGGATTTGGCCGCCTGTAATGCCTATACGGGCGCAGCCGCAGCAGCGGCGCTGGTGGAGAAACCTGTTTTGGTGCTGGCGGGCGATGCCGACAAAATGACGCCGGTTGCAGGCGCGCAGGCACTGACAGAGCGTCTGCCGCAGGCGGTTTTTGCGGTGATGGAGCAGGCGGGGCATATGCTGCCCATCGAAAAGCCGCTTGAATGCGCGAAAGAAATCAAAGATTTCCTGTCGGCATGATTTTGCGGCGGCGCGTTAAGATTTTCTCAAGCATATGCTGCTAACATAGTTAGAACAATCGACGAGACGTTTCCTGACATTGAAGGAGAGGATATCTATGGCCACAGCACATCTTTCCGCGCTGCAAAAGAAACACGAAGATATTGAATACCGTATTCGCAGCGAAATGAAACACGCCGCGCGCGACGAAGCGCAGATCAGGCGGCTTAAGGAACAAAAACTTCATCTTAAAGAGCGCATCGAAAGGCTTCAGGGCGACACGCTGCACTGATTGTCCGCGCTATAGGATAAAAAAAGCCCCCGAAAATTCGGGGGCTTTTTTTGAGCCGTGCGGGCTGCTTAACCGTTCGCGCGCGCATCGTCTTCGTCATCAGCACCCAGATCGTCAAGATCATCGAGCCCGGGTGTTTTGTGCGTATCTGTTTCTTCGGGTGCCTCGCTAGGTGCGGGCGCAGCGGGCGGGGCAGGGATTGCATCTACCGGCTCTCCGAACGTCGGAATCGGCTTGCCGGCGGCTTTTGCTTCGCGCTGTACGCGGCGCTGGGCGCGGCGCACGGCTTTTTCCAGCTCTTCGGCGGTGCAAAGGCCGATCGACAGCGGGTCAGTCGGCTTCAGCGTGTTCCACTGCGGATGCGTTTTGTTGCGGATAGAATCAACCGTCGGCTTGGTCGAGCCGATCAGCTTGGCAACCTGTACATCCGCCAGTTCCGGATAACGCTTCAGCAGATAGACGATGGCATTCGGCTTTTCTGCGCGTTTGGTCACGGGGGTATAGCGCGGGCCTTTGGCGCGGGCGCGCGGCTTGGGCAGATCGCTTTTCAGCATTTTCAGTTTTGTATTGCCGGCCTTTTCGCAGCGGGCGATTTCTTCGGCGCTCAGCTCGCCGTTCATGATCGGGTTTGTACCCATGATTCCGGCGTTGACTTCGCCATCGGCCAGCGCTTGCACTTCCAGCGGGTGCAGGCCGCAGAATTCGGCGATCTGGTCAAACGTCAGCGTCGTGTTGTCAACCAGCCACGAAGCGGTAGCTTTGGGCATGAGGGGATAGACGGCCATATCAAAAGTCTCCTTGTTAAAATCCGGCCCCAATTGCGGATATATTTCACACGCACGCGCCGCTCGGGAAAAGCGGCGACGACTGAAAACTTTTCAATCGTTTTGGGAAAACGTGGTCATCATAAGGATTTAAGGCGCAAAGTCCAGAAAATAATCAGCCTTCCGCCGCGGGCAGAGATAGCTAATAGTATGATTTTATTGGTGAATTATGCAGCCGCGCGGGGCTTGGACAGCGCGGGGCGGGTTTTTTCGTCCTCGCGCACGGGCAGGGCAGGCGGCTCGCCGCCCAGTTTGACCAGCTGCGCATGCATAAATTCAAGCGATTCGCGGTCAAGTTGCGAAAAAGGTGTGACCACAGGACTGCTGCCGGTGCTTCCGTTCTGGGTAATCAACGTGCGGCCAACGAAGTCATAGATATTGTAGATGGTCGCGGCATTCGTGCTGAGTCGCACAGAAAGTGTCACCTCGGAATATTTTTCGATGGTATAGCGGCTGCTGGCTAATTTGAACGCGCTCAAGGGCTCTGACGTCACAGCTTCAGGCCCCTGGGTGCGGGCGGCGCAGACTTGGATACTTCGGCGGAGGGCTGCGGCCCGGGGTGCGCGAAAAGATCGCTATGGCGGAAATGCTGCGACATCTGTTTTTTCCAGCCGCGCATTTCCTGAACAAAACGGCTTTCCACTTCTTCCAGCTTCTTTGCCTCTTCGGCGGCGGGGTTTTCTTTGGCGCGCGCTTTGGGTTGGCCGTTTTTGTTCAGGCCATTGGCTTCGAAATAGCCCATGCCGCCCAGAATATTGCGCAGGGTCTTTTCGGTTTTGATATCGGTCGGGATGACAAGGCGCTTTTCCTGGCCGAGCTTCGGGTCCGGATTGTCCTTGGTATAAAACACATGGCCGCCGCTGGTGTGGTCGTAGCTATAGCCGAGTTCTCTGGCCGCGCGCACAACTTCGTGATGGCTGCGGGGGATACCGGTGGTCATTGCTTCACCTCGAAATCAAAGACGATATCGTCGGGTTTGATGTTGTCCATTTGCAGATACTCAAGCGCCAGCGTGCGCGACAAGGCAAAAATCTCCTCGCGATCTTCATGCTCGACGTTAAAGCCGGGCATGTCGTCGCTGGTGGCCAGATAAACGTTTTCCGGCTGATGCTCGATCACGATGGTGATGTGGCGCATGGCAAAACTTCCTGTTCGCGTAATCTGGCAATTATAATGCCATAAAGTGGCAAAAAACAGAAGAAATTATGCCCTCGCAGGCCGGTTTTGGGTAATAAACGAAATGTTTTCAAAGCTTTTCAGCTGTGTTGACCCGCAAAATGACTTTGCCGAAATGCTGCCCGACCTCCAGATAGTCATGCGCGGCCTGCGCTTCGGCAAGGCTATAGATACGGTCGATGACGGGGGTGATTCGTTTGCGGGCGATAAAGGGCCACACATTTTTTTTCAGCGCCTTGGCGATCTTGCCTTTGGCGGCCGTTGGCTGCGGGCGCAGGGTCGATCCGGTCAAGACCAGCCGTTTGGACATGATTTGAAAAATATCAATCTCCGCCGTCCGTCCATGCTGCATGGCGATGCTGACATGGCGGCCTTCGGGCGCGAGGACCTTGAGATTGCGCGCGATGTAATCGCCGCCGACCATGTCCAATACAATATCGACACCCTTGCCGTCTGTTTCACGCAGCACCTCGGTCACGAAATCCTGTGTTTTATAATTGATGGCGCGCATCGCGCCGAGCTTCAGGCAGGCGGCGCATTTGCTGTCGCTGCCGGCGGTGACATATACTTTTGCACCAAAGGCTTTCGCCATTTGCAGCGCCGTCGTGCCGATGCCCGATGCGCCGCCGTGGATAAGCACGCGGTCGCCCTTGGTCAGCCGGCCGCGGTCAAATAAATTTGTCCAGACGGTGAAAAACGTTTCAGGGATGCCGGCGGCTGCCAGCCAGCCGAGATTTTTTGGCAAGGGCAGGCATTGCGCCGCGGGCACGGTGCAATATTCCGCATAGCCGCCGCCTGACACCAGTGCGCAGATTTTCTGACCCGTTTTGAGGCCGCTGACACCGCTGCCGGTCAAAATAACGTCGCCGGAAATTTCAAGCCCCGGAATATCCGTCACGCCCTCGGGCGGTGGATAAAGCCCGCGGCGCTGCAAAAGATCGGGGCGGTTGACGCCCGCCGCGCGCACACGCACCAATACCTCGCCGGCTTTGGGCAGCGGCAGCGGTACTTCGGCCAGCACCAGTTTCTGGTCGCGGATGATGGCGGCTTGCATGGTTTCGGGCAGGGCGGCGGTTTTTTTCACAGTCTGGATTTCCCTGTATCGCAGGTCTATAGTTAAGTCCCCCGCACAGCAGTTGTTGTTACTGCCGCAGCGTGGCACGGACGGAGAAAGCATAGCATGATTTTAGACGAGGATTCAGAGCCGAAAAACAAAAAATCCGCCCTGCGCCCGCTCGACAAAATGTCACTGGCCGAGCTGGCAGCGTATCTGGAAGAACTGGAGACAGAAAAGATGCGCGTATCGGCAGAAATTTCGCGCAAGAAAAACCATATGCAGGCCGTGGACGCGCTGTTCGGCAAGCGTGGCGACTAAGCGCTTGTCTGACGTCCCTTGGGAGCGTTACGGCCGCGCGCTGCTGATGCGGGTGACGCGCCAGCTGTCGATTACCATGCCTTCTGACGCTTTTTCGTCGCTGCTGCGGCTGATGCGCGCTTCAAGGCGGAAGTTGCCGCCGGCAACAGGGCGGTGGTCGCCGTTTTCATCCAGCTGGTAAAAGCTAATCAGCAGCGGCAGCGCGGCCGACCAGGTGTAAACGCCGCTTACCGCGCCGCTGGCAACAAAGGCAACGTCGCCGCTGGCGATTGTCGACAGTTCGTTTTTGCGCAGGTTGACCATGTCCAGCACCTTGGCGTCGCGCATATACGTGACGTATTCGCGGTAACCGTTTTCGCTGAAGGCGTAGCGGTAGCTCTGAACCTTTTCGATGATGCCGTCCGGGGAATGCGTCATCAGGTCGGCGGCAAGGCCTTTGAACCATTCGCCGACTTCTTCTGCCGTGCGGTGCGGGTTTGAAATGACGCGCTGCGCTTCAAGATACGGGTCCGTATAGGTCATCCAGCTTTTATCGACGGCGACCGGTGCGCTCTCGTAGGCTTCGGGCGGTGCTGTGGGTGGCGCGCCGATTTCCTCGCCCGGCAGGGCTTCGATCACGTTCTGTGCCTGCGCGCTGCCGGTGAAAACCAGCATCGTTATCAGGCAGGCGATCCATCTGCTTTTGTTCATGGGGCGGTCCCTTTCCTTTGGCTCCGTTCCGGTTAAGCAGCGCGGGCGATGGCACGCAGCACGTAGTGCAAGATACCGCCGTTTTTGAAGTATTCGATTTCATCCAGCGTGTCGATGCGGCACAGCACGTCGAAAGTTTCGACGCCGCCACCTTCGCGCTTCATTGTCACGCTCAGTTCCATGCCGGGCTTGAGGTCGGCCTCGATACCGGCGATGTCAAAGGTCTCGCTGCCGGTCAGTTTCAGCTCGGCG
>JAUXOC010000065.1 GCA_030682495.1 Alphaproteobacteria bacterium | reverse complement strand
GAGTGGTGCCCAAGGGCGGATTTGAACCACCGACACGCGGATTTTCAGTCCGCTGCTCTACCAACTGAGCTACTTGGGCATCGGATTGCGGTTATAAGCAAAAACGCGCAGCCTGTCCAGTGCTTTTTAACCCATTCTAATCAATCGGTTTTTTGTGTTGCTGCAGACGCCTCTTGTCGCGGCATAGATTCACATATATCTTAGAGATATGAACAGGTTCGACCCTCTTGCGGGGCGGGCACCGTGCAACGGACTTCCGGCCTTTGGGCCGCAGAACAGGCAAAGTGGACTTGATCGTGGGACAAGTACCGGCATATCTTCTCATCGGCAATGGCCGCGTCCAGCGGCATGTCGCCTGTTATTTCGATCATCTCGGCATCCCCTATACACATTGGCACCGCGGCATGGCGGAAGAAGCGCTGGCATCTCTTGCGTCTGTTGCTACGCATATCCTTATTCTGATCCGCGACGATGCTATTGCGGATTTCGCGGAGTATCACCTCTCCGGCGTATCCGCGCTTAAAATTCATTTCTCCGGCGCGCTGGTGGCCGAGGGCATACATGGTGCGCATCCGCTCATGACTTTTGGTCCCGATCTCTATACGCCGGAAAAATACGCGGCGATCCCTTTTGTCATCGAAGACGATGCGCCCGATTTCGCCGCGCTGCTGCCCGGCCTGCCCAATGCCCATGCGCGCATCAAAAAATCCGATAAAGCCAAATATCACGCGCTTTGTGCCATGGCTGGGAATTTTTCGTGTTTGCTGTGGCAAAAGCTGATGGACAGTTTTGCATCCGATTTCGGCCTACCGCCCGAAGCGGCGCATGCCTATCTGCGCCAGCAAACCGAGAACCTGCTGCATGATTATAAAACCGCACTGACGGGGCCGCTCGCACGCGGCGACGGTGCGACGGTGCAAAAGCATCTCTCCGCGCTGAGGGGCGATCCCTTCGCGGAAGTCTATCAAAGTTTCATCACCGCCTATGACGGCACGAAGGAGAAAGCATCATGATGAATATTTTCGATTTCACCAAAAAGAAACAGGCCGGTGAGAAAATCACTATGGTCACTTGTTACGATTACACCAGCGCCGTTCTGGTTGACCGCAGTGATGTGGATTGCATCCTTGTCGGTGACAGTCTGGCCATGACGATGCACGGATTTAACTCGACCGTCCCGGCAACGGTCGAGATGATGGCCATGCATACCGCCGCCGTGGCACGCGGTGCGAAGGATAAATTTATCGTCGCCGATCTGCCGTTCCTCGCTTACCGCAAAGACCTTGGCGACAACATCGCCGCCGTGCAGGCCGTGATGCAGGCAGGCGCGCATGCGGTGAAGATCGAAGGCGCGGCGGGGAATACCGATCTGGTGCGCCACCTGACGGAATCCGGCGTGCCGGTTATGGGACATATCGGCCTGACACCGCAATTTGTGCATTTGCTGGGCGGCTACCGCGTGCAGGGCAAAACCGAAGAAAGCGCCAACCGTCTGAAAGAAGAAGCGCAGGCGCTGGAGCAGGCGGGGGCTTTCTCTCTTGTCATGGAATGTGTCCCCACGCTGCTGGCCGCCGAGATTACGCAGAGCCTGCGCATCGCCACCATCGGCATCGGCGCAGGCGCAGAGACGGACGGTCAGGTGCTGGTGTTTCAGGATCTGCTCGGCCTCAACACAGATTTTCGCCCGAAGTTTGTGAAAAATTTCCTCGATGGCGCGGGGCTTGTTACCGGTGCGCTCAACGAATATAACCAAGCCGTGAAGACAGGAGCCTTCCCCGATGCCAACCATAGTTTCAACCCCGAGCGACTGGCGAAACCTGCGTAAGCCCCTGTCGGGCAGCGTCGGTTTTGTGCCGACGATGGGCAATTTACACGAAGGTCATATCGACCTCTGCCGCCGCGCGCGCGCTGAAAACGATATCGTCGTCGCCAGTGTTTTCGTGAATCCGACGCAGTTTAACCAGACATTGGATTTCGAGAAATACGCGCGTACGCTGGCCGCAGATCAAAATCTTTTGGCAGAAGCCGGTGTCGATTACCTGTTTCATCCGGATGCGGACAGCATGTATCCGGATGGCTATAGCGTAAAGGTAAGCGAAGAAGAAATCGCGCAGGAGCTGGAAGGTGCCTTCCGCCCCGGCCACTTCACCGGCATGCTGACGGTGGTTCTGAAGCTGCTGAATATCATCGGTGCCGACCGCGCCTATTTTGGTGAAAAAGATTTCCAGCAGCTGCTGCTGGTTAAAAAAATGGCGGCCAATCTGTTTTTGCCGGTCGAGATTGTGGCTTGCCCGACGGTGCGGGCGCAAAACGGCCTCGCGCTGAGCTCCCGCAATGCCCGCCTGACGCCGGCGCAGCTGGAAAAAGCGCCGCTGCTGGCCGAATTGCTGCAAAGCGGGATGGATGACGCCGCCGTGATGAAAAAGCTTGAAGAAGCGGGCTTTAAACCCGAATATGTTGAAACCCGCTGGGGGCGCCGTCTGGCCGCCGCATGGCTGGGCGACGTGCGGCTGATCGATAATGTTCCGGCCGCGGAAAAACATAAAGAGGTTCTTCATGCTGCTGTGTCTGGATGTGGGTAATACGCATATTGTTGCCGGTCTTTTCGAAGGCGACAAATTGCTGTTCCGTTTTCGTTATGCCACGCACCAGATCGGCACTGCCGACCAGTTCGGCATTTTTCTACGCAATATCCTGACAACCAACGATATCGCCTTTGACAAGCTTTCTTCCGTTGCGCTGTCATCGGTTGTGCCGGGCTGCAATTACACCATCCGCCATGCCATCAACCAATATTTTCCGGCGGCGGAATATTTTATTTTGCAGGCGGGCGTCAAAACCGGCATCAACATCAAATACAAAAATCCCGGCGAAGTCGGCGCGGATCTGATCGCGGGCTCCATCGGCGCGGTCGAAGCCTTTCCGGAGAAGAACCTCGTCGTGGTCGATCTGGGGACAGCAACGACGCTGGTCGCGGTGTCGCGCAAACGTGATTTTCTCGGTGGTGTCATTATGCCGGGCATGCGCCTTGCGATGGAAAGCCTGAAATCCAATACGGCCAAGCTGATGGAGGTCGATATCGAAGTGCCCGATACCTATCTGGGGCAATCGACGCGCGAATGTATCCAGCGCGGGCTGTTCTTTGGTCATCTGGGCGCGATGCGCGAAGTGATTGCCGGTTACCGCAAAGAACTGTTTGCGGGCGAAGACGTCACCATCATCGGCACGGGCGGTTTCTCGCAGCTGTTCCGCGATGAAAAAGTTTTCGATATCATCCTGCCCGATCTTGTGCTGCAGGGACTGCGTTTGGCCTACGTCAATTCAAAGGCGCAGGGCGCGGCGCGTCAACAGACGGCGTAGCTTTTACTTGTTCAGATAAACCTTGCGCTTTTCCGCCAGCGTTGCGGTGCGGCGTTTGCGCGTTATCTCGATGATGCCAAGGCGGGTAAAGCCATGCACTTCGGCGGCAGCATGGTCGCCATAGACCAGCCTTTCCATCGCATCAACGAGACGCAGACGCTCCGTTTTCTGGTGCATGCCGATAAAGTCGATCAGAATGGCGCCGCTGAGGTTGCGCAGGCGGATTTGCCGCACGGTTTCCGCGGCGGCTTCCTGGTTGACGGCGGAAGGCCCGCTGCCGCTGCCTTGGTTGACGTCGACCATGATGACGGCATGGGTCGGCTCGATGATGATCGATCCGCCGCCGTTGAGCGGGACGATCTGGTCTTCCAGCACTTCCAGCTCGGAATAAAGGTCGTTGATGTCAAAAAGGCGGTGGCCAAGCTTGTCCGGCTTGAACAGGCGCAGGCGTTTGGAATGGGCGAGGGTCGGTTCGTGCCGCGCCGCCCATTGCGTGACGATTTCAAAACAATGTTTATTGGCGGCATGGATGTGATCGAGCCGTGCGATGCTGTAGTCGTTCAGGGCGCGCACGGCGGCATTCGGCCCGGCACGCACAAGGCGCGGGCGGTCGCCGCTGGTTTCGGTGACGGCCTGTATCTGTTCCCATTCCTTGCGCAATAGTTGCGCTTCGGTCAGCATTTGCTCTTCGCTCGCGCGCTCGGCGTTTTGCTGCACCAGCCAGCCGCCTTTGCCTTTTAATCTGGCGGTGAATTTGAGGACGGATTCGTTTTCGATGTGTGACGAAATCGTCACCTGCCGCGCAACCGGACTATGCGTCAGGTACTGGCCGATCAGATAGATCAGCATGGTCAGGCGCGGCATTTTATGTTGTTCGTGCAGGCTGCCGCGTTTGGCTTCGGCTTTGACCTGTACCAGAATCATCTGGCCTGGCGACAGCAAA
>JAUXOC010000002.1 GCA_030682495.1 Alphaproteobacteria bacterium | reverse complement strand
ATTTTTTTACCATAAATTAAGGCGCCCGTTGTTATCATGACGGTGTAAAGCAGCGCATTTGGCGAAATCAGTCGCAGGAAATAGCGGTCGTGCCGGTCGGTCCAGCCCATCATGGGCGCAACAGAAACTCGGCGGTCGACCGTATCGGGTCGGACGGCGGCTTTGTGCTGCGGGGCGGGGCTCTGTTCGGCGTTTCTGTACATGGGGCGGTTTTTACATGATTATGGTTAAAAAGTCCAGTCTCGCGGAAATCCTGACTTTTTCCGCCGCGGGGGCGAAAAAAGGTTTGATCGAGGGGGGTTTATGCTTATTCTCTCAAGATCATCCGAGACTGTGCGAAGTAACATGACAAAAACAACAAAAACAATCCTTTTCGCGCTGCTGGCGGCCCTGTTTTGGGGCGGTGCACCCGCAAGAGCTTCCGATACGAACGTGGCCGAGGCGATTGCCACGGCCGACGGCGGGTCGGGCGGCACCGAAAGCCTGCCTGTGCCGCGCTATGTATCGCTGGCAACGGGCGAGGTGAATTTGCGCACCGGCCCCGGCATGCGCTATCCCGTCAAACTGGTTGTGCGCAAAAGCGGCCTGCCGGTCGAGGTTGTGCGCGAATTCGACGTCTGGCGTCAGGTGCGCGACATTGATGGCGACGAAGGTTGGGTACATAAAAGCATGCTGTCCGGCCGCCGCAGCGTGGTCGTGAAGGGGCAAGTACAGACATTGATGCGCAAGCCCGGCAACGAGGCCAAGCCGGTTGCGAAGCTGGAGCCGGGTGTGATTGCCCGCCTGCAAACCTGCAGCGGCGCATGGTGCCAGATCAACGTCGGCGGCTACGGCGGCTGGCTGAAAAAAGAAACCATCTGGGGCGTTTATCCCGATGAAGCGTTCAAGGAGTAATCTCTTTTGACCACCGCGGATACGCAGGAAAAACTTAAAGAAGAAGCCAAAGCCATTCAGGCGAAGCTTGAGTCTTTGATAAAGGAAGAAGATCTCAAGGCGCGTATTTCGCGCAGCGTGTGCATCTATGCCGGTATGATTACCGAGACACTGTTGGAATACGAAGAGCCGGATGTGGTGATGGAGCAGGCATTTCACCGTATCGCCGATCTTCTGCGCTCGGAACCCTCGGCGGGTGAGGACGATAAAGGCCTTATGCCGCTTGCTTACGATGTCGATCACGATACAGAGCTGGGGCGTCACCTTGCGCGCAGCGTTGCCAAGAAACTGCCCAAAGGCCTCGACGACGTGCATGAAATTGCCATCGCCCTCGTCATCAATGATTTCCCGCTGTGGGAAGAGCAGGGATTTGGACGCGAAGAGACTTTGCGCCTGCTGATCGAAACCGTCATCATGGCGCTGACGTTTGAAATGGCGACGCAGGATTTTTGTGATCTGTTGATCGAAGAATTTATCGCCGATGGCCACAGCCCCGCCGAGGGCATCGTCGCCATCGCCGCCGCATCAGGCTATTACATGACGGCGGCAGATACGGCGATGGCTTTGCCGGACGATGCCGAGCTGCAAATTACGAATGTCATGGTGCGTGAATCTTTGCGGCATGATACGCCGGGCATCAAGAACTGGAAGACGCTTGCGGCGGCGAATGACTCCGAAAATCACGATATTCCAGAATATCTCGGCAAGCTCCGGCCACAGATCGAAGAGTTTTTCGAGCTGATCGGTCTTGAAAACCCGCTGGGGCGTGCGGTGGCGGTGGCCAAAGCCGTGGGACGTATGGTTGCCGTAATCACTGTCGAAGATGTTGGACAGATACACCCAAGTATTGCAAAATCGCTGGCGAAAACCGGCATGATTCTGGGCGCACGCCATAGAGACGAGACGGCGACATAGCGTCGCTGATCCAGATCGTCCGGTAAGACAACATAACCGGCATGATTCTGGCCTCGAAACCGGAGAGACGTTTTAAATGCAAAACACACAACGGCAAGTCGCGGAAGACAAGATGACCCATCAGCAAAAATCCAGCTATACCTATGACGACCTGATTTCATGCGCCAAAGGCACGCTGTTCGGCCCCGGCAATGCAAAACTACCGCACCCGCCGATGCTGATGTTTGACCGCATCACCCATATCTCGGAAGAGGGCGGCGCGCATGGCAAGGGCGAACTGGTCGCCGAATTCGATATCAACCCCGACCTGTGGTTTTTTGCCTGCCATTTCGAGGGCGATCCGGTGATGCCGGGCTGCCTTGGCCTTGACGCTGTGTGGCAGCTGCTGGGGTTCTACCTCGGCTGGACGGGCGCGCTGGGCTCCGGCCGCGCGCTGGGCGTGGGCGAAGTCAAATTTTCCGGTCAGGTTCTGCCCGAAGCCAAAAAAGTCACCTATCGCCTCAACATCAAGCGCGTCATCAACCGCAAGCTGGTGCTGGGCATCGCCGATGGTGTTGTCGAGGTGGACGGTAAAGTGATTTACGAAGCCGCTGACCTGAAAGTCGGCCTGTTCGAAAACCCGCGTTCGCTCTAATTCTTACATGTGCCGTTTTGCGCTGTTCCCGATGCCGCAGGGTTCTACCCGCGGCATCCGGCGTTAAAAGGCGCAAAGTTTTCTCCATCCGCCTATCACACGAAAGAGGTCTGTCATGAGTTTGAGAAGAGTCGTCGTCACGGGACTTGGTATCGTCTCTTGCATCGGTAACGATCAGGATACCGTCACGCAGTCGCTCAAGGATGGCACATCGGGTATCGTGTTTTCGCCCAAATACGCCGAAATGGGTTTCCGCAGCCATGTCGAGGGACGCCCCAACATCAGCCTCGAAGAAGCCGTTGACCGCAAGCTGCTGCGCTTTATGGGCGAAGGTGCGGCTTATAACTATATCGCCATGCAACAGGCGATTGCCGATAGCGGGCTTGAACAAAAAGATATTTCGAACGAGCGCACCGGTCTTATCATGGGCTCCGGCGGCCCATCGACCAAGAACCTGCTCGAAGCTTTCGACGTCAGCCGTGAAAAAGGCCCCAAGCGCATCGGGCCTTATATGGTGACGCGCTGCATGTCTTCGACCAATTCGGCCTGCCTTGCCACGCCGTTCCAGATTAAAGGCGTGAACTATTCGATCACTTCCGCTTGTGCGACATCCGCGCATTGCATCGGCAATGCGGCAGAACTGATCCAATGGGGTAAGCAGGATATTGTTTTCGCCGGCGGCGGCGAAGAGCTGGACTGGTCGCTGACCGTTCTGTTCGATGCCATGGGCGCGCTGTCGTCCAAATACAACGACAATCCGACCAAGGCTTCCCGTGCCTATGACGCAAACCGCGACGGTTTCGTGATTGCGGGCGGCGGCGGTACTTTGGTGCTCGAAGAATACGAACATGCCAAAGCGCGCGGCGCAAAAATTTATGCCGAGCTGACAGGCTACGGCGCAACATCGGACGGCTATGACATGGTTGCTCCGTCGGGCGAAGGCGCAGCGCGCTGCATGAAACAGGCAACGGCAACGCTTTCCGGCCCTGTCGATTACATCAATACGCACGGCACGTCGACACCGGTCGGTGATGGCGCTGAAATCAAGGCGATCAAGGAAGTCTTCGGCGGTAATGTGCCGGCCTTCAGCTCCACCAAATCGCTGACGGGTCACTCCCTCGGTGCGACGGGCGTGCAGGAAGCGATTTATACCCTGCTGATGATGAAACACGGATTCATCTGCGCCTCGGCCAACGTCGAAACCATCGATCCGGAAGCGGAGGGGCTGCCGATTGTGCTTCAGCGCAAAGATGGCGTGGATATCAAACACGCGATTTCCAACAGCTTTGGCTTTGGCGGCACCAACTGCACGCTGGCTTTCTCCAAAATCGGCTGATCCCCGCGCGCACACATAAAAATAAGAAAAAGAAAGAACGGTATATGACGAGCAAACTGATGCAGGGCAAACGCGGATTGGTCATGGGCGTGGCGAATGACCATTCTATCGCCTGGGGCATTGCCAAGACGCTGCACGAACACGGCGCAGAAATGGCTTTCACCTATCAAGACGAGCCTTTCGGCAAACGTGTTCGCCCGCTGGCCGATAGTATCGGCGCAAAACATGTCGTGCAATGCGATGCTTCGAGCGAGGAAAGCCTCGATAACCTATTCGCCTACCTCAAAAAAGAATGGGGCAGCATTGACTTCGTCGTGCATGCCATCGCTTTTTCGGACAAGAACGAGCTGAAAGGTCATTACGTCGATACCACGCTCGGCAACTTCCTCACGACGATGCATGTGTCCTGCTATTCGTTTACATCGGTCGCGCGCCGCGCCAAAGACATCATGCCGAATGGCGGCAGCATGGTCACGCTGACCTATCTGGGGTCTGAACGCGTCATGCCGAATTACAACGTCATGGGCGTGGCCAAGGCCGCGCTGGAGGCTTCGGTACGCTATATGGCCGCCGACCTCGGCCCGCAGGGCATCCGCGTCAATTCCATCTCGGCAGGCCCCATGCGCACGCTGGCCGGGGCTGTGATCGGCAATGCGCGCCATACGTTCAAATTCACCACACAGGCATCGCCGCTGCAACGCCCTGTGACGCTGGAGGAGCTGGGCAATACCGGCCTCTACTTCCTCTCCGACCTGTCATCGGCTGTGACTGGTGAAAACCACTACGTCGATTGCGGCTTCAACATCATCGCCATGCCCCGCAAAGAAACGATAGACGACATCGCCGGCGGGAATGGCGGGGAGTAGGTTTTGAAGCTTTTTAAAAGCCCTCTTTTTAAGCAAATAGCGATTTTTGCTCTTGTTGTCTTTGCGATTCATTATCGCGCTGTAGCACTCGACAACGAAGATCGTCTGCGCCGTGTTTGTAAAGAGGTTTTTAGTATATACTCCAAGTCAGAAATAGTGCCCGAGGATATTCAAGAAATATTTTCGGTCGCCGATTGCGAAAAATATTTGAGGTTAAACTAATGCCCTTCATCGTCACCGCAAACGACTTCCCGAACGCGCTGGAGAAGCGCATGGCCGCCCGTCAGGCGCATCTGGATGCGCTGGCGGGGATGAAGGCAGAGGGCAAAGTGCTCTATGCCGCCGCGCTGCTGAATGATAATGGAGATATGGCGGGTTCGATGCTGGTCGTTGACCTGCCGGATGTTGACGCGATCGAGGCATGGCTCGCAAACGAGCCTTACATCCTGCAAGGCGTCTGGGACAAATCCCGCATCACCATCCAGCCCTGCCGTCCGGCGGCGTTGAAATAGGCCGCACCGCTGCGCTTAAAGTACGCACATTCGCCGAAATAAACAAAAATCATCACCCCGAGAGGGTGGAGAATCTTTGTTCGTTCGATGAAGATAATAAAAAAGCCCCCGCAGTTGCGGGGGCTTTTTTATTGCGGGAGGGCGGTGCGTTTATTTACGCTCGCCGAGCCATTTGCCGATAGACGGCGGCACCAGCGCCTGCGCGGAGCCGGAGACGTAAATGCCGATATGTCCGCCTTTGAAAGACAATTCGGTATAGTCTTTCGTGCCGACAGCTTTGCCCATGGGTTTGGAAGCTGACGGCGGGACGAGGTGGTCGTCGTTAGCATAGATATTGAGAACGGGGCAGGTGATGTTTTTCAGGTTGACGGTATGCGCGCCGACCTGCACTTCGTTTTTCACCAGCTTGTTTTCTTGATAGAACTGCTTGACGAATTCGCGGTAGGCTTCGCCGGCCTGATCGGGGCTGTCGAAAATCCACTTTTCCATGTACATGAAATTGCAGACCTGCTGCGGGTTGTCGAGAATATCGACCATGTCGATGTATTTCTGCGCCAGTAGGCGGTAAGGCTTCAGGTTCAGGAACGTCCAGTTCATCATGTCGCCGGGGATATTGCCCAGGCTGTCGACGAGCATATCGACGTCGATGTGCTTGATCCAATGCGACAGCATGTTGTCTTCGGTCTGGAAATCAACCGGCGTGACCATGGTGACGAGGTTCTTGATCTTGTCCTGATGCAGCGCGGTATAGCAGAGCGAGAAAGCGCCGCCCTGACAGATGCCGAGCAGGTTGATCTTGTCGACGTTTGCACGTTCGCGGATAACATCGACGCAGCGGTCGAGATAGCCGTTGATATAATCGTCGAGTGTCAGGAAACGGTCGGAACGGTCGGGATAGCCCCAATCGATCAGATAGACGTCAACGCCCTGCGCCAGCAGACCGCGGATCATCGAGCGGTTTTCCTGCAAATCGGTCATATACGGGCGGTTGACCAGCGCGTAGGAAATCAAGAGCGGTGTCTTGATGCTCGGCTTGTCGCCGGTGGGGCTTTTATAGTGGTACAGCGTCAGCTTGTCTTCGGTATAGACGGCTTCGCGGGGGGTGACGCCCGTGGGCAGCTCCCCGACGTTGCGGAGGTTTTTGATGCCTTCCGACAGCTTGCGGTTAAAGTTGCCGACTTCGGCCATAATCTGTTCGGGCTTGAGGTTGATTCCGGAGATCATTTTTTACCTGCCTTTTTGGCTGCCGGTTTTTTGGCAGCGGGTTTTGCGGTTTTCGCTTTGGGGGCCGTTTTGACCGGCGCGCGGGCGGCGGCGGCCTTGGGGGCCGGCTTGGGCGCAGCGGGGGCGGCAGTGGCTTTGGCAGGTTTCAAACCCAGCGCAGCCTTGATCTCGGCGATGTCCTTTTTCAGCTGCAGATTTTCGCGGCGCAGTTCATGCACGCGCTTGTGCAGGGTATCGACTTCGGTGCGGCCGGGCAGGTTGACCTGCTCCATCACATCGTCGGCGATATTGTGCAGCTGCTTTTTATAGGCCATCAGGGCGTTGACAACTTCGCCGTAAAGCTTGGTGTAATCATCGGAGAGGGCGAATTCGGCAAAAACCTCTTCGGACACATCCACGAACTTGACGTAGATTTCGCGCAGGGACTCAAGCGGCTTGGCGCCTTCGGGCGGGTTTGACACGTATTGCTGGAATTTTTGCAGTGCCTGAATGGCGACCTTGGTCATTTCGACGTTATAGCGGCGCATCTGGCCTTCGTAGTCGATCCAGAGGCGGTAAAGCTGGCTGTAGCTGTCCTGCTTCTCGCGGGTATAGCCGACGCCGGGCATGGAGGCATAGAAGCCGAAAGGATCGAGCAGGAAAGCCGCCGCGTTATGCGGATGCTGCTGGCCGGCGGCGGGCTGTTTGAACAGGTCGCCCCAGAAAGCGGGGCCGGCGGGGGTGAAAGACTCGCTGAAGCTTTTGAACTGTGCGCCGATGTCGAAAGGCTGCGTGTTTTGCTGCAACAGGTTGGCGTAGAATTTCTGCATCTGCTCCGTCCAGCTTTTCAGCGTTTCTTCGGGCGTCAGGCAGGCACCGCCCTGGCAGAATTTTTCGAGCATATCGAGATAGCCCTTGCCCGCCTGTGTGAAGAACACGCGGTAGCTGTCGGCGGCGGGGGTGGCGCTGCCCGTGGTCAGGTTTTGCCATTCACGGAAAAACGAGTCCCATTGGCCAGAGAGATTTGCTGCGGGATTTTGTTGGTCGAAAAACTGGCGCTGCCCTTGAAACCACGTATCCCAGTATTGCTGCTGCGCCTTGAACCAGTCCTGATTGCGGGCGGTTTGATCGGTTGCCATGACATGCACCTCTGAAAAGAGTTTTAAAAAACGGTAATGCTTTGAGTATAGCATAAAATTGTGCATCGCAACAAAAATTGCTGCGCTGCGTCGCGAGTATAGGTAAATCGCCATTTTTTTGCAAGAAACGCTTGCGCCACCGGCATGCTGCGGTTACTTTATGTCCAGTCTGAAGCCTCGAAAAGTGGCGATAGGTACTTATGCTGTATGCACGGCCCACAAACGGGGCACAGGCGCAAAGCGGGTAGAGAGCCGGAATGGTATTTTGATCCGGCCGCAAGCCCGCGGTGTCACGGCGTGTACTTTATTGTTCGACCAATCATTTTTCAGGAGGCTACCAGATATGACCGCATTACCGAAGGCGCAAAACGTGCAGCAAAACAACGAAACCAATATTCCCCCCGCCATGCAGGCCGTCCCCCGTGTCTGCCTTGTGACCGGCGGCACCGGTGGTATCGGCAGTGAAATCTGCAAACGCCTGGCCCGTGCCGGCCACGTCGTTGCGACGACCTACCGCAACGAAGAAAAAGCAAATGCGTGGAAGGCCGAAATGGCCAAAGAAGGCTTCACCTTCCACACCTATAAATGCGATGTATCCGATTTCGAAGACAGCCAGCGCGCGGTCAAGGCCATCGTGGCCGATCTGGGGCCGATCACGGTTCTGGTCAACAGCGCCGGCATCACCCGCGACACCACCCTGCGCAAAATGAGCCACGAGCAATGGCGCGATGTCATGGGTAGTAATCTCGACAGCGTGTTCAACGTCACCCGTCCGGTGCTGGATTACATGCTGGAAGCCAATTTTGGCCGCATTATCAACATCTCTTCGATCAACGGCCAGAAAGGCCAGTTCGGTCAGGTCAACTATTCCGCCGCCAAGGCCGGCATGCACGGCTTCACCAAGGCGCTGGCGCAGGAAGTAGCCAAGAAGGGCATTACCGTCAATACCGTTTCGCCCGGTTATATCGACACCGATATGATTCAGGGCGTGCCGGAAAATATCCGTATGGGCATCATGTCGCAAATTCCGGTCGGCCGCTTCGGCAAACCGGAAGACGTTGCGCATGTGGTATCATTCCTGACGGAAGACGGCTCCGGCTTTATCACCGGCGCCAACATCGCCACCAATGGCGGCCACTTTATGGACTAACCCCTCGGCTTCGAGGTTCAGAAAAGGTAACAGGAAATGCGGATTATCAAGAAATACCCCAACCGTCGTCTCTATGACACAGAGAAAAGCTCCTACATCACGCTGGCAGCTGTATACCAGCTGATCCGTGAAGGGCTGGACTTCAAGGTCGTGGATGCCGAAAGCGGGGAAGATATCACCCGTTCCATCCTGATCCAGATCATCATCGATCAGGAAAATGGCAGTAACCCCATTTTCACGACCGAGATGCTGACCAAGTTCATCGGCTTCTATGATGATGCGGCGAAAAACCTGTTTGGAGAATTTTTGGAAAAGAACCTCCAGATTTTCACCGAACACCAAAAACGTTATATGGCCGGCATGATGGACAACCCCATGTCGCGCGTCATGCAGGACATGACCGAACGGAACCTCGAGTTCTGGAAGGGCATGCAGCAGAGCTTCTTTGATCTGGCCACCACCGGTATCCGCCCGGGCGCCAAGTCTGAAACAGACGGCGAAGACGATGCCGAGCTGAAGAAAAAACGTCAGTAATTCGCTATATAATTCAAATACCTGAATATTTGGCTGTTTGGCCCCTCTTGACAAGAGGGGCCAAAACGCTATATGGTGCATTGCAGCAATGTTGCGATGCAGCAGCTGATTCTTTAAACCATTACTAGCGGCACTATTTACACCCACCCTTTTGAAGGAGAGACACATGCAAAACGAAATGTTCGAAAACCTGACCAAATTCAGCCAGCAAACGCTGGAAAGCTGGAAGAAGCTTGGCGAAGCCAACCTGAAACTCAGCGAAAAACTGCTGAAAGAGCAAGTCGAACTGACGACCGCTCTGGTTGAAGCCACCACGGCAACTGCCGAAGAACTGGCACAGACCAAAGACGTTAAAGCCTTTGCGACCCTGCAAGCCGAATGGGCTCAAGACGTCAGCAAAAAGCTGACCGAAACCAGCCGTTCTTACGCAGACATCCTTGCTGAAGCTGGCAAGACCTACAACTCGCTGTTCGAAACCGCGGTCAAAACCGCCGGTAACGATCTCGCGAAAAAAGCCGAGAAAAAAGCAGCCGCTTAATCGCGATGCTAGAAGCGGGGCGCATTTTTCCCTTAGGGCGAAATGCCCCCGCTTTCTTCTTTTTCGGGCTTCGGCCTATAAGGCGGATGCCGCTGGGTGTCCGGATACCAGACTGACAAACGATCTCATCTAAATGCCGCCGCGCGTCTCCGCGCATTCTAGGGGCCGCGCGTCTCCGCGCATTATAGGGGCAATGTTGCAACTTCTTCCGGAGTATAAAAAATGACCAAAAAACTGGCTCTGGTTACGGGCGGCGTCGGCGGGATCGGGTCTTCGATCTGCCGCGAACTGGCAGAAAAAGGCTACCGCGCGATTGCGGGTTATCACCCTGCCGAAGAGGCTGCCGCCAAGGCGCGCCTTTCCGAATGGCAGGCCGCAGGCCTTGATATCGATATCGTTTCAGGTGATGTGGCGTCTTTTGAGTCTTGTGTTGACATGGCTGCTGCCATCCGCGAAAAACACGGCACGGTGCAGGCGCTGGTCAATTGCGCGGGGATCACGCGCGACAAGACTCTCAAAAAAATGACCCCCGACGACTGGACGGCTGTTCTCAACGTCGATCTGAACAGTCTTTTCAACGTCACCAAGCAATTTATCGATGGCATGACAGACGCCGGTTTTGGCCGCGTGGTCAATATTTCGTCGGTCAACGGCAAAAAAGGCCAGTTCGGCCAAACCAACTATTCCGCTGCCAAGGCGGGTGTGCATGGCTTTACGATGGCGCTGGCGCAGGAAGTCGCGCGCAAAGGCGTCACGGTCAATTCCGTATCGCCCGGCTATGTCGAAACCGCGATGACCAAGGCGATTCCCGCCGATATTTCGCAGCAGATCGTGGCGCAAATTCCGCTTGGCCGCATGGCGCAGCCGGAAGAAATCTCCTACGTTGTCGGTGTGCTCTGCGATGACCGCGCGGGTTATATCACCGGCACGAATATTTCCGTCAACGGCGGCATGTTTATTTCTTTCTAAGCGGGCTTTTGTCCGAACAAAAAACCGGCGCATCTTGCGGCCGGTTTTTTTGTGCCTAGAAGGCGATGGACTGTTCGTCGCAGCCTGTGCCGTCTTTCAGCTAATCGACGACTTTTTCCAGATCGCTTTCGTCTTCGATACGCAGCGGCAGAGATTTGAACGACCCTTTGTGCAGGTGCAGGACGTATTTGTTGCCGTCCTGCTCGTCAATCGGGATGCGGCGATGGATGACGAAATGCGAATAAGACCGCGCATCCGTGCCCTGTACCAGAATTTGCAGGGTGCGCTTGACCGAAATGATCTTTTTACCCGCCGAAAAAGACGCCACAATCGGCTTGCCCGGCTTGAAGTGGTAGTTTTTGGTCAGCGAATTGCCGAGCAGAATATCGGCCGGCACGGCAAGACTCCAGGGCGTGCGCTGTTCCATGACCAGAATGCGCTGGGGGGTGAAATCCTGCACCGGCAGGTAGCACATGAATTGTTCCGTGCCCGCGCCGCTCTGGCGGACTTCTTCGACCGTCATCACGACATTGATATTTACATCCACCAGATCGGCACCGTAGAAGTTTGACATGCGCACCAGCATATAGGGCGTCGTCGGGTTCCATGTGGTGCTGAGAACGCCGCGCGAGGAGGTCAGAAATTTGACTTTCGGGCGTATGAAGCGGGCGGTGATGATGGCGCTGAAAAAAACGTTGAGCACGATCAGCGCAATCGACAGGCCGGCGATAATGAGCACGACATAGAACATCCGCTCTTCGGTGTCGGTTTTAAGCTCCATGCTGTCGGGCAGATTGATGCCGAAGGCGGTCGAGAGCGTTTGCACCAGATCCAGCTCTGCTTCGGGCAGCGCCATTTGCAGGAAAACCCAGCAGATATAAAAAATGATAATGATGCCGAGCGTGTAAAGCGCCGTGAGTTTGAAAAAGTCTTTCTGGAACATGAAATCCCCCGCGAAAGCCGCCACCGAGCGGGGCGGGCAACGCCAAAAAAGGCGCAACAAAATAACGATACACCCAAAGTGTTTTAAAATTCTCTAACATTTTCAGGATTTTTACGGTGCTTAAACGGGGTCTGTCGATTTGTCTTTATTTAAGGGAAATCAGTATGTTATGAATCGTTAAACGAAATCTCTGGAAATTAACTGTAATTTAATTATTATAGAAAATAATGTGAGTGTCCGGCTCCAGCTCCGGCGCGCACAATTATCTGCAATATCAAGAGAAAGGTCGCGGCCCGCAAAAATGCTCGATAGCTTCAAAAAAGCGGCGGATAGCCTGTTTGGTGGCGGAGAGGAAATGGATCGCATCCTGTCCTTGCCGATCACGCAGCTGCGCCTAGAGCTGAAGACCGCCACCAAGGAAAAGAAATTCACGCAGGAAGCCTTTGATGCCTTCGCCGCCAAGCTCGGCGGCATCGAGGATATTTCCGCGCAAATCGCCGTGGCCAAAAAAGCCGCCGAAGACCGCAAGGTTGAAAACGAACTGGATATCGAGCTGAACACGCCCGCCAAGCAGCTGCTCTGGGCGGCAGCCGTTGCGCGCATGATGGATGCGGGCAAAGAGCCCGTCGTGCGCAGCGAGCTTTGGAAGCAGCTGCAAGGCACGATCGGCCTGCATAATGAAGCGATCGGCGTGTCCAAAGTACTGTCGGCCTCGCTGCAAAACGATGACGTGACGTTTGATTGGGGCGGCCCCGGATCGTGGTTCTATCACGACCCGATCAAGAACCATATCAACCTTGATCTATACTACATGCTGCTGACGGGCTTCGAGCATGTGCGCGCCGTGCATCTGCACGAAATCGGCCATAGCGAGCTGAGCGACGGCAGCTACCCGCCGCGCATGCAGGAACTTTACAAGGTCGTCGAAAAAATGGTCGACCCGCGCACGGTGTCGGATGATGCCGCGCCGCCCCAGAAAAAGACCAAGAACGATCAAAAGAAACTGGCGCTGGAAGTGGCCGAATGGAAGCTTTGGCATCAGGCCTGGAATTCGATGGAGGATATCTGCGTCGACCAGTTCGCCATCGACATGAAACATAAGCTGCCGCAGGACACCGGCTATTCGCTCAACCACGTGGCAATGATTTTGCGCGGCTATAGCGAAATTCTGCGCGGCGATGACGCAAAAATGCCCGTGAAGGTCAAAACCGATCAGGCGCCGGATGGCGGCGAGGGTTCTATTCTCGACAAGATCATGAAAAAGGCGGGAGAGTCCGAGCGCGAGAAACGCCTCAAGGCGCTGATCGAGTTGATGACCAATCCTCTGGATGATAAAAATATCAAAGCGATCAAAAAAGGTGATATCTCGGTCGAACTGGCGCATCGTATGTACAATATGGTCACGCGCGCGGCGCTGCTGGCGGGCTACGAAAAGAACGGCCTGTTCAGCGATAAGGATAAAAACTGGGAACGCTTCCGCGTCTATCCCGATGATCTGCGCAAGACAGTCGATATGTCCAAAGTGCCGGATGCGAAGGGGCGCGATGCTTTTCAGTATCTCTGCGATCTGTCTGCCGGTTTAAACGACAGCATTCGCGTATCGCAGCCGCAGCCGATTGACCGGCTGATTGCCAAGCCGCCGCATGACTCTGCCGAAGACAGCTACCGCGCCGTTGTGGCCGAAATGGCGGCAAAGCGTGCGGCCATCATGGGGCAGATCTGGGATGTTTTCATCAAGCCCTATGCCGATGTGCTGATGAAGGAATTTGAACGTCAGGTTGAAAAGGCGCTCGACCAGAAAAATCAAAAACCGCAGAACGGACAGCAAGGCCAGCAGAACCAGCAAGGCGGCCAGCAGGGCCAGCAACAAGGACAGCAAGGCCAGCAGGGCGGAGAAGGCCAGCAGGAAGGCTCCGGCAGCGGCGGCAAGGGCGAAAAAGACCCGTCGCAGGGCAGCCAGAAAGACCAGAAATCCGGCGCAGGCAATAACAGCGAGGGCGGCGGCAATGGTTCGCAGCAATCTGAAGCCGGCGAACAAAACGGCTTCCCCGATGACCCGTCACAAGGCGGCATGCCGGGGCAGGACGACGATGGTGACGGCAGCGGCGAGCCGGAGAAAGATCCGCAAGCGGGCGGCGGTGACGGCGAGCCTGAGGGCGATCCGGAACAAGATCCGAAAAACGGCAGCGGCGGTGAACCCGACGATGGCGAGCCGCAAGAGCTGGACGAAGACCTGAAAAATGAAATTGGCGGCATGGCCAAGACGCCGAAGGAAAAAGAAGACCTCGATAACAAAAACGATCAGAAAGCCAATGCCGCCGGTAATGACAACGAGGCAGGCGATAAAGACCCCGACGGTAAAGATGCCGAAGGGCGCGGCGGTCCCGGCTGGGATCAGGCCCCCGAGGAGGGTGAACCGAAAAACCCGAAGAAAGTCGGCGACCTGCGCAACAAAGACGTCATCGACGAAAATATGACGGACGAGCAAAAACAGGCGATGAAGGAAGCGGCGAAGAATATGCCGAAATCCAAGCCGGGCGATTTGTCGTCGCAGGGCGGCAATAACCGCGGCGTCGATCTGGCTGCGCTGGCCAAGGGTGACTGGAAAGATTTTAACCGCCGCATGATCGAACTGGCGCCGGTCGTCAATCGCACCGCGCAGGCTTACAAGAACATTCGCGCCGAACAGCGCCGTCAGGTGCTGCGCCGGTCGAAAAACCTCGATTTCATGGCGGAGGACGGCGATATCCTCGACCGCCTCAACCGCGACAAGATGCTGGAAACCAAATTCCGCAAGGCCACCGGCGCGCGCGTGACGCCGGATGACTTCAAGAAATTTGAAGAAGACAGTATCCACAGCGCGGAAAGCACGATCGAAGTTGTGTTTATGATCGACGGTTCCGGCTCGATGCCTTCGGTCAAGCTTGCCAATGGCGTGACGGCGATGGAAGCGGCGCTGCAAAGCGCGGCCATCGGTTACATGGCCTGCCGCAAAGCCGGTATCGATGCCTATATCGTCATGTGGGGCGATGCCGTGCCGCTGGTTGTTGCCACGCCGGAGAGCAATCCGCGTGAAGTCGGCGCAAAGCTGGAAACCCTGCGTAATGGTACACGCAGCGGTACAGACCTTGCACCCGGCATCATCAAAACCATCGAAAGCATGGCCGATCACCGCAACAAAAACGGCACGGTCAGCGGCACCTCGCACATGCTGATTTTCTCGGATGGCGATATTTTTGACAAGGCGCAGGCGACACAGGCGCTCGAAACTGTCAGCCGCAAGGGCAAAAACATTTCGATTGACGTCGCTGTGCTCAACAACCGCGGCGAAGGCCAGACGGAAATGGAAAAAGTCTTCAAGGGTGTGATTGACCGTACCGGCGGACGCATTCTGGGGGTGCTGCATGGCAACGACCCGCAGCGTATCCCGCTGGATCTGGCGCAATTGATGCTGCGCCGTGTGCGCAATGTCAAAGTGCGTTCCGAAGCCGATAGCGTCAAGCGCAGGGAGCTCAAGAAATTGCACCGTGACCTGACAAACAAATAAAGATAGCGAAACACAGATAAAAAAATAAACGGATAGAAGAAGAACAGGAGATAATAATGGCCACGGAAAACGATCAAAAAATCTCGCCCGGCGACAAAAAGATCTCGGAGCTGACATCCGACGATATGAAGGCGCTCCGCGTTCCGGTCGGCTTCCCCGGTCTGCCTTATCCGATGGCCGAAGTGCGCAAGGCCAGCAACGGCAAGATGGAACACGTCGTGCAGGTCATCGAAACTGCGGGTTCCATGGCGGTTTATTCCGAACAATCACCGGAACGCGTTAACGGCATCCTCTACCGTCAGATGCCGACGCCATCGATGATGCTGATGCTGCGCGATTTGCTGGGCAAAATCAGACCCGACAGCAAAAACCGTATCATGACGATTTTTGGCGATGCCTCGTCGGGTAAGTCGCATATCTTCCGCATGGTCGGCGGGCTGGTGCATCCCGAAGGCCCGATCATGGTCGATTGCGGCGGCATGAACATGCGCGAGCTGTTTTTCCGCACCGTCATCGACTACGGCAAGGGCGTGAAAGAACAGTTCGAGCAGCGCGTATCGCAGGGCAGGGTCAGCCAGAAAACGCTGGACGATCTTGAAGAAGCCTTCCCGGGTTCTATCGTAAGAAAACTAACGAACAAGTTTTTTCATGGCCCCGATACAGAAGAGAATGCCAAATTTGAAAAAACTAATGGTTTTGAAGATGCTTATGAAACAAAAATAAACTGGGACGCCATCGGCCAGCGCCGCACCGAACAGGACGGCGACAAGACCGTTGCCGTCGAAGACCGCGGCGATGCGATCATCCGCGCGCAGAAGGTCATGGAGGCGATCTATGCCCGCGAAGGCATTGATACGCAAACCAATGCTTTCGGTATCAAGACCATACCGGGCGAGGTGTTTGAATCGATCCGCACCGGACGCCCGCTGTTCCTTGATGAATTCAATAAATCCAAACGCGGGACGCTGGACAAATTCCAGACCTTCCTCGAATTCGCCAACGGCCAGCGCGATTATGTGACGATCAACAACGACATGTCCGAAGCGGGCGAGGGCGGCGGCGATAGCGATAGTCCCAAGTCCATCACGGTTTACCGCGAAGACCTGAAAGTCGGCTGGCACATCGGCATTGCCGGTAACGACACGGCGGATGGTGACACCACGCAGGAACTGTCGATTTCGATGGAAGATCGTCTGAAGCCTCACCGTATCGGCGAGCCGGAAGACCGTGACTGGAAACACCGTATTTCGCAGGTCTGGACAGGCTTGCCGCTGGTGACGCTTTATAACCTGTTTGAAGACCTGGCCACGGCAAAACCTGCCGAATTCGGAGACTGGCTGGTGCAAATTCGCAAACTGGGTCTGACGGCGGCAGAGCAAAAAGCCATTCCACCACATGAAATCTACTTCCTGCAGAATTTTCAGGAAACGGTGAAGGCGGTCAACCAGTATTCAGATTATCTGTCTGACCGCGCGAAGCTGTCGAATCCGGAATCTGAACTGCTGGCGGATAAAAAATACGTCAATATGGCTGACGAGGTCATGGCCGGCGCACGCAAGGTGCGCGTCAGTTTCCGTACCGTGATTGACGATTACAACCACGCAGTTCAATCGACGCCGGAGGTGCGTTCTGCCAAGGTCGCCACGCTGACCCTGAATGCGGCGGCGGCTTTCAAGGCGCTGAACCGCGACGCGATCAGCGAGCCGGCGCCTGCCTGGTATCGCTTTGGCGCTAATCTGGCACGTAAAGTACAGGAAAGCATCGTCAACGATACCGTTGGTATGCCGGTGACACAGGCGACGCTGATTGCGCTTTGCGAACAGAACGGTATCTTCCCGCCGGATTTCAAAGAAGCCAAGCTGAGCGGCGACAAAAAACCGATTGCCGAGTTGTTGAAATACGACAGTCTCAAGGATATGGGCGGCACGGACGAGCTTTTGGAAATCCGCGGCGTCCTGATGGCCAATCTGCGCGGCGTCTATGGCAACATCCAGAAACAGGACGACTTTGTCATTCCGCTGGAAAACCTCGGCCGTGCTATCAATAGCATGAAATCGACCGCCGACAGCGGCCCGAAAGTGCTGGTGCTGCCAAACGAAGACCTCAATGCCGTCAACGGCGCCCCGCTGCTGCAGGGCGAGGCCGTGCCGAGCTATGACATGGACGACAGCAAGCTGGAACCCGGCGGCAGCCATACGCTGGTTGATTACCGCAGTGTTCTGGCGGCGCTGGCTGTGCCTGCCTATGCAGAGCAGAACCGCGCGCGCATTTGGCCTGACGAGCTGCTTGAGTGCGTGGATCAGAGCGAACACCCCAAGACGGAAGAGGACATCGAGGCCTATAACAGTCTGCAAGGCCGCTCCCGCAATGGTTTGGATCTGACCGTTCTGGCCGCAGGTGACAGCAAGAAGGAAAAATCCTTCATGTATGTGCTGGAAGACAAGCAGCGCAGCCAGATGATCGTCATCGGTACCGAAGAGATCGCGCCGCAGTTGAAATCCGCGCTGAGCAAGAACGGCGTGCAATATGTCGTGCATGGTGACGAGACGGCAATCGTTGCCATCAACGAATTCGTGTCGGAAGGCGCGAAACTGCGCGTGGATGCCGGTGCTTTCCAGACCGGGCAGACACAAAATGCAATCGAAGGGCTTATCAAGGCTTTCTCGGCGGTCTGTGAATTGCGCAACGTCAAGAACGAAGACGGCCAGATGAAAGTGAAAAAGGGCAGCACTCTAGGGCAGATCATCCACGGCGATCATGCCGAGCCCAAGGTCTATACCAACATCATCAAGCCACGCTAAAAAACAGGGAGAACAGGCATGCCGGTCAACGCGCAAGAGGCGAAAGACATTCTTGAAACCCTCGCGTTCCAGACAGCGGCGGAGGGCGCGCAGCAGGGACGTCAGCACTATAGCCGCGTGGCGCATCTGCCCGCGGGCAGCTGGCAGGCCGAGCTTATCGGCCGGTCGCCGGATGTGACCACAGCGGATTCGGCGGAGACGCTGCGCGCGGCCATGGGGCAGCCGGACGTGGCCGTGATTTTTTTGCCACAAACGGCTTTTGTCACCGCTGATATTATCGAGCGGATTTGCTGCGAAAGTCCTTTATCTAAAATGATAATTTGGGAAACCGGCAGCGTCTGACGCGCGGATTTCAAGCCAGAGCATATTTTGTATCTTCCCCGTGACACTCTTCTGTGTCATAGTTGCTACTATTGTTATCAACCCCAACCAAGAGGAGGAAATGAACCATGGTACTAAACTATTCATTTAAAGCTTCATTTCCGGGCCTCTTCGGCTGACAAGCCATCGCCGAACGCCTGAAAAATGAACTCCACGTTCAGGCGGCGATCTATCTGGCAAACAGCCCTTTCCGGCACTTCAGATACTTTCACCATCAAAACGGTACTGCGCGATATGCGCCGTCTGGACACAACAGGTCTTAGAAAGAGGACTGCCTGCGCCGTGTTTTTGCGCGGTCGGCAGATAAAAACATGAGTGAGCTGGAAGAAGAAGAGAAAAAACAAAGCAACGTCAAGGCGCGCGATGTCGTGCGGTTTGCCCTGTATTACTGGCGCCCGCGCGTAAGGCTGGGGGCCGGGGCGGCGGTGTTGATGCTGGCCTCTGTCCTGATGGATGCTGTCGTGCCTGTTTATACGGGACGCATTGTCGATGCCATGGTGGCCATGAAAACCGACCCCGTGACGGCGATGCAAGCGGCCTGGTGGGCCTTTGGCAGCTTTACCTTGCTGGCGCTTCTGCATCAGGTGCTACGCCTGCTGTCGCTGTATTTCTGGAACCGCTTTGCGGTCGATAACCTGCAATCCATCGTCACTGACGGGCTGCAAAAGGTGCAGCGTTTCAGCGCCGACTGGCATGCGAATACTTTTGCGGGCGGCACGGTGCGCAAGATCACCCGCGGCATGTGGGCCTTTGACAGCTTCGAGGACACCATCCTGATGGGGCTGCTGCCGGCGATCACTATTATGATCGGTGTCACAGTGATGCTGGTGATGTCGCTGCCGACAGTCGGTATTGCGGCGGCAGTGATGATTGTGGCCTATTGCGCCGTCAGTATCTGGATGTCGGTCAAAATTCTGGCGCCGCGTTTCCGCGCATCGGCAGAATTCGACACCAAGGTCGGCGCATCGCTGGCGGATATCATCACGGGTAACCCGACGGTTAAATCCTTCGGTGCCGAAGCCCGCGAAGACCGGAATTTCCGCGAAATCGTCAGCTATTGGCGCGATAAATCGCTGAATGCCTGGCAAACCGGCGTCGGCGCGGACGGTGTGCGTTCGGTCATGCGTCTGTTTATGATGGTCAGCATGATCGCAACCACAATTGTCCTCGGCAAAAGCGGCAAGGCAACGCCGGGCGATATCGTGCTGGTCATCACGACGTTCTTTATCATTGGCGGCTATCTGCGGGATATCGGGATGCATATTTCCCACCTGCAGCGTGCGATCAGCGATATGGAAGACGTTGTCGGTTTCTGGCTGCGCGAAGATGATGTGATTGATGTGCAGGGCGCAAAAAACCTGACCGTCAAGCGTGGACAGCGTCCGGATATGATCTCGTTCGACAAGGTCGGGTTTAAATACCCGAATGCGCTCAAGAACCTCTATTCGGATATGTCGGTCGATATCCGTGCGGGCGAAAAGCTTGCGCTGGTCGGACCTTCGGGCGGTGGCAAATCGACCTTCGTCAAGTTGATACAGCGTTTGTACAACGTGACGGAAGGTGCGATCCACATCGACGGTCAGGATATTTCGCAGGTCACGCTCGAAAGTCTGCGCCGGTCAATCTCGTTGGTGCCGCAGGACCCGATCCTGTTCCACCGCACGCTGTCGGAAAACATTTCCTACGGCAACCGCGGTGCGACGCAGGCGGAAATCGAAGCGGCGGCGAAAAAGGCCTTCGCCCATGATTTCATCATGACTTTGCCCAAAGGCTACGACACGCTGGTGGGCGAACGCGGGGTGAAACTGTCGGGCGGCGAACGTCAGCGCGTGGCGATTGCCCGTGCGATTCTATCGGATGCGCCGATTTTGATTATGGACGAGGCGACATCGAGTCTGGATTCGATTTCGGAGCATTATATCCAGCAGGCGCTTGATCGTCTGACGGAGGGGCGCACGACGATTACCATCGCGCACCGTATGTCGACGATTCAGAAAGCCGACCGCATTCTGGTCTTCGATCAGGGACGGATTATCGAGCAGGGCGACCACGCCACGCTCATGTCCAGCCCGCATTCCCGCTACAAGGCGCTGTACGATATGCAGGCTTTGGAGCTGATCCCCGAACTGAGTGACGGGGATAGTGCGGAGAAGACCGAAAAAGCGGCGCTGGTCGCCAACGACTGAGCCTAAAAAACCGAAACCCCCGCTGTGCGCACGGCGGGGGTTTTTGTATCTGCCGCGTAGATAAGGTTGATAAGCGGAAAACCAAATCGTCATGCCGGACTTGATCCGGCATGACGGGCTTTTTAGCGCGAGGCCTTGTCAAATTCACCTGCGCGCAAAGGGCATCAGGCGTCGGCGGTGCCGAAATAAATCCATTCGCTGCCCGGCTCGGCCAGCGGTGCGGGCATGATGACGACGCCGTCTGCGGGTGCATCCAGCGTGCTGCCGTCATCATAAAAAATAACAGTCTCACCTTTGCGCACGGGGTCGAGGTGCTGCCACGTCTTGGCAAAATGTCCCGCTTTGTCTTTGGTGACAATCTTTGTGAGCCGGTTGACCTGCGGTTTGGCGGCATCGCCTGCGTCATAGGGCGCGGTCAGGCCAAAATGGGCAACGGCGCGGCGTAGCGCGTGGTATCCGTGCAAAATCGCGGCGGGGTCTTCGTGCTGCCCGCATTCGACGAGCAGCCCCAGCTTGCCCGCGCTTTTGGCATAGGTCATGGTATCGCCGGCGTTGAGGTCTTGCGCGCCGGCATAAAGATCATCCCAGCCCGTGATCCAGAAGGGAATGCCCAGCGCCGCGGCGTATTTTCGGTGATTGGGCGTGTCGCTGTCGAGAAACAAAAACGGCCGCACACCCGACGAATAGGAATGCAAATCCAGCATCACATCGCAGCCGTCGATGATATCGGCCAGTGCATTGGCCAGATGATGTTCGTAAAGGCTCGGGGATGTATGGCGCACCATGACGCGGTTGAGGTTCGCCTCCGCTTGCCGCTTGTGCAGTGCATAGGCGCGCGGGTTGCAAACGGGTACGCAGACCAGCGTGCCTTTGCCAATACTGACCAGTCCGGATTCTATCTCCATGACAAGGCGGCCAATCGCTGCTGTACCGCATTTTTCATTGCCGTGCACCGCGCCGGTGACCAGAAAGACCGGCCCCTCTGCCGCGCCTTTGAAAACCAATTGTTTGAGCATGGTAAATAATCCCCCGAAAAAGCGCCGCCCCGGACATGCCGGGGCGGGGGCTTCGATTATATTATGCCGATTTACTGGCCGGCGTGAAAGCCTTGGCCGTCGGATTTTTTCGCGGGTTTGCTTTTTTCCGCCTGTTCGGTTTTGGGGTTGAACAGGAAGGTTTCTTTCAGCGTTGCCGTCATGTTGCCATCGTTCTTTTCCAGTATCTGCGCGGCTTTGGCGGCAGAGGTAATCCCCTGCGCGACCTGCGTTTCGATGACCTTCAGGAATTGTACGGCTTCCGGCTCGCTCCGCGACAGACCCTGTTTGGAAATTTCGATGAGGTCGAGGGCGATTTGCTGCACGGTTTTATTGCCGACTTTGGTTGCAAGCCCGTCCTTGGCCACACCATCCCGCAGGGCAAGGCGTTCTTCCTTGGTCCATTCGGCGATATATTCCTGTGCCGCTTTGAAAGCGTCCTTGTCGTAGAAAAGACCCGTCCAGAAAGCGCCAACCGCCATCCAATGATCCGGCGTGGGGCCAAGATCGGCCGCCCGGAATTCGAGCAGCAGGTTGGGCTTGAGCAGCATTTCGGGTTTGATGCCTGTCAGGTGGTCGAGCAGGTCTTTCTTGGTCAGGTATTGTTCTTCCTGCGGCAGATGCGCCAGCTCGGGCAGGGGCTTGCCGATCATCTCGTAAAACGCATTGGGCGCTACGGCGATATAGGCATCATTCCGCACGATAAAGCTCATGGGCACAGACAGCGTATGCGCCGCCCAGTCTTTCAGGCTATAGCCAGGTTCGAACAAAGCATCCGGCACTTTGTAGAGCGGGCTGTCGAGTTCCTGCAGCTTGTGTCTCCGCCACGACGCATGGTCAGAGTCTTTGCCCATGGAGAAGGGGGAATTGGCAAAAATCGCCGCCGCAACGGGCTGGAGGATCAGGCCGAGTTTGAAGGCATCAAAAGCATCTTCCTTGCCGGGGCTGTCGAGCGTGACCTGCACGCTGCAGCTTTGGCCCCATGCGGAATAACCGCCTTCGGCTTCGAATACAGGCTTGAGCGCCTTGAACCGCGACCGTTCGGATACGTAAGGGCAATCGTCGATCGAAAGATGCGGATGGAAACCATAGGGCAGAACGTCGAGGCCGATTTTTTCAGACGCGGCTTTCGCATCGCTGAAATATTTGCCGATATCCTGTTCAAGTTCGCCAAGGGTTTTGCGCGCGGCGCTTGAAAATTCAATCTGTCCGCCCGGCTCGAGCGTGATGTTGCCGGTTTCGTTTTCAAGCGAGGTGACTTTGTTGTTTTCAACCTCAAGGGCGTGCCAGTTGCCCTTTTTGGACAGGAAGTTGAAAATCGCGCTGATGCTCTTGGGGCCATTGAAGCCGATGGGCTGTAGGTCTTTTTTGTTGACGAAGGGCATCTCGACTTCGATGCCGATTTTCTTTTCCTTGCCATCGACGTATTTGCCGTTGAGCAGGGCGACCGTCTCTTCGACGATGCCTTTTGTGGTGAGAATTTCTTTAGAACCGGATTGCTGGGAAGACATCTTGGGGTAACTCCATGTAAAGTGCTTATCAGTCTGCAGCCCCGCGGAGCTGCGATCTTGAAGGTAGTCTTATGGAGTTTTGCCCGTTTTCAGACGAGGAAGGCTCCGTCCGCTGTCAGCGGATCGGTCGTCGCGATAATGCAGAAACCTTCGCACCGATGGGGGCGATGTATTCTTTTTTGCCTAAAATGATGTTCATTTCGTTCGTCATGCTAATACTTTTACAGAGATTCGGGATTTCGTCAAATAATTTTATGTTACTCCCCTGTTTCTTAGCTGTTTATCAGGGGCTTAGGATTGGTCTACAATGCATCCATACGGATTCTCAGATTCTCCGCTTTTGCACGCAGCGAGGTAATTCACATGCGCTCTCCCGCTCTCCGCTTTCCCCTTCTGGCCGTTTCCGCAGCTGTTCTGGCGCTGTCTCTGGGCGGCTGCACCTTCACCAAGGAAGACCCTGCCGAAACGCAGCAGGCCGCGCTCAGCGCCGAAGAACGCATGGCACCCGCCGAGGGCATGCGTCTGACCCGCCTGTTCGATGCGCCGGTCAAGGGCACAGATGCCCGCTTTAAGCGTCTGGAAGACGCCGTACAGACGCTCCGCGACGATGTAGACGTCTTTGCCCCCAACATGGAAGGCCGCGTCTCTACGCTTGAAAAATCCAATGCCGACCTGAATATCAGCTACCGCCTGACCAAGGCGCAAACCGAGGCCTTGCTCAAAGAAGCTTCCAAACCGGTTGGCGACATCCATGCGGTGCGCATCGGCGACCATCTGGACAAAACGCGCATTGTGCTAGACATGACGGCCACGCCCGAAGGTCGCTCCCGCCTTGAAAACGGCGGCAAGCGTCTGGCGGTCGAACTGCCGCGCCTGACGTGGAAAGCTAAACAGACCAGCTTTAAAGCCGATGGCGGCGCGCTGGTATCGGGCTGGGAATACCGTGACGGCCAGCTGCTGGTTGACCTGATCGCTCCTGCGACGGTCAAAGAACAGCAGGTTCTGCCTGCCAAGGGCAAAGAGCCGGCCAAATTGGTCATCGACCTCTTCGCAAAAGGCGTTCACCAATAATAGCTTAGCTGCCCCTGCGTCGGGGGTAATGCTCAAAACGTTGATATATATGGAGAAAACCCGCCACTGTGCGGGTTTTTTCTGGACGGCGTTATTTCAATATGGTAAAAACGATGCATTCTGTTTCATCAGAGGATCATCATGACCGACGCCCCCAAAGACGACCAACCCCCCAAGCGCCCCGAAGCCCGCATCGTCCAGAAAGACCGCGTTTTCGACGGTTTTTTCAAAATGGATGAACTGACCATCGAACATGACACGCATGACGGCGGCAGCATGACGGTGAAGCGGCTGATTTTCGAACGCGGCCATGCGGTTGCCATTCTCGGCTATGACCCCGCGCGCGATCAGGTGCTGCTGGTCAACGAAATGCGTCCCGGCTTGCTGGCCGCGGGTGACTATCCTTTCAACGATTCCCTGCCGGCCGGCATGATCGACAAGGGCGAAGATGAAATCACCGCCGCTGTGCGCGAGATGCGCGAAGAAACAGGGCTGAAGCTGCAAAACCCGCAGCTGATCCACCCCGGCGCCTATGTCAGCTCCGGCGGCACGTCAGAGCGTCTGGCGCTGGTTTTCGGCACGGTCGATATGGCCAAAGCGGGCGGGGTGCATGGCCATGTTTCCGAAGGCGAAGATATCAAAACCGTCATCCTGTCTTCCGATGAATTTATCCAGCGTGCCGAAAGCGGCGCGCTCAAGGACATGAAAAGCCTTGTCTGCGCCTTTTGGCTGGCCAAAAACCGCGACAGCATCCGCACAAAACATGCCGAAGCCACAGCCGAAAACGACAATCCGCCCCAGACCCCTGCGGCGCAGCGCCCGCCCAGGCTCTGATCTTTCCGAGCCGCCGTTTCAAGCTGCGCTGAAAGGGGATTGACTTATGCTCTCTTAGAGTATAAAAAATACTCAATAAGAGTATATCAAAGGAGAATCACCCCATGGCCGATCCGACCCCCGACGACAAAAAGCTGCAAGCCCGCGTCAAAAGCGTCCGCAGCGAATTTAACGGCTTTCTCAAAATCAACCGCTACGAAATCGAAGCCGACCGCCACGAAGGCGGCAAAGAAACCTATGAGCGTCTGGTGATGGAGCGGGGGCATGCGGTCGCCATCCTCGCCTATGACCCGAAACGCGACGAAGTCGTGCTGGTCAATGAAATGCGCCCCGGCATTCTGGCGGCCGGCGAATACCCCTATACCGACACGCTGCCCGCCGGCGGCATCGCCAAGGGCGAAACGGCTGTCGATGCGGCCATCCGCGAAACGACAGAAGAAACCGGACTCGATCTCAAAGACGCGCGGCAAATTCAGGACGCCTATGTCAGCGCAGGCGGCACGTCCGAAAAAATTTCCATCGTCGTCGGCATCGTCGATACATCCGCAGGCAGCGGCATTTTCGGCAATGAAAACGAAATGGAGAACATCAAGACGCGCATGGTCTCGGCCAAAGATTTTATCAGCGAAGTCAAAACCGGCGTCAACAACGACATGAAAACCATCATCGCCGGCTACTGGCTCGCCGAACACCGCGACGAGCTGCGCGCGCAATACGCCCCCAAAACCGGCGGCACCAAACCGCCGAAGCCGTCTTGATTTGCGCATTCCAAAATAGGATTGTTTCCTGCGTTTCGCTTTTAAGCGCGAGAAGGCTTAAAAAAAACCGCCCTTCGGCGGCATGGCGGTTTCCTATTACTATTTTGGTAAAAAAAGCCCCGTAAATTTTGCGGGGCTTTTTGTTAGTCCGCTCACTCTCTTAGAAAACTGTTTCTTTATAAGGGGTTTATCTTAGAGTATTATTGTTTAGATAAATGAACTGCTATTTTTTGGATAACACGTAGTTAGGATATAATAGAGCTATGACGACAACTAGAAGCAAAGAACTGAAGAATTTGTTCGAACGGATCAGCTCGACGCCGGACTTTAGCTATGTTGATTTCTCGGATATTAACGCGACTAATGCTTTGGGCGACAACGCATTACATTGTGCAGCTGTATGGGGCGATATCGCTGCGGTGGAGCTTCTCATTACGGCAGGTATTGACATTAACAAGCATGGGGAACAAGGCTACACCCCTCTGCATTATGCGGTCGAGCATGGCCACTACGATATAGTAAGGCTACTTCTTGACTCAGGGGCAAATCCGTTCGCCCGTACAGAAGGAGACTTACCTTTTACGACAGCTCGGTTAAACGGCAATGATGAGATATGCGATCTACTGTCAAAGTATATGAGTAATTCTCCGCATCGGCCTGAAACTACGCCCGAAAAAGAGCATTCGGCTAATTTGAGACGCGAGATTGAAGAGCTGGAAAAGAATATACAGGAGAACTGTGAGAAGGCGTAAAAAGTAAGGCTTAAGCGGTATCTACAATCAACAGCCCCTGCCAGTAAAGGCAGGGGCTGTTTCTGTCTGCGTCTTCAATCAAACATCAAACTTCACACCCTGCGCGAGCGGTAGGGCGGTGCCGTAGTTGACGGTATTGGTGGAGCGGCGCATGTAGGCTTTCCAGCTGTCGGAGCCGCTCTCGCGGCCGCCGCCGGTTTCTTTTTCGCCGCCGAAAGCGCCGCCGATTTCAGCGCCGGAGGTGCCGAGGTTGACGTTGGCGATGCCGCAGTCCGAGCCGGCGGCGGAGGTAAACAGCTCCGCCTCGCGCACGTCATTGGTGAAGATGCAGGACGACAGGCCTTGCGGCACGTCGTTTTGCAGGGCGATGGCTTCTTCGATCTTGCTGTATTTCACAACGTACATGATGGGCGCGAAGGTTTCGTGCTTCATGATCTCGTGATGCTTCGGCATTTCGACGAGGGCGGGGGTGACGTAATAGGCGTTCGGGTAATCCTTGGCAAAGACGCGCTCTCCGCCTGTCACCTTGCCGCCCGCGGCTTTGGCTTTTTTCAGCGCGGCCTGCATGGCCTCAAACGCCTGTTTGTCGATCAGCGGGCCGAGCAGCGTGCCGGAATCCAGCGGGCTGCCGATCTTGCTGTCCGAAATCGATTTGTAGGCTTTTTTGACGCGCGCGATGAAACCGCCGGCGATGTCTTTGTGCACGATCAGGCGGCGCTGCGACGTGCAGCGTTGCCCTGCCGTGCCGACCGCGCCGAAAACCGTCGCCATCAGGGCGAGGTCTTGCGTGGCGCTGGGGGTCAAAATCATGGCGTTGTTGCCGCCGAGCTCAAGGATGCATTTGCCGAAGCGCGCGGCCACGCGCGGGCCAACGTCGCGCCCCATGCGGGTGGAGCCGGTCGCCGAGATGACGGGGAGGCGTTTGTCATCGACCATTTTCTCGCCGATTTTGCGCTCGCCAATCACCAGTTCGGACAGGCCTGCGGGGGCTTTGCCAAAGCGGCGGGCGGCTTCGAGGAACAGCGCCTGACAGGCCAGCGCCGTCAGCGGTGTTTTTTCAGATGGTTTCCACACCACGCTGTCGCCGCAAACAACGGCAAGGGCGAAGTTCCAGCACCAGACCGCGACAGGGAAGTTAAAAGCGGAAATCACGCCAACCACGCCTGCGGGGTGCCAGTTTTCCTGCATCTTGTGCAGCGGACGTTCGGAGGCGATGGTGAGGCCGTAGAGCTGGCGCGACAGGCCGACGGCGAAATCGCAGATGTCGATCATCTCCTGTACTTCGCCGAGGCCTTCGGTCAGGATCTTGCCGCACTCCAGCGTGACCAGTTTGCCGAGATCGTC
>JAUXOC010000030.1 GCA_030682495.1 Alphaproteobacteria bacterium | reverse complement strand
CCGTCGCACACATGCCAGATGCGCGCCGACGACATCACCGCGCAGACAGTACAGGGCCTTATCAAAAAAACCGGCGTCGATCCGGCGCTGATCGAAGACCTCAAGCTTGGCTGTGCCATGCCCGAGGGTGAACAGGGTCTGAACCTTGGCCGCCTCGTCGCGCTCCGCGCCGGTCTGCCCGAAGAGGTTGCAGGCGTCACCATCAACCGTTTCTGCGGCTCTTCCATGCAAGCCATCCACGATGCCGCCGGTGCGATCACCATGGGCATGATGGATGCTGTCATCTGTGCAGGCGTCGAAAGCATGACGCGCGTACCGATGGGCGGCTTTAACGTCTCGCCGAACCCGGCGCTTTACGAGCAAAATCCCGGTGCTTACATGAGCATGGGCGAAACCGCTGAAAATGTGGCCGACCGCAAGGGCATCAGCCGCGCGGAACAGGAAGAGTTTTCTCTGAAATCCCAATTCAAAACGGCCGCCGCGAAAAAAGCCGGTAAATACGACGCCGAAATCGTGCCGATTGTGAAGCCCGATGGCAGTGTGGTTAAAGATGACGGCTGCCCGCGTCCCGAATCCACCGCCGAAGGCATGGCGAAGTTGAAGCCCGCCTTCAAAGCGGACGGCAGCGTCACCGCAGCGACTTCCTCGCCCGTCACCGATGGCGCGGCAGCGGTGCTGGTCTGCTCCGAAGAATTCGCGATTAAACACGGACTTGAAATTCTGGCTGAAGTGAAATCCTTTGCGGTGGCAGGCGTTGACCCCACCGTCATGGGTCTCGGCCCCGTTCCGGCAACCGAAAAGGCCTTGGCCAAAGCGGGCGTCACCATGGACAACGTGAAATTCGTGGAAATGAACGAAGCCTTTGCCTCGCAAGCTGTCGCTTGCCAGCGCGACCTTAAAATTGCGGATGAAAAGCTGAACGTGCATGGCGGTGCGATTGCGCTTGGCCACCCGATGGGCGCCACCGGCGCGCGCATCACCGGCAAGGCCGCACAGCTGCTGCATGATGAGGGTAAAGACGGCGACTATGCCATCTCGACCCAGTGCATCGGCGCGGGGCAGGGCATCACCACGGTTCTCAAAAAATATTCGCCCAAACCCTGATTGTCGTTTTAACGACCCTCAGCGGCACAGCACATCTTTAAGGAGACTTTGACATGGCGATTAAAAAAGCGGCAGTGATCGGCGCGGGCGTGATGGGGGCGGGTATCGCCGCACATCTCGCCAATGCGGGGATCGAGGTTGAACTTCTCGACATCGTGCCCAAATCGGCGCAAACGCCGGGCGCGGATCGTGACGTGATCGCCAAGGGCGCGGTCGAAAAAATGCTCAAGACCAACCCTGCACCGCTGATGCACAAACGCAATGCGAAGAAAATCCGCGCCGGCAATACCGAAGACCATATGGACCGCCTGAAAGATTGCGATCTGATCATCGAAGCGGTCCTCGAAGACCCCGTTATCAAAGCGAATTTGTTCAAAAAGATCGACGCCAACCGCAAAGAAGGCTCCACGGTTGCTTCCAACACTTCGACCATTCCGCTCAAGACGCTGATCGAAGGTCAATCGGATGCGTTTAAAAAAGATTTCGTCATCACCCACTTCTTTAACCCGCCGCGCTATATGCCGCTGCTGGAATTGGTGACGTCCGAACACAATGCGCCCGAGAAAGTCGCCGAAGTATCGCGCTTTATGGATGAAAAACTCGGCAAAGGCGTCGTCGTTTGCAAAGACACGCCGGGCTTTATCGCCAACCGTATCGGCACGTTCTGGATTCAATGTTCAATCAACGAAGCGATTGACCGCAAATTGAAAGTCGAAGAAGCCGATGCCATCGTCGGCCGCCCGATGGGTATTCCCAAGACAGGCATTTTCGGCCTCGTTGATCTCGTCGGTCTCGACCTGATGCCGCATATCAGCAAAAGCCTGACCGAAAAACTGCCGGCAGATGACGGCTATGTCAAAATCAACCGCACGTCGCCGGTGATCGACAAAATGATCGCCGATGGCTATACGGGCCGCAAAGGCAAGGGCGGTTTTTATCGTCTGAACGACAAACGCGAAAAGATGGCGGTTGATCTGGATACCGGCACCGAGCGTCCTGCCGAAAAAGTCAAAATGAAAGCCGCCGAAAACGCGCAGAAAAAAGGCCTGCGCGGCCTTGTCGAAACCAAGGACAAGGGCGGCGATTACGCCTGGGCGGTTTTGAAACAGACCCTCAGCTATGCCGCCGAACATGTGCATGACATCTCCGGCAATATCACCGACGTCGATCAGGCCATGAAACTGGGCTATAACTGGAAACAGGGCCCGTTTGAAATGCTCGATAAAATGGGCGTGGATTATTTCATCAAGCGCATGGAAGCCGAGGGCGAAAAAGTCCCCGCCTTTATCAAACAGGCGCAAGGCAAGAAATTCTACAAAACCGAAAACGGCAAATTGCAGTTCATGCAAAAAGACGGCAGCTATGCGGACGTTGTGCGCCCCGAAGGCGTGCTTTTGCTCTCCGACATCAAGCGTGCCTCCAAGCCTGTGCTCGACAATACTAAAACTATTCCGGGCATCGGCAAAATCGGTGCGGCGCTCTGGGATGCGGGCGACGGCGTTTTGTGCCTTGAGTTTACGTCCAAGATGAACTCGCTCGATTTCATGAGCCTCAAGACCATCAACGATGCGATTGATATCATCGAAAAAGGCAAGCACGGCGGCAAATTCCGCGCGCTCGTTATTCACAATGAAGGTGAAGATTTCTCCGTCGGTGCGAATATCGGTGTGGCGCTGCTGGCCGCCAAAGCCAAGCAGTACTGGATCGTCGACAAGATGGTCAAAATGGGCCAAGACACGCTGAAGCGCATGAAATACGCGAAATTCCCCATCGTCTCCGCCCCGTCGGGCAAGGCGCTGGGCGGCGGCTGCGAAGTTTTGCTGCACAGCCATCATGTGCAGGCGCATGCCGAAACCTATCCGGGTCTTGTCGAAGTCGGCGTTGGTTTGCTGCCCGCCTGGGGCGGCTCGACCGAGCTGATGACCCGCGCGCAGCAAAACAAGCGCCTGCCCAAAGGCCCGATGCCGCCGGTGGCGATGGTCTTCGAAACCATCTCGACCGCCAAAGTCGGCCTGTCGGCTTTTGAAGCAAAAGATCTGATGATCCTGCGCGACACCGACGGCGTGACGATGAACAAATCGCGCCTGCTGGCCGATGCGAAGAAAAAGGCGCTGGAAATGGTGCCCGACTTCAAACCGGAACAAGCGGTCGAGTTGAAGCTGCCCGGCAAATCCGGCGCCACGGCGCTGAATATGGCGGTTGATGGTTTCTACCTCAAAGGTCAGGCAACGCCTTATGACGTTGTGGTCTCGTCCAAAGTCGGCGACGTGCTGACCGGTGGCGATAAAGCCGGCCCCGGCGTGACAGTCTCGCAGGATTACCTGCGCGAGCTGGAGCGCAAAAAGTTCATGGAGCTGGTGCACGACCCGCGCACGATTGCGCGTATCGAAAGCATCCTCAAAACCGGCAAACCGCTGCGTGAAAAACCCATCGCGGGCAAACGCGCCAATGACCTGCGTAAAGAAGCCGATGCACAATCGCCCGGTATTTTCACCCGCATGGTCAAAAACCCGCTACGCCGTATTTTCGGCAAAGCGGCAGGCAAACCGCCCGCCAATGACAATGCCGGCCTGACGCCCGATAAAAAGGCACAGGTCAACTGGCCCAAAATAGGCAAGCCGAAACAAGGCTAAATCCAGACACTTCGCACACAGTGAGAAACGCCCGCCGGTTTTGACCCGCGGGCGTTTTCTTTAAATGTCTGAATTTTAATGCTTTTTATGAGGTGCGGTCGGCGTGATTTGGTTTCTTGACAAAGCGCGCTGTCTGTCATATTCCTATCCCACCTGTGAAAAGCAGATTCTTTTCACCCGCCTGTCAAAAGGCCAAGCGGATGTAGCTCAGGGGTAGAGCGTTACCTTGCCAAGGT